>JAFRDM010000039.1 GCA_017403885.1 Oscillospiraceae bacterium
ACCAGCTTTAGATATGTAAGAAGATGGGCTTTGGGAATCCGATAAGATCGGCCGATTTTTATAAACCGTATCTTGTTTTCCCGTACCAGCCGATAAGCTGTTTTGGTGCTGACATGGAGCGCTTTACTTAATTCTTCCACAGTCAGGACATCCGGAAAGCTTGCCAGTACGGAGAGGTATAATTCGGAAGGATTCATTGCGTTTTCCCCTTTCAAAAAGAATAGTTGAAATAATAAAGCGGCACGGATTATTGTAATCCATGCCGCTTTTTGTCCATTATATTCTACAAATGGGAATGTGCTTATTATCCCCCTGAGATGATATGAAGCGGAGAAAACACATTATGTAAACCGACCGGAGGATTTAATTGTTTTCCAATTTTCCTTCCTGTACTGCATCGGCGTCAGCCCGTACTGCTTTTTGAACACATTCTGGAAATAGCTCTGGCTGGAATAGCCGAGGTAGGCGCTGATCTCGGCAAGAGAGCGATTGCCGTAGGTCAGCAGGTCGCAGGCCTCCTCCAGCTTGCATTTGGTGATGTATTCGCCCACGCTCATGCCAAGCTCCGCCTTGAAGCGGCGCATCAGATACGAGCTGCTGCGGTGGATCTGTTCCGCCACCTCTTCAACGCCGATGGACGCGTTGGTGTGGCTTTGGATATAGTTCATGCAGCGGAAGACCTCCTCGGACACGCCTTGGGGCAGCTGCGCCGCGCCGCAGCGCTGGCAGAAATCCATCAGCATGATGTACTGGAGGCGGTGTACCTCCTCGATGGACTGCATCTGCTCGCACTCCATCATATAGAGGTCGCTGAGCTGATACGCGCGATCGGGGTCGACCCCGCAGGGGATCGCGGCGGACACAACGATCTTGGCTGCAATGCCGATGAATGTGTTCTTCGCGTGGCGCAGGGGGCTGCGTGCGGTTTTTCCCTCAGAGGGAAACGTGGACGTCTGCTCCAAAAAACGCTTCAGCCGGGAGACGTCCCCCTGCCGGATGTGGTGATACAGCTCCTTTTCAAAAGGATAGGAATTTCGTTTGTCCTCGTTCTCCTTGGCCTCGATGGCGCCCTCCAGGATCCGCGAGGAGCGCGCCGAGGCCGTCTGCTCTTCCTCCCCGTAGAATTCCGTAACGTCGGCTTCCTTGTTGTTGAGGCACAGATGCAGGAACAGCAGATAGCGCACAAATTGCGGATGGCTTCGGATCGGGATCCCGTACAGCAGCTCCGCTACCGCCTCCCGATGCTCGGGGGGCGTTTTTGCGTCCTCGAAATATTCGCGCACCAGATCTTCGGTCACGGCCTCGGTAAAGACCGGGCCGAGGAAGATATCATGGCCCGTCCCTTCCACGCGGACATGCCCGTATTCCAGATTCGGGTTGATGGCGCTGAATTCTGGATTGCGCGTCGGCTCGTAAATGACCCAGGCGTCTTCGGGCGTGATCTCCAGAAGATCCGCCAGCGAGGAATACTGCACGTGCCCGTCCCGATAAAGGGTCACGGGGATCCCGGTCGCGGCATAGAGCTTTTTACAAAAAGCGAGGTAATCCATATCCTCACCTCCGCTTATCATTATAAATACACGCGAGAGAAAGAACAAGCGCAAATTTACAATACTGAGCAGGATATCGCAATCTTCTTAGCGCGGCTTTTGGTACAGTAAGCTCAGAAATCGTATTTTGGAGGTGCCCTATGAAACAGCATATCCGAATCAGCCCCACCGAGCCCAACCGCGGCGTTCTGAACTTCTCCCACCTGCTGGACGCGCCAGCCGGCAAGCACGGCTTCGTCCGGGTGAAAGACGGCCACTTTTTCTTTGAAAACGGGCAACGCGTCCGCTTCCTGGGCTTCAACATCGCCACGCGCTCCAACACGCCGAGCCACGAGGACGCTGAGAAGCTGGCCGGGCGTTTTGCCAGCATGGGCGTGAACGTCATCCGCCTCCATGCCGCCGACGCGCCCCTCGGTGACGGAGCGGGCAATTGGTCAAGCTGCCGGGAAGCCCCGCTTCTCGACTACGACAAGGGCACGAGCCGCCTCTTCCACCCGGAGGGGCTGGACCGTTTCGACTACCTCTTTGCCAAGCTCAAGGAGAAGGGCATCTATCTGCACATCGACCTGATCGTGGCCCGCGCCTTCCTCGAGGACGACAAGCTGGAATACCCCGGCGCTGTCCCTTCCTGTATGAAGCGCTACCCGATGTACAACAAACGGCTGATCGAGCTGCAGAAGGAGTACGCCCGCGAGCTGCTCTGCCACGTCAATCCTTACACCGGGCTTGCCATGAAGGACGATCCCGCGGTTATGACCGTGCAGATCAACAACGAGGAAAGCGCCATCAAGGGCAATGTCGGCGCGGATCAGGGCGAGGAGATGAATCACTATCGCGACGAAGTGGCGAAGCGCTTCGGGGACTTCCTGCTGATGAAGTACGAGACGCGCGAGAAGCTCAAGGAAGCCTGGACCTTCGAGGGCGTCTGCGCGCTGGGCGAGGATGAGGACCCGGCGCAGGGCATGCGCGGCGTCGAGGGCGGCTTTTATCAGTCGGTGGGCGAGCCCATGGGACAGTGGGACGCGCCCGAAGGTCCCGCCCGCTACGCGGATTGGATGGAGTTCGGCGCGCAGGTGAACCGCTGCTTCTATCAGGAAATGAAAGATTACCTGCGCTCCCTTGGCGTGAAAGCCCCCATCGTGGCCAGCAACCTGATGGCCGGAGCCGCGGATGTCTACGGGCACACGGACGGCGATCTGATGGAGAACAACTGCTACTTCAACCACCCGCTCCTGCCGGTGCAGAACGACACCTACATGGTCTACGGCCCCACGGAATACGTCAGCACCAATCCGCTGACCGTGCAGCGCGGGATCGGCGCCATGGGCACGACGCTTGTGAGTCTTGCCTCCGTCGCCATTGTGGGCGGAAAACCCTTCATGCTCTCTGAGTGGAACGAGTACGCGCTCCATCCCTTCCACTCCACGGCCTTTGTCCACACGATCGCCTACGCCTGCCTCAACGACTGGGATGGTCTGATCCTCTACAACTACAACACCTCCGAGCGTCCGGACGACGAGCCCGCCGATGAGGTCCTTACCATTTTCGACTCCTACAACGATCCCGCGCTGATCTGCCAGTGGGGCTTCATGGCCAGCGTCTTTCTCAAGGGGCTCGTCTCCCCGGCGAAGAATCGAGCCGACGTGGTCTATACGCCAAACGACCGGAAAACGCTGCCGAATTTCAACACCATGCCCATGTGCTTTCTGCCCTATGTGACGGCGCTGCGCAACGTCTTTCTGGAAGAGGGAGAGACCTACGGCGGAGACGCCGCAGTGGCCGTGAACGCGGGTTTCCTCAACGGCGGCGATCTGAGTCAAGCTGAGCACGCGGTCTACTATGCCTGGTCTCCTTACCGTGATCCGATGCGCCGCTATCTTGAGGAGAACCGCCTGAAGGACGCGGCCAAAGACAGCCGCGAGTTGCAGAGCGGCGTGCATCTCAGCGCGCAGAACCTCGTCTTTGACAACATCGCGGAGACCGCGCATTACGGCGATTACCGCGAGTTTGCCGCTCTGCTGGATACCGCCATAAAGGAGTGGGGCGTGTGGGAAGCAGGGACCGGCTATGTGGACGGCAAACTCATCTCCGACACCGGCGAGATCTGCTTCGATCCCGAGCACGCCCGCTTTTCGATCCGCAGCGAGGGCTGCGGCTACTTCAGCGGCGCGCCGGAGGAGGAGACCATGCTCTCCGACAAGGTCACGGTCAAGGCCGCCAACGAGCGGATCAGCCTGGCCCTGCTGCCCATGGACAGCGACCGGCTGGACGGCGCGAAGGATTATCTGCTCACCGCCATCGGGACGAGCGGCACAGACGCGCAGAGCTTCAATCCCGGCCCGGAGCTGATGCCCGGCCTTCAGTTTACGATGGTGCGCATGGACGGCAAGCTCTATGCCGAGACGATGGAGGGCAGCCTCTCCGTCAAGGCAAAGAGCGCCCGGCTTACCGTGCTCGATCCCGTGGGCCGCAGGCTCGGCGAGATCAAGGGCGAGAAGCGTGGAGACTGTGTCGTCTTCAACATGCTTGGCGATCTGCCCGGCGTACAGTATCATCTTTCCATTGAGGACTGACTATGAGAAAAGAGAATGGGCCGCTCGGCATGGCCCTGTATGAATTCAGCCCTGACGGCGAGGCCTGCGTGCTCCACGATCCGGAAACGCCGCGCTATTGGTACAATTATCTCTGGAACGAGCTGGGCTATTGCGCGCAGATCTCTCAGACCGGGCACGGGCGGAGCTATTACCTGAATGAAAAAGCCGATATGTGCATGCTCAACCGGGACGCGGCCCGTTTCGTCTATCTGCGCGACGGGCAGAACGGCGACTGCTGGAACATCGGCATGGGTCCTTTGAACGAGAAGGTTTCCAACTACCGCTGCACCCATGCCATCGGGCACAGCAGCCTGCAGAGCGAGAAAAGCGGCGTCCATGCCGAATGGCGCATCTTTGTGCCCCTCGATGAGACGGCGGAGTGCTGGACGCTGTGGCTCGAGAACCGCGGCGAGGAGGCGAAGCTCCTGCACGTGTTCCCCGCGGTCAGCTTCTCGCTGGACGGCTTTTCTCATCCGCGCTATTACGAGATGTACCGCAGCATTGAGACGCACTTTGATTCTGCCCTAAACGGCATTTTCTGCCATGGCGCGCATCCCTTTGCGCCGCACGCGCGCTACAACGGGTATCTGGCTTCTTCGGAGCCTTGTGTCGCTTATGACGGCGATCTGACCGCCTTCTGCGGCAGCCTCAACACCCGCACAGAGACGGACGCCGCTTCCACCGCGCTCTACCAGCGGCCGAAGCGGCTCGTCGAGGGCGAGAACTGTTCGAATTCCGACGGCGCACTGTTCATCCCCGGCGCGGTGCTGCAGCACATGGTCACGCTGCTGCCCGGCGAGCGGAAGGAGATCCGCCTTGTTTTCGGCGTGACGGACAGCGCGGAAAACGCCGTGAAAGCTGCCCGGCATTACACCGACGCGGACGCGCAGACAGAGGAGCTGCGCCGGGCCGAGGCGCACTACCGGGAAAAGTATGACACGCTCTCGGCGCACACGCCGGACGAAAAGATCGATTCCATCCTGAATCTCTGGATCAAGAAGCAGGTGGATTTCTGCATCGTCGGCAAGAAGGGCGTGCGGGACAATCTGCAGATCGCCGTGGCGCTCCTGAACTACCGCCCCGAGAAGGCAAAGGAAGAGATCCTCGAATGCCTGCGCCATCAGTTCCGAGACGGGCACGCGGTGCTGACCTGGTACCCCTACGACGACACCCGCTATTCCGACCAGCCCTTCTGGATCATCTGGGCGGTGTGCGAGCTGATCAAGGAGGCTGGAGACAAATCGATCCTCGAGTTGCCCGTCGCATGGCAGGACGGCGGCGAGGCACCAGTTCTGGAGCATGTCAAAGCTGCTGTTTCGCGGCTGCTCGATGACCGCGGAAGGAACGGCCTGGTGCGCATCTTCTTCGCCGACTGGAACGACGCGCTGAACATCCCGCCGGAGGAAAAAGCGGAGTCCGTCATGCTCTCCGAGCAGTTCTGCCTCGCGCTGCGGGAGCTGGCCGCCCTGTCCGACTGGCTGGGTGACAGGGACTACGCGGCCTTTTGCCGCGGGGCGTACGCCGAAATGGCGGAGGCAGTCAACCGCGCCGCCTGGGACGGCGGCTGGTATTGCCGAGCGCTGGCTCCGACAGAGAACATCGGTTCCAAAGACAGCAAAGGCAGCAAGATCTATCTCAACGCACAGACCTGGGCGGTGCTGGCCGGCATCGTTCCGGCGGATCGACTGGACGCTGTGCTCGAAGCGGTGGACGGCATGGAGCGGGACTTCGGCTTCCCGCTGAACGATCCGCCGTATACGGACTATGACCGCATGGTCGGCCGCATGTCCGGCATGCTGCCGGGCCTCTTTGAAAACGGCGGCGTCTACTGCCACGCCAGCGCATTCAAGCTGCTGATGGACTGTGAGCTGGGACGCGGGGACGACGCGCTGCGGACAATGAAAAAACTCATGCCGGACAGCGAGTACAATCCCTCGTCTCAGTCCGGCGCGGAGCCCTACGTCTTTACAAACTGCTATGCGACGCACCCGAAATACTACGGCCGCTCCTATCAGAGCTGGACGACCGGCACCTCGGCCTGGAGCCTGCGCTGCCTCTACGAGGGCATCCTCGGCGTGAAGCGGGACTATGAGGGCCTGCGTGTCGAGCCTGCCTTCCCCTCCGACTGGGACAAAGTCGAGATGACCCGGCGTTTCGCGGCGCGGACTATCGGATCGTCTATCGTCGGACGGGAGAGCCGGGCCTGAGCGTGGACGGAAAGAAGCTGGACGGAACGCTCCTGCCGGATTTCCGGGACGGGAAAACCCATCAAGTCATCGTGACACTTTGACGCGATCTTACAATTTCGGGCAGGATTTCGCAATCAATCCGGGAGAAAAACCGATACAATAGAGTCACAGTAAGCGAGAACATGATATAATCAAAACGAAACGGGAGGAAGAAACATGGCACGAGTGAAAAAAGAGTACGACGCCGAGGGCGTCAAGCTCACCATGAGAACAAGAGATTACCTCAGTGATATGAGCGGACAGCTGGCCCTGGGCATCATGGCAAACCTGGTCGGCCAACTCCAGTATTTCTACACCGACAAGGTCGGTATGGCCGTCGGCTCCGTCGGCGTGGTCATGGCGATCTCCAAGATCCTCGACGCCTTTACCGACGTCATTTTCGGCAACATCGTGGACCATTCCCGCGGCGGCAACAAGAAGTACTTCCGCTGGATGATTGCCCTCGCTGTTCCGGCCGCCGCCATCGTGGCGCTGCTGTTCATGATTCCCGCGAACGCGGACAACGGCGTTCAGATCGCCTATGCCCTCGTGACGAACCTCCTGCTCACGGCCTTTATCTACACGATGATTGCGACGCCTTTCTCCGCCGTCATGGTGGTCCGCACGAGATCCAACAGCGAACGCGCCAGCATGGGCGTGTTCCGCGCGGTGGGCAACTACGGCGCGGGCATGCTGATCGCCATTCTCACGATCCCCGTGACCAATATGCTCGGCGGCAATCAGAGCGCCTGGATCAAATACGGCGTCGTCCTCGGCGTCTTCGTGCTGCTGCTGTTCCTGCTCTGCTGGAACAACGGCCACAAGGCCGCCTTTACCCGCGAGGAAGAGGGCGAAAACGGCACGCCCGTGCAGGCGGAGGAGGAACCCGTCCCCTTTGGCCCGGCCATGGGCATGCTCTTCCGCAACAAATACTGGGTCATCGTACTCCTGTTCAACCTGATCACGGCCATCACGAATGCCGTCGCGGCTTCCTCCGGCACCTACTACTGCAAATGGATCTTCGGCAACGACAACCTGGTCGCCATCATCGGCGGCATGGGCTTCGGGGCGACGATCCTCGGCTTTGTCCTCTCCAAGCCCATCATCAACAAGCTGGGCGTCACAAGAACTGTCTCCTTCGGCTGCCTCGGTGCGGCGCTCTTTGCCGGCATCCGCTGCTTCGCGCCCTCCAACTTCATCATGTACGCCGTCACAAGCCTGCTGGGCAGCTTTGTGCAGATCCCGCTGATGTGCCTCTACGGCGTGCTGCTGGCGATGGCGGTAGACTACAACGAGTGGAAGTACGACAAGAAGCTGGTCGCCATGTCCGGCGGGGCCATCGGCTTCGGCAACAAGGTCGGCAGCGGTCTCGGCTCTCTGCTGCTGAGCCTGTTCCTCATCCTCGGCTCCTACGACGCCTCTCTGGCCGTAGCCAGCCCCTCCATGCGGATGTCGATCTTCGGCTTCTCCAACTATCTGCCGCTGGTCATCAACATTCTGATGTTCTTCCTCTTCCGCGGCTTTGATTTGGAAGAAAAGCTGCCCCAGCTCCGCAAAGAGATTGAAAATCGCAGAGCGAACAAGTCCGAAGAGTAAAACCTTATACGGGAGGGATCGGTATGTTTGAAATCCAGGAGATCCGCGTGGAGCATTCGCTTGCGCCGGTCATGACCGATAACAAACAGACCCGATTCTCCTTTTCCCTCAAAAGCGACCGGAGAGAGTGTTCTCTCCGGTCTGCCCATATCCGGGTAAACGGCTGGGAAGCGGAGATCGAGGATCAACGGAATATCATCTACGGCGGTCCGGCGCTGGAGCCCCTGACCGAGTACACGGTGGAGATCGAGGCCGCTGACGACGCCGGTCAGACCGCCCGCGAGAAGACCGCCTTTTCCACCGGCCGTCTCGCCCTGCCGTGGGAAGGCGCGTGGATCAGCGACCCGGCTTTTCAGGTGGAAAGCCCGAATTCCCCGGCACCGATGTGCTTCCGCCGCCGCTTTACAGCGCGCGAAGCGGTCAAAACGCTGCGTGTTTTCACAACGGCACTGGGCGTTTACGACATCTATCTGGACGGAAAGCGCCTGAACGACGACTATTTCGCCCCCGGCTTCACCAATTATGAGGCCGATCTGCAGTATACGATCCATGAGATCCATGACCTCCCCGCGGGCGAGCATGAGCTGCTTGCCGTGGTCGTGGGAGGCTGGGCCATCGGGCGTACGACGCACGTGGACGACACGACCAAATCCAAGTCCAAACTCTCCGCCGACCGGCAGGCCCTGCTGTGCGAGCTGCGCTTAGACTATGCCGACGGGCAGAGGGACATTCTCGGCTCGGATGCGCGCTGGGAAGTCACGGAGGACGGCCCCTGGCGCTTTGCCGACTTCTTCGACGGCGAGGTCTACGACGCGCGAATCGAGATGAAAGCCGCGAACTGGCGCTCCGCCGCTGTGGAAAAGCTGCGCATCAAGCCGAAGCTGTCCGTGCGGTATGGGCTGCCCGTCACCGCCCATGAGGTCTTGGAGCCTGTCGCCTGGACGGAGGCGCCCTCCGGCGAGCTGATCTGCGACTTCGGGCAGAACATTGCGGGCGTCGTGTCCTTCCAGCTCACGGGCAAGGCCGGGCAAAAGCTCGTCTTCCGCCATGCCGAGGCCTTGGAAAACGGCGAGCTCTACGTGCAGAACCTCCGCAGCGCCAAGCAGGAGCTGCGCTATATCTGCCGCGAGGGCGAGCAGGAATACTCCCCACGCTTTACGTATATGGGCTTTCGCTATGTAGGCATCCGCGGGGTCGAGAAGGAAAACCTTGAGATCAAGGCAATCGCGGTCTATTCCGATCTGGAGACCGTCGGTTCCTTCCGCTGCTCCAACAAGGATCTGAATCAGCTCCAGAGCAACCTTTCGTGGAGCGGGCGGGACAACTTTGTGGATATCCCGACCGACTGCCCGCAGCGTGACGAGCGGCAGGGCTGGACGGGCGATATCGCGCTGTTCTCTCCCACGGCCTGCTTCAACTTCGAGATGAGCCGCTTCCTCGAAAAGTGGCTTCGGGATCTCGCCAGCGAGCAGACCGCGACAGGGGCGATCCCCTTTGTCGTGCCTGCCCGCAAGGGCGTTACGCCCACGATGACCACCTCCTGCTGGGGTGACAGCTGCATCCTCGTCCCTTGGGCGCTCTACCGTGCGAACGGGGATAAGAGCCTGCTTGCCCGCCAATATCCCAGCATGAAAAAATACATGGCGGACGTGAAGCGCTGGGCGGCGCTGAGTCTACCGATCCACGGTTCGCCCTATATCCTCAAGCTGCCCTTCCAGTTCGGCGACTGGTGCGCGCCCTACGGCAGCGTGCCGGACTGGCTGAAGAAGGGCCCCTGGGTGGGCACGGCCTATTTCTTCCGCTCCTGTCGCCTCATGAGCGAGATCGCCGCGATCCTTGGCAAAGACAAGGATAGCCGCCGCTATGCCGCACTCGCGGAGAAGGTGCGTGCGGCTTTCCGCAAAGCGTTCACGGACGGCAAGGGACGCATGAAGGAAGAATTCCAGAGCGCCTACGTGCTGGCGCTGGCCTTCGGCCTGGCCGAGGGAGACGAGCGCAAGGTGATGGCGGAGCGCCTGTGGGCGCTCGTTAAGGAAGCCGGGATCCATCTGAACACAGGCTTCACCGCTACGCCCTTCCTGCTCTTCGCGCTCAGCGACAACGGTCTGGAGGAAGAGGGCTACGAGCTGCTGCTGCAGGACAGTAACCCCTCCTGGCTCTATCAGGTGCGCCGCGGCGCAACCACCATGTGGGAGAACTGGCACAGCGTGCACGAGGACGGCACCATTCAGGAATCCTCGCTCAATCACTATGCATACGGCGCGGTCGGAGACTTCTTTTATCGCCGGATCTGCGGGCTTGAAGCGATCGAGCCGGGCTATCGCCGCTTTGCGGTGAAGCCCATCCCCGGCGGCGCTCTGAGCTGGGCGGAGTGCGAACACAAGTGCCCCTTCGGTATGATCAAAACCCGCTGGGAAAAAGCGGACGGCGCCTTCCGCCTGTCCGTCACCGTTCCTTTCGGAGCGACCTGCGACGTGAAATTGCCGAACGGCGAAGAACATACGATGGGAAGCGGAAGCTATGAATTTGAATACATGGAATAATGAAACACTGCGCCCGGAGCAGCGGGCGCAGGCGCTTTTGGATGAGCTGAGTCTGGACGAAAAGCTCTCTCAGATCAACAGTGTTTTCTCTTTGAACGAGAAGTATCTGGACTTCGACTGGATCGCTTCTCAGACCCCGGTGGGCATCGGCGAAGTCAGCACGTTGGAGCTGAGGCGGATCGAGACCCTGATTGATGCCGCCGCCTGGCAGCGCCGCGTGCAGGAGATCGTCATGGCGAACAGCCCGCACCGCATCCCCGCCATCTTCCACATGGAGGGACTCTGCGGCGCCATGGTGCAGGAGGGTATCAGCCTGCCCGCAGGGATCGCCCGCGGCGCGTCCTTCGATCCGGCGCTGGAGGAGCGCCTTGCCCGGGCCGTCGCCCGTCAGGAGTCGGCCGTCGGCATCGGACACATCTTGGCCCCGGTGCTGGATGTCACTCGCGATCCGCGCATGGGTCGGCAGGGCGAGAGCTACGGCGAGGATCCATGTTTGGCCGCGGTGCTGGGAGCCGCCTATGTCAGAGGCGCCCAAAGCACAGAGACGGACGGGCTTCATCCCGCTTGCGTTGCCAAGCATTTTCTGGCCTTCCACAATTCGCAGGGCGGCATCCACGGCAGTCACAGCGACACGCCGCCGCGCCTGCTGCGGGAGGTCTATGCCAAACCCTTCCAGGCGGCCATTCAGGCCGGCCTCCGCGGCGTCATGCCCTGCTACTGCTCCCTTGATGGCGAGCCCGCCTCGGTTTCCAAGACACTTTTGACCGGACTTCTGCGGAAGGAGCTGGGCTTTGAGGGCCTCACGGTCAGCGACTACGGCGGCATCCATAACGCCCACGAGACCGACCGCATCGGCGAGACGCTGGGAGAGGCGGGCGCGATGGCGCTCGAGGCGGGTATGGACGTGGAAATGCCTTCTCCGTCGGGCTACGGGGAAGAACTGAAGGCGATGATCGAGCACGGAGAGGTTGACATGAAGCTCGTCGACCGCGCCGTGCTGCGGGTGCTGACGGAAAAGTTCCGCATGGGACTTTTCGAGCATCCCTTCGCCCTGCAGGACGAGGTGCTGCATGTCGCGTTCGGCCGTGCGGAGGATCGGGAGCTGTCGCTGCAAAGCGCCCGGGAGTCGCTGGTGCTGCTGAAAAACGACGGGGCGCTGCCTCTGAAAAAGACGATCCGCCGCCTCGTGGTCATCGGTCCTCACGCCGACGCGCCGCGGATGCTCTTCGGAGGCTATACCTTTATGAGTATGGCGGAGTCGACCCTCGCGGCTCGAAACTCCATTGCTGGCGTGGAGGGCGCGGCCGATTCCTGCATCGCGATGCGGCTGATCTCCGGCACGAGCGTCCAGTCGGACGAGGGCGAGGAATTCGACGCGATCCTGCGCCGTCAGAAGCCGGGCTGCCGCAGTCTTCTGCAGGAGCTGCGCGAGCGCATGAGCGATACGGAGATCGTGTTCTCGCCCGGCTACCCCGTGGCCGGGGCGGATCAGAGCGGCTTTGCGGATGCGCTGCGTCTTTGCGAGAGCGCAGACGCGATCCTGCTGACCCTCGGCGGCAAGCACGGCACCTGCTCGCTGGCCACGATGGGCGAGGGTGTGGACGCGACGAGCATCAACCTGCCGCCCTGCCAGGACGCCTTTATTCGTGCGGCGGCGAAACTCGGCAAGTCGCTGATCGGCGTCCATTTTGATGGGCGGCCCATCTCCAGCGACGCAGCGGACGAGTGCCTGAACGCAATTTTAGAGTGCTGGAGCCCCGCCGAATGCGGCGCGCAGGCCGTGGCGGACGTGCTGCTGGGCGAGCTTAATCCTGGCGGACGGCTTCCGGTCTCGGTGGCCTATCACGCGGGGCAGATCCCCGTGTACTACAACCATCCCCACGGCTCTGCATGGCATCAGGCCGAGAGTATCGGCTTTCCCGACTACGTGGATTGCCCGCACCTGCCGCGCTACCCCTTCGGCTTTGGCTTGAGCTATACGAGTTTTGCCTATTCTGACCTTTTGTTCTCAAAATCGGAGCTTGCGCCCGACGAGGAGCTGATTATCAGTGTGCGCCTCGCCAACATCGGAGAGCGCGCGGGCGACGAGGTCGTGCAGCTCTACGTTTCCGACCGTTTTGCCAGCCGCACCCGTCCGGTGCAGGAGCTTGCCGGCTTCTGCCGGGTGCACCTGAACGCGGGAGAGGCGAAGACCGTCCGCTTCACGCTGCGGCCCTCGCAGCTCGCGTTTTTGGACGGGGAGATGAAATGGAAGATCGAGAAGGGCGCGTTTGATTTCCGCATCGGCGCGTCTTCCGAGGACAGCCGTCTGTCCGGCTCCTTCACCGTAACGAGGGACGCCTGGATCGACGGGAAAACACGCGCCATGACGGCGCAGACGGAGGTAGAACCATGAAGACCTGCTGCAATCCGGTCAACGCATCGTACAAATACTCTTTTACCAAGGATCCCCGCATCAACTATCGCCTGTCGGTCTACCGGGAGGCGGCAGACCCTTCACTGGTGCTGTTCAAGGGCCGGTACTATATTTTCTCCTCCATGAGCGGCTGCGTCTGGGTGTCGGACGATCTGGCCCATTGGGAAAACCACCCGCTGCCCGAAAACATGCCGATCTACGACTATGCCCCCGATGTGACGGTAGCGGGAGACTGGCTGTATTTCACCGCCTCCAACCGCGGGACGCCCTGCAACTTTTTCCGCACAAAGGACCCGCTGAACGGCCCTTACGAGGAGATCAAGGGAGAGCGCGAATACTGGGATCCGAACCTCTTCCGGGATGACGACGGCCGTCTGTATTTTTACTGGGGCTGCTCCAACTCCACGCCCATCTGGGGCACGGAGCTCGACCCAGTCAGCTTGAAGCCGATCGGCGAGCGAAAGGAACTGATTTTTGGAAATCCCTATGAGCACGGCTTCGAGCGCTTCGGAGAAGATCACAGCGAGCGGCCGAAAACCGAGGATGAGATCGACGCGCTGTTCGAGGACTATCTGCGCAAATGCGGAGAAAACGTGGCGCAGATCCCGCCGGAGACGCTCCCGGTCATCCGGGCCACCTTTGCCGGGATGCCCTACATCGAGGGCCCCTGGATGACGAAGCACGAGGGAAAATACTATCTCCAATACGGCTGCCCCGGTACGGAGCTGAACATTTACGCCGACGGGGTCTATGTGGGCGACAGCCCGCTCGGCCCCTTCCGGCCGGCGGAAAACAACCCCTATTCCTACAAGCCGGGCGGTTTCATCACCGGCGCGGGCCACGGCTCGACGCTGGAAGACAAAAGCGGAAGCTGGTGGCACTGTGCCAGCATGCAGATCGGCGTCTGTCATATCTTCGAACGCCGGGTGGGTCTGTGGCCCGCGGGCTTTGACGCGGACGGGGAGCTGTTCTGCAACCAGCGCTACGGCGACTGGCCGATGGATCTCGACGCTCTGCGCGCCGACCCCTGGGCGGAGCCGGAATGGATGCCGCTGAGCCATGCCAAGCGCACGTACGCCTCTTCCTGCGCGGAGGGACACGGCGCGGAAAACGCCGTGGACGAAAGGGTGCAGACCTTCTGGAAAGCGATGTCGGCCAAGCCGGGAGAATGGCTCTGCGTCGATCTGGGCGAGGAGATGGACGTCCATGCCGTCCAGATCAATCTCGCCGACGATCCCGAGATGCTGCCGGCCTGCCCGGGAGAATACGTCCAGACGCCGGACACGCTCCGCTTCATCGACGTGGCGGGCGGCGGTGCGACGCAGTGGCGGCTGGAGCTCTCCTCCGACGGCTTGCACTGGCAATGCGGGAAGGACAACTGGGAGGCGGAGACCGATCTGTGCCATGACTTTGTCAGCTTTGAGCAGGGTGTCCTGACCCGCTATATTCGGCTCACCGTCCGCGCGCTCCCCTATGGGGCGACCCCCTGCGTCTCCGGGCTGCGTGTCTTCGGCAGAGGAAAGAGCGAAAAGCCGCCCCGCCCGAAGGTGCGGACAGAGCGGCTCGGGGATCTGGATTTCCTTGTTTCGGCAGAAGAAGACGCCGACACGCTGGGCTATAACATCCTCTGGGGCCATCGGCCGGACAAGCTCTATCACAGCTATCTCGTGATGGGAAACGGCCTTGACAGGAAACGGATCGGCGGTATCATAAAAGGGCAAGAACTTTTCGTGCGCGTGGACGCCTTCAATGAAAGCGGCATCACGCACGGGGAGCTCTTTCATCTGTGAGTTCATTGTTGCACCGCATATACTTATTCTTGCCCGCATGTGGCAAGAGGAAAACGGGAAACGTCTCAAAAAGGCGTTTCCCGTTGATATTTCTATGTTTATTGCCTTTTTTGTTCTTGTTGGCTCCACTCTATTCCAACATGGTCCTCTCAAGTCCAAACAAACTACTTGGCTTGAAAACCGTTAGAGCGAAAGCTCACGCGGGTTCGAATCCTGCACCCTCCGCCAATCCGAAAAACGCACGATGATTGAGACCCAATCACCGTGCGTTTTATGTTAGTTCAGCCGAAACAACCAATACCGAATAGTGAAATAGATTCCGCAGGGTATTAAGATTCCGCAGGGTATTAGCTATATCCTTTGCATGATGGAATGATGATTAAACAGACGGAGATTGATCGTTTAAACTAAAACGGTACAAATCTACATCCGTTAGTTTTGCTAAATAGCTGTAGAATTCTTTGGCTTTTTGTAACGCTCTTTTTCGATCACTCCCGGTTGGCATAGGAATAAGAAAGTATTTGTTCCATGCCTCAATTTTCAACTCAGGCTGACTTGCTGTTTGA
The DNA here is from genome assembly GCA_017403885.1 of Oscillospiraceae bacterium. GTDB lineage: Bacteria > Bacillota > Clostridia > Oscillospirales > Oscillospiraceae > Limivicinus. Next base: position 15,284 of record JAFRDM010000039.1, read on the forward strand.
GCTAAATAGTATATTTGCTTACGGCACAACTCACTTCGTAAGGTGTACCACAATAAAAGACCTTCATCTTCATTTGCAGGGACAATCACTAAAAAACCGGATGTACAAATTGCATTATCGAATTCAGGAGGAACAAGAACAACTGTTCCCCGGGAGCTGTTATTTAACGCCAAAAGAATGTCTCCCGTGTGAATTTGATACTCGCCGCGAGTTGGAAGGTCTTCGAAAAGCCCTTCAACATATTTGGTAATCAAGCCATATTGTGTTACATCACCTATTTCAATGTATCGGAACAGTCCTCCCTTTTCTTTCATTAATGCTTTTTCAGCCGTTTTAAGCTTTTCTCTCCGAGTTAATGAGGCTCCTCTGACAACATTGACTTTTTGTTCATTACCGGCTTGCTCTATCGTTTTTAGTGTCTTTTTTAGATCTGGACAATAGAAAAAAGCATCGAATCTTTCTGTGGTTATCTCTTTTGCGTCGGTAAGCCAGTATTGTTGTGGACACTCAAGGTTTTCGGCCTTATCGGCATTGTCTCTATTAACCGGATTAAGGATGCCCGTCCTCTGCCATTCAAGATAAGCGATAAGTGTTTCTGTTAGATTATTACGAAAGGGAGTATCTCGTAATGAGTTGTCATGACCAATATTATTTGAAATCGACATGAACACAGCGTTTTGGTGTTCGTTAGCGCTTTTCTTTTTACGAAGATGAAGAATAGAAGTTTTTATATTTGCCTTAGCCTTGAAAAAAGCATTAAAGGGAAGAGAATGAACTCCCAGGATAATAAATTTATCTAATATCCATTCGCGAACTCTTTCATAGGTTTTTCCGTTGATAACAGTATCATCTAAAACAATCAACATTTCACCATCATCGGCAAGCAACTCAAAATATCTGTTTAAAAATAAGATACTGGATTTAGCAGATGATTCTTCGCTTGTTAAGCTGTGTTGTTTCAGAATGCGCTTTTCATCTTCATTTGAAGCTGAATAGTTCATGCTAAATGGAGGATTTGTCAATATAAGATTAAACGTCCCTGGGACGATACGCTCTTTAAACTCAAGAACTTCTTCTTTCTGCTCAGGTGTCATATCCGGGGTAACCTGAAGGTCAATATCTAGTCCATCACCATTATAAATATGTGAACCACCATCACCATGTAAATACATGTTGATTCTGGCAATTCTGGCAACTCTTTCGTTCGCTTCTACTCCATAAAGGCACTCTTCGCATATTTCCTTTCGAATTTTATCTCTCTCGACGTCAGTTAATCGAGTGTCATTTCTCAGGCGCCCAGTAAGATAAGCCATCACTTCAATTAGAAATCCTGCGGTTCCACAACAAGCATCAAGAACTTTTGGCGGTTTTTTTATATCAACGTTTCGTAGCGCAACGCGAGTCATGAAGTCCACGACAGGTCTCGGCGTGAAAAACTGTCCTAAGTCTTTTCCCCTAATTGATGCAGCTAAGAACACCTCAAACATTCGGCCATTCAAATCTTCATCAATAGAACTAAGATTCACTGTTTGGAATTTTTTTATTAAATCTGAACAGGTGGAGGCAGAGAGTCGTAGAGTCTCATTTTTCTCAAAGATACGGCGTTTATGTTTTGTGTGAATCGCCTCTTCTAGCTCATCATGAAGGTTTTTGAAAAGGATGTCTCTAACAGGATGATTGCTGGTTGTGCTTTGCGCCTTAAGCCAGTCCTCGGTTAATGGGATCATGTAGGATTCTGTCTCAGGCGGTAAAGACTCGCGTTTTTTATCCTCTTGTATTTTGATAAAAATAAACTTGCAAAACTCGAAAAATGCATCAGCAGGCGCAAGCTTTTCCTTTTTCCAAACCAAATTGTGTGACTCTGCAAACAACAGGTTCAACCTTTGAGGAGGGAGCGATTCAAAAGCCAGAGTTGTTTTTTTCTTTTCGGTAACTGCGCCATATTTGATGTATGTTCGCAAGGTTACATACGGAGGGGTTCCACTTGCGAAATCAGATAATTGTAGAGTAACAATGGGGGTAATACTATCATGAGGGAAAAGCCCTGTAACATGCCCATTTGAGATTAAAAGCCACTTTATCTTTTGATTATCAGATAGTTTATCACGATTGTAGCTTAAAGCATAACTTGCCGCTTGTCCCCACGCATCAAGAATATTAATGTTTGGATCTTTAGCCTCGACGACAATACGCGGATTCCCGCTTGAATCAGCTAATAGGAAATCCACTTCTTTCATAGAGGAGGTTCTGCCATCATGGATTTTTAGGGGCTTTATATGCTTTTTGGGAATGATATTTCTATCCGGATACCCAAGGTCTGAAAACAACTTAGCGAGCAGGCGTGTTTCCACTTCAGCCTCAGAGGCTAAGTCGTTAGAATTAAGCTCAAAGAGAGTACTATATGACATTTTATCATCCCCTTTTTAGCATTATACAACGAAATCTTCAAAAACACAAGCCTGTTTTTCTCTATCCACTTGTTGTTACATTGTCGTCCCCCCCCTCACCCCAAAAACCCTGTGACACAGGGCGAAACAGCGGCCCAAAGCCCGTCTATTTCGCCCTACTCTCAATGGCTGGCATAAACAAAATAATCTCGTGCAGCGATTCCGGATTCGGGACCGCTGCGCGGGTACGTTTTACAGGTATTCCAAGGGCAGGGCAACGAGGTTTTCTCGCAAATACAGCTTGCGATCGATCAGACAGATAATCGCGCCCATGCCGCGTTTTTTGTCGGGAATGCCGTCCAGCACGTCGAACTCCGAGGCCATGGCCGCTTTGGGCATAGTGGACATTTTGATCTCGATGGGGTACAGGATGCCGTTTTCCTGAATGATCAGGTCGATCTCGCCCTCCACCTCGACTGTCCTGCCGTTTTCGCCCTTCTTTTTCTTATCCCTGCCGTTGTAGTAGTACACGTCGAAGTCGTAGTCCAGGCCCTCGTTGGAATAGGACTTCAAAATCTCGTTAATGACAAAGGTCTCGAATATGGCGCCGGCCATCGCGCCGTTTTTCAAGGTGTCGGGCGTCAGCCAGCGGGTGAGGTAGCAGCACAGGCCGGTGTCGCGGAAGTACAGCTTGGGCGTCTTGACCGCCCGCTTCAGCACACTGGCCTTGTAGGGCTTGAGGATATAGACGACGCCGCTCTTTTCCAGAATAGAGATCCATTCCTTGACCGTGACCTCCGACACGTCCAGCTCCATGATTACTTGGTATTCTTGCTGTCGTATAGAACGACCGTACCATCCCCCTTCACTTCGTATCCTTTTTTTAGTCTCGCCTCGGTGATTCGCGCTTTGATGAGTTCGTGGATCAGCTCCTCTTTTGTCATGGCT
>JAFRDM010000040.1 GCA_017403885.1 Oscillospiraceae bacterium
AACCGGGCTCTCGCTCGGGAAGGTAATGCTCCCCGTCACCACCGCGCTGATCGCGTCGCTGCCGACAAGGCCCGAAACTGAGTACTCCGGCCAGCTCTGAGCCGTACCGTTGTACGTGAATTCATGATCCTGCGCCGTGACCGCCACGGCCTTCGGATTGATCGTCAGCGTGCCGGCGGCGGGCGTGATCACATAGTTCGCCGTCACGTCCTCCGTGCCGTGCATGATCTTCCAGCCGTCCGCGACCGGGTTGTTCCCCTCTGCCGTGTCGGCTACGTTCGTCGCGCTGCCCGTGGCCGTCGCAACGAGGGTGTCGCCGTCCAGCAGCGAGCCCTCCGTGACCGTGACAGTCGTGTTTGTCAGCGCCGTGCCGTCATAAGGCTTTCCGTCGGACGCCGCCGTGATCGTGATCGCCACCGAGGCGTTCGTCATCGTCAGCTGGCCGTTCACCGGGGTAACGGCGTAGTTGTCCGCGTCGCCAGACGTGAACTCATAGCTCTCGAGCACATTCACAACCGGGCTCTCGCTCGGGAAGGTAATGCTCCCCGTCACCACCGCGCTGATCGCGTCGCTGCCGACAAGGCCGGCAACCGAATACTGCGGCCAGCTCTGAGCCGTACCGTTGTACGTGAATTCATGATCCTGCGCCGTGACCGTCACGGCCTTCGGATTGATCGTCAAGGAGAGAGTCGCGCTTGAGGTCTCGGTGCTGACCGCGTAGCCCTCGGCTTCGCCCGAAAGCGCGGCGGTGATCGCGGCGGTATAGGTTCCGGCGTCGGTGCCGGAGGCCGCGATGGAATAGGGCTCTTCCGCTGCGGTGTCGTTGCAGGTGACCGTGACGGAGATCCCCTCGGGCAGCGCGGAAACGACCTCGCCGCCTACCTTGAAGGTCAGGCTCCAGTCGGAATTGCTCTGCTCGGTCCCGTCATAGGGAACGCTGCTTTCCGTGGCGGCGACCGACACTTCGACAAGCTGCATCCATTGGGCGTAGAGCGTCACGCTGCCGATCCCCTTGCGGAGGTTTTTCACATTCTGTCTGTCGGAATAGGACGTGCCGCTGCCGTCCTCGGCCGTGTTCCAGCCGGTAAAGATATAGCCCTCGCGCGTGAAGGCGTTTTCGCTCAGTTCCTTTTCAACGCCGAAGATCATCGGCAGTTCGTCCATCACGCCCTCACCGCCGTTCGGGTCGAATTCGACGGTGTAGTGGCTGGCGAGCGTGCCGTTGATATTCCAGCCGTCTCCGCTGCTGGCCTGGTACTTGACCTGGAACCAGAGGATGGAATAGTTCTCCGGCGTGAGGTCCGCCGCCGGGATCACGGCTCCGCTTTCATCCCTGACGGTGGTCTCGCCGTTTTCGACCTTCTCTCTGAGAAGACCAAGCACGTCCGGGAGCATGTAGAGCTTCCAGGTGACGGGGCCGGATTCGGAGTCGTCCGTATAATACCCGTCCGAGGCAAGGCTTCTGACCGCGCTGTCGGCGCTCGAGATCGAGGAGCCGAGGTAGGAGATCATCATGTACCTGCCCGCGGCCGGCGCGTCGGCGATATAGTTTTCGTAGATGGTTCCCACGTTTCTGTTGCTGCTGCCGGAAGGAGCGCGGAGCTCGTCGGGATAGATCAGTCCGTTTTCCCCGACCGCGCAAATGATCGAGCCGCCGAGCGTCGGCGTATAGTACGAGTGGTCCTCGGGCGGGATCGTGCCGGAAGCGATGCAGTCCGCGGCTGTTTTGGCGCTTTTCACCAGCGAGAAGTTGGCGGAGGGAGTGCCCTTGCCGCTGCTCCAGCGGCCGCACCACACGGCCCGGAAAGTGACGACGCCGTCCGTATCGTCCTGATTGACCGCAGAGAGAAGCAGCTCCGTACCGGGGGCGTAGATCTCACCGTCCTCGGCAAGCCAGCCTTTGAAGATGTAAGTGTAGAACGGGAAATGCTGGTTGTTGCGGATCGACTGACAGATCCGTTCGGTCAGATCCTGGAGGGAATGTCGCTCGCTGCTGATGAGCCCTTCTATCTCGCTCTCGCCGTCCACCTCGGGCAGGGTCTGGAGTACGCTGTCGCCGATCGTCTCGGGCGCTTCGACAAGGTAGACGACCTTTACCGCATAGCCCAGCCCGGTCTTGCGGAAGGCGTTCTCCCCGACGACGTTTTCACCGAAAAATGCAATAGCCCCTTCGACGGTGGTGGTCTCCTCTTCGCCGGAGAACACCTTTGTCAGCGTCGCGACGCCCTCAAAGGCGCTTGCGCCGATCGAGGCGATCTGCGCGGCGTTCTCGAAGCGGACCGTCTGAAGCGCCGGAGCCCTGGTAAAGGCGGAAGGCGCGACGGTTGTCACCGGATAGCCCGTGCCGTCCGGCGCGGTGATCGAGGCCGGCACGGTGTAGTCGGCGATCTCGTAGGGAGAGAAATAGGCAAGCTGAGCCGTGCCGTCTATGAGCTCGTAGACCGCGCCGTACTCGTCCACGTAGCAGTTGTTCTTAATGCTTTCGATCATGGGGACGCCGGCCGCCTGGGTAGTATTCGACGTCATCGCGATGACATGGCCCGGCGCGCCGCCGCCTTCAAAAAAGACCTCGCCGGCCTTGCTCGCGGCCTTGAAGAAGTTTTTGGGCAGTTTCCTGACGCCGGAACCGATCGTCAGTCTGAAACCGTTGGCAGAAGTAAACTCGTTTCCGTTCAGACCGTCATTGAACTGTTCGACGTTCCACGTCAGCTCCCTGATCCCGCTGCATCTGCTGAACGCGCTGTTCGCCAGCCTGCTCAGGTTTTTCGGGAAGGTCACGCTTTCAAGCGCCGTGCAGTTTTCGAAGGCCGTTTCCAGAATGCTCGTCAGCGAATCGGGAAAACTGACGCTCGTGAGCGAGCGGCAGTTTTTGAAAGCCTGTTTGCCGATCTCTGTAAGCGAATCGGAGAAGCTGACGCTCTCCAGCGCGCCGCAGCCTTCAAACGCGCCTGTGCCGAGCGTCGTGAGCGAATCGGGGAGGCTGACGGACGTCAGCGCGCCGCAGCTCCGGAAGGCCGTGTTTTTGATCTCGGTGAGCGTCTCGGGAAACACGATCTCCGTCAGCGCACCGCAGTTGCGGAACGTATCGTTCGCGATCGCGGACAGGCTCGTCCCGCTCAGATCGACGGTCTCGATCCCCGTGCTTCTGAACGCAGACTGACCGATGAAAGAGATCGCCCCGCCGCCGGCGGGCAGCGTGATCTTATAATTGGCGTTGAAACTGTCTCCCTGGCTGAACGCGCTCGCTCCGATATAGCGCAGCGAGGAACAGCCGGACAGATCGACGGTCCCCATGCTGGTCGTGGGGTTGAAGGCCTGGTTGTTGATCAGCTCGAGATTGGGGCAGGCCGCAAAGTTGAAGCTCGACAGCGCGCTGCACTGGCGGAAGGCGCTCCAGCCGATCTGTCTGAGAGAGGAGCAGGGCACGACTGTCCTGAGACTTGTATAGGCCTGGAAGGTGTCTACCCCCTGCGCTCCGGAATACACGCCCGGATTTTCGGTCCAGCCGACGCCGGTGATCCCCTCTTCGAGGATGATCTTCGTGACGCGGCCGGGCAGTCCCTCTTCACGGCGGAAGGACTTCGTGATCGCGCAGGCCGAGCCGCCGAGGCTCGGATCCAGGACGCGGAAAACCAGGACGTCCTCGTCGCCGTTGGTGAACTCCTGCCAGACGACGTTCTGGTTGTCGTTGGCGTATTTGATCTCGTCGTCGACGGGCGTTCCGTATTCTTCGGGCCAGCTTATGCCCTCTCTGGTCTCTTCATCCTCTTCTTCGTCGTCAGTCTCCGCGTCCGGGTCGTCCGCATCGGGAGCTTTCCTGGCGTCGGTATTATCTTCTTCCGCGTTCTCGGCGGGGGCTTTCTTTTCCCCGTCCGTTTCTTCGGACACTTTCTTTTCCTCGTCTGCTTTCTTTTCCTCGTCCTTCTTCTCGGGTTCTTTTATCTCCTCGTCCTTGCTTGCAGACGCTTTCTTATCCTCTTCCTTTTCCTCGGGTTCCTTGATCTCCTCGTCCTTGCCTGCGGACGTTTCTTTCTCCTCGTCCTTCTTTTCAGGCTCTTCTGTCTCTTCGTCTTTCTCTTCGGGCTCCGCCGGTTCCTCGTCTTTCTTTTCGGGCTCTGCCTCTTCTTCGGCCTTTTCTTCAGGCTCCGTCGGCTCTTCGTCCTTTTCTCCGGGCTCCGTCGGCTCTTCGTCCTTTTCTCCGGGCTCCGTCGGCCCTTCGGCCTTTTCTTCGGGCTCCGTCGGCTCTTCGGCCTTTTCTTCGGGCTCCGTCGGCTCTTCGGCCTTTTCTTCAGGCTCCGACTCTTTCTCGGCCTTCTCTTCGGGCTCTTTTATCTCCTCGTCCTCTTCTTCGGACGCTTTCTCTTCCTCGCTCTTCTCTTCGGGCTTTGCTGTTTCCCCGTCCTCCTCTTCGGACGGTTCCTCTTCTCCCTGCTCCGCCGCGGGTCCTTCGGCCTCGTCGGTCTCCTTTTCGGAGCTCTCAGCCCCGGCGCCCGCGTTTTCGGGCTCATATTCCTCATCGGCTTCGTTTCCGGCTCCCGCGTTCTCCGGCTCCTCCGCCGCGTCATCCTTTTCTTCCTCTTCGAAGGCAACAGCATCCGGGGACAGCTCCGGAGCCGGGTCCTCGTCCGTCTCCTCCCTGTCCTTTTCCTCCGTATTCGGCTGTACGGCCGCGCTCTCCCCGGCCTCGCCGGGCTCGGCGGCGGGTGCGGCGGTATCCGCAAAGGCCTGCGAGCAGTTCCCCATCAGGATCATCACGATCAGCAGCAGGGACAGCAGCCTCTTTCCTACGGTATTTCTTTTCATCATGCTTGCCTCCTCATCCTCTATCGGTCAGGCAACTGTATCGTTTCAAGCACGCGCGCCCGGAAAACCGGGCAGTTATCCATACTCGGTCATACCATATCACGCGCAGCGTCAACAAGACCGTCAACAAGCGGCTGTTTTTTGCGTCTTTGTTTCGTTTTCTTTGACTGCCGCTGGGTTTGGGCTGCTGCCGAACGTTTTATTCGTATAACAACCCATAATACATTACATTAAATAATAACATTTCTTTTCCTCCGCGTCAACGGATTTTGACAGAACAGATCGCGCTCTGAGCGAAAAAATGCACCCGAAAAGCCGTTTTGCGGCGTATTCGGGTGCTGTTGATCGAATTTTGTCGGGACGGGATCCGTTTCCCGGGGAAAGGGCTGTTATCGTCCCGCTTCGGGCAAGCAGTGCATCTGCGTCCGTCCGAGCACGCGGAAGCCCTCGGCCGCGCCGCAGAGCGCGCGAAGGCCGAAGTCCGCCGAGCGCAGGCGCAGATAGAGCGCGATGCTCTTCGCCTCGCCGCAGCCCGCCGGGAACTGGCTGCGGTGGCAGTCGAAGATCGCCTCAAGCTGCCGCTGCAGCAGCCCGCGGGTCTCGACGAAGCGGTTGGGCCGCGCCGTCATGTAGAAGGCCAGCGCCTCCACCGGCGCGCTCTCGGCGCCGCAGCGCGCCATGATCTGCGCGAAGGGGGCGAAGAAAGCGAGCTGCTTCGCGCACTCTCCCACGCGGCGGTGGTCGACGTGGCACTCGCTCGTGACGTCGGGGTCCGGGGCGAAGACGACCTGCGCCTTCGTCTCGCCCATCACGCGCGCCACGCCCCGCCGCAGCTCGTCACAGTCGTAAAAGCCTCCGTCGCAGAGCCCGAGGAAGCGCACGTCCTCCACGCCCAGCGCCTTCGCCGAGGCGACGGCCTCGGCCTTTCGCCACTCGACAAGCCATTCGGGCGCAGTGCCCGCGGGGGCGTTCTCAAGCCCGTAGCGGCCGTCCGTGCAGATGAGGAAGGTCACCTGTTTGCCCGCGGCGGCGAGCCTGGCCGCCGTGGCCCCGGCCCCGATCTCGATGTCGTCGGGGTGCGGGCCGAGGAAGAGATATCTGTCATACCGCTCGAGCTTCGGCGGCGGCGCCGCAAGGCGCAGAACGCCTCCCGTGAAGCTCATGCCTTTTTCTGAGCGCGGCGGGCGCTCAGCTCCTCGCAGATGCGGTCATATTCCGGCTCGTCAAGCTTGTAGCGCCTGAGGTACATGAAATAGCTCGCGACCATCAGCGCGCAGGGCAGCACCGTCATGACCAGCAGCAGGCCCAGCGACTGGCCGTGGGATACGCCGCGCAGCAGCTCGTGGATCGCGGAGAGCTTCTCCGCCTCGGTGATGCTGCCCGAAGCGGCCGCGTTTTCGAGCGTGGATATCTCGTTGGTGTAGTGCGTCACGCCCGTGAGCAGATAGGTGCCCGAGGCGATCACGACCGTCAGCGCCGAGGCGAGCTTGGTCAGGAAGGGACGCAGCGAGGTGATGATGCCCTCGTCGCGCGTGCCGTGGAGATATTCGTTGTATTCCACCGTGTTGATGACGGAGATCATCAGGATCAGGTAGAAGCCGTACTGGCCGAAGTTGGCCAGCATGTAGCCGATCGTGATGAGCAGGAACTTCAGATCCATGCCGCCGAGCATCACCGTCCCGGCCCGCAGCGCGAGCGCGGGGCCGATCATCAGCACATAGCCCGCGAGCGCGACCTTCATCAGCACCCCCATGAGCCGCTTGCGCGGCAGCTTGCGGGAGATGGCCGGATAGAAGATCATCAGCAGGGCCGTGACGGACATGCCCACGGTGGTGAAGAGCGAGTAGAGCCCGCCCTCATAGCCGAACTCGAAATAGATGTAGGTCGAGCCGATGCCGGACATGACCACGCCGTTGCCGATCTCGTGCACGAGGAAGATCAGCGCGATCCACAGCAGCTGGTCGTTGCCGGTGATCGTGCTCCAGATCTTTTTGAAGCTGACCGGGGGCACGGGCTCGTCGTTGTAGGCCCGGTTCTCCTTTACGCCGAAGAGCACGAAGCACAGAAACGCCGGCGCGAGGAAGGCGATCGCCAGCGCGATGCGGCCGTAGGCGATGCTGGTGCTGCCGCCGATGGCGTTCGCGCCGGTGGTCAGCATCGGGATGAAGATGCTGGCCGCGGTGCCGCCGATGCCCGCGAAGAGCGTGGTGCGCGCGGTGAAGGTGTTGCGCGCGTCGCCGTCGGAGCTCAGCGCCGGGATCATGCCCCAGTAGGAGATGTCGCCCATCGTGTAGGTGATGCTGTAGAGGAAGTAGATCACGCCGAAGAACCACACGAAGCTCCAGCCCTGCAGCCCGGTATTGAAGGCGGCGTAGATCACCGCCGAGGTGGAGAACATGCCGATGAGGATCCAGGGCTTGAACTTGCCCCATTTCGTGCGCGTGCGCTCGATGATGTTGCCCATGATCGGGTCGTTGAGCGCGTCGAAGATGCGCGCGCCGACCATGATCGCCGTGATGGCCGAGAGCTGGGCTGCCGTGAGCGAACGCGTGAAGAGCACGAAGGTGAGCAGAAAGTTGGTGACAAGAGAATAGACCATGTCGCGCCCCACGGTGCCGAGGGGGAACATGATCAGATTTCTGCGCTTGGTCTTTTCATCCATATGCAGGATCATCTCCGTTCTTTCGGATAGGGATACTTTACCATTTTCACGCAAAAAGCGCAAGAAAAAAGCGAAGGGGCGGAAAACGCCGCCCCTTCACGCGCTTTATTCGCCGATGTCGCCGCGCACGACCTTGCCGATGTTCCAGATGTGCGCCGCGCTGCGCGCCGCCTCGGCGCGCTTTTCGGGCGTTTTGTATTCAAAGTGAGCGGTCTGTGCGCCGCAGTCGAGACACATCACATACCAGCACCAGCCGTTCTCCTCCTCCAGCAGGCCCGCTCCGCCGCAGAAGGGGCAGTCCTGCAGCTCCAGCTCGTCGCGAATGTCCATGGTTTCCCCTCCGTTTCGTTTTCTCGAAAGGATTATAGCACATTTCCCGGGAAAGGAAAACAAAAAGATGCAGCCGCGTTCCCACGGCTGCACCTTTTTATCCCTCCTCGGGCACGATGATCTCGCGGATCGTGAAATCCTTCCCGCTCAGCACGGTCTTGTTGAAGCTGCCGCAGCCGGGACAGTAGCCCTTGTGTTCGATCACGTTGAAGATCTCGTCGCAGTCGTCGCACTCCGCGAGACCGGGGATCACGTTGATCGTCAGCTTTGCGTCCTGCAGAAGGCTGTCCTTCGCCGCCACGGGATAGAGCTCGCTGAGGTATTCCGGGATCACGAGCGAGAGCTCGCCGCAGTCAACGACCACCTCGCGGATCTCGCTGACGCCGTTTTCCGCGGCGAAGTCCGTGACCGTCCGCACGAGCTGGCGGAGCAGCCCGATCTCATGCATCCTTTCCGCCGACCTTTCCGATGTGCTTCTTTACGACGTTCAGACCGATCTTCGGCACGTTCTTCACCACACGTCCCAGCGTGCGGAAATAGGTCTGGTTGTCCGCATCGTGGATCTTTTCCAGGCGGATCGCGTCGAATTTGCACTTGGTCGTGCACACGCCGCAGCCGACGCACATGTACTCGTCCACGACCGCCGTGCCGCAGCCGAGGCAGCGGGCGCATTCGGCCTGCATTTGCTCGGCGGTGAAGCCCGCGCGCAGATCGTTGAAGCTGCTCTTCGCCTCCTCGCCGGAGACGCGCGCGGGCTTCTGCCGCGGCGCGCTGTCGAAGCCGCCGGGCGTGATCTGCGCCGCGGCCCTGTCGAAGGGCCTGTAGTCGCGCCGGTCGCGGCCGAGCGTCAGCGTCTGGCCCTCGTGCACGAAGCGGTGGATCGACACCGCGGCCTCCTTGCCGGCGGCGATGGCGTCGATGACGAACTGCGGCCCGGTGACGACGTCGCCGCCCGCGAACACGTCCGGCACGGCGGTCTGGCAGGTGACGGGGTCTGCCTCGACGGCGCCCCTCTTCCCCGCCGGCACGCCGATGCCGCCGAGCTCGACCCGCTGCCCGGTGGCGCTGAGCACCGCCGTGACGGGGACGCTCTCGAATTCGCCGGCGCCGCTGACGCTGCGGCGGCCCTTTTCATCCGGCTCGCCGAGCGTCATCTTTTCTATCTTCAGCTCGGAGACCCGGCCATCGCCGCAGAGCTCGACGGGCGCGCAGAGGAAACGGAAGGCAACGCCTTCTGCTTTCGCCTCCTCCAGCTCGTCGCGGTCGGCGGGCATCTCGGCTTCGCCGCGGCGGTAATACACGGTGACGGCAGCGCCGAGGCGGACGGCAGCGCGCGCCACGTCCATCGCGACGTTGCCGCCGCCGATGACCGCTACCCTGTCCCCGATCTCCGGCCGCTCGCCGCGGTTGACGCGGCGCAGGAAGTCGATACCGGTGGAAACGCCCGCAAGCTCCTCGCCCGGGATCGAGAGCTTCGCGCCCTGCGAGGCGCCGACCGCGAGATAGAAGGCCTTGTAGCCGTCGGCGCGCAGGCTCTCGAGCGTCACGTCCTTCCCGACCTCGACGCCGGTTTTGAATTCCACGCCCAGCTCGCGCAGCACGTCGATCTCGGCCCTGATGACGTCCTTCTCCAGTCGGAACGAGGGGATGCCCAGCGTGAGCATGCCGCCGAGCTGCTCTTCCTTTTCAAACACGGTGACGGGATAGCCCTTGAGCGCGAGATAGTACGCACAGCTCAGTCCCGCGGGGCCCGCGCCGATGACGGCGATCTTTTCCGGATAGGGCCGGCCGATTTGGTTGACCATCCTCGGCACGTAATGCGCTTCGCCGGAGAGCTCCTTTTCCGCGATGAAGCGCTTGATCTCGTCGATGGCGACGGGGGCGTCCATCGCGGCGCGGGTGCAGGCCTCCTCGCACTTCTTGTTGCAGATGCGGCCGCAGACCGCCGGGAAGGGCAGCTCCTTGCGGATGAGCTCGAGCGCCTCGTCGAAGCGGCCTTCGGAGGCCAGCTTGATATAGCCCTGCACCGGTACATGCGCGGGGCAGGCCGCCTTGCAGGGCGCGGTGCCCTCGGGCATGACGTTCGTGCGGTCGACGCGGAAGTCGGGGTCGTAGTATTTGCTCGTCCACAGCGAGTTGCGCGGCGTTTCGGCGGGGCGCTCCTCCGCGGTGGGGCGGCTGCAGAGCTTCATGCCCAGCTTGACGGCGTTGAGCTGGCAGTTCTCCACGCACTGGCCGCAGGCGACGCACTTGTCCCTGTCCACCCGCGCGATGTAGTTCGAGCGGATCGCGTCCGGCGCGCGGAAGTACGAGGCGATGCGCAGCGAGAAGCAGGAGCAGCTGCAGCAGTTGCAGATCGCCGTCGTGTCCTCGAAGCCGGGGGTGACGTTCAGCTCGTGCACGAGGCCGTTGTCCTCGGCGCGCTTGAGTATCTCATAGGCCTCCTCTTTGGAGATCAGGCGGTGCGCGCCCGTCTCGGAGAAGTTGACGGCGTTGTCGTTGAGGTACATGCACATGTCCTCTTCGAGATGACCGCAGCCCTCGCCCATCAGGCGGCGGGTACGCCGGCAGGAGCAGGGGCCGACCGAGACGGCCCAGGCGTCGTCGAGGAGCCTGGCGACCTCGTCGTAGCTCGCCCTGCGGCTGTCGTTTTCGATCGCGCTCTGCACGGGGACGACGCGCACGAGGTTCATGCCCGCGTCCAGGAAGGGTGCCAGCATCGACACGCGCACGCGGGTATATTCTTCAAAGCATTCTCCGAGCACGGGGTATTTTTCGCAGTTCTCGCGGTTGGTGAGCACGCCCTCCATGATGCCGGGCACCCAGATCGGATAGTACCAGCAGAGCTTGCCGTCGACGATGCGGCTGCGGCAGACGCCGGCGTCCTTGAGCTTGCCCAACTGCTCGAGCGTGAAATCCACGTCCTTCTTTGCGCGGCGGGCGATCTCCTCCGCCGTGCGGTTGGCCTCGAGACGCATGTGCAGCATGATATGGCACATGTCGTCGTCCACGATGGGTTCGAGGACCTTGTATTCCGGGTCGTTGTAGGTGATGCCCGTGTAGGTCAGGCTTTCGAGGCTGATCTTGGTCGCGAGCTTGAGTATGTTTGGTCTGTGGGCCATGTGTTTCCCTCCTGTCAGATGGCGTCTCTCCCTGCTTCGTTCCCTCTGCTTCATATTGTAGAAGAAAGGAAGAAAAAGCTCAACGGCAATTCTTTTCCGGCCGGTATTTTCGTAGATTTGCCTATTCCCGGCCGTATGTACTTGGGCAGTTTGATGAAAGGAAGCGCAAACGGGCGATCCCGAAGATCGCCCGTTTGGTACTCAGTCCGCGTAACGGAAGCCCCTCTCGTTCTCCGCGGGCGGGAGGGACCGCGCGTCGACGCTCTCGATGCGGACGTAAGTCCCGCGTTCGACGGCCGCGATCACGCCCGCGATCTGCGCCTCCGTGCCCTGGATCTCCATCGTCACGGTGCCGCAGCCGTCGTTGCGCACCCAGCCGGTCGCGCCGAGGGCCTCGGCCGCGCGGCGGGCGCGCCAGCGAAAGCCCACGCCCTGCACGGCGCCTGAGAAGACCATGTGTTTTCTGATCAAGCCTGTCATGTCAGCCCTCCAGGAAAGAGAACACCCGTTCGTTGAAGTCCTTCGCCTCCTCGTAGACGGCGTGGCCGAGACCGGGATACAGATACAGCTCGCTGCCGCCGACGGCCTCGTGCAGCGCGCGGGAGGCGTCCGCCCCGACGATCCGGTCCTCCTCGCCGCCGAGGATCAGCGTCGGGCAGGAGATCCCTCCAAGCTCGCCGCGCGCGTCGAAGGCGAGGCACGCGCGGGCGTTGGCGAGAAAGCGCTCATAGCTCTCCGGTCTGCCGACCGCGCCGAGCATCGGGTAGAGCCTGCGGTAGCTCCTGAGGCGAGCCTCCGAATAGCTGTTCTCCGCCGTGTCGATCATCAGACCCCTGTGATCGCCGCGCTCGGCGAAGCCGATCCAGTCTCCGAGGCGCGCGCGGAGCGTGTCGTTCACGCAGGGCGCCGTCACCGCGAGGATCAGCGTCTCGGTCATCTCGCCGTATTCGGCGGCGAAAAGCTGGGCGATCATGCCGCCCTGCGACACGCCCATCACGGCCGCCTTTTCAAGGCCGAGCGCGTGCAGGGCCGCCGCCTGATCCGCCGCCATATCGCGGATCGTGAAGCCAGGCCGCAGCGGGTCGCGGCGGCTGAACATCCAGACGGTGTATCGTTCAAAAAACCGCTTATAGGGCGGCGCGAGCAGCAGGGCCTTCCCCTTCACGCTCGCCAGACCGTCCGAGAGACCGGGCAGGATGATCAGGTTCTTCCCCCCGCCGCCGAAGCGGACGTATTCCATGCGCGCACCGTCGAGACGGACGCTCCCGCCCTTTGCGTTCCAAAGCATGTTTTTCTCTCCTTTTCGATTACGCTTGACTAACCGCCCGCTCCTCTGATAGAGTAACGGCGAACAGGCCGGGGCCCCATGCGCCCGGAGCCGGGTCACGAGCAGTGACAGTGGAGCACACCCACGGGACAGAGCTTTCCGTTCGGGTGTTGTTTTTTTATCCTTTCGGGGAGGGATCTCTTCATGTCCGCAGACATGGATTTTGAAAAGACCGCCACGCGGGTCTCTCTGGTGAGCATCGCGGGCAACGCCGTTCTTTCGCTCTTCAAGCTGCTGGCGGGCGTGCTCGCGCACTCCGGCGCGATGATCAGCGACGCGGTGCACTCGGCCTCCGACGTGCTGAGCAGCATCATCGTCATCATCGGCGTGAAGCTCTCCGTGCGCGCGCCGGACAAGGAGCATCCCTACGGCCACGAGCGCTTTGAATGCGTCGCGGCCATCGTGCTCGCCGTCGTGCTGGCCGTCACGGGCCTGCTGATCGGCTACAAGGCCTTCGACAGCATCGAGGGCCGCGGCACGCAGCCCATACCGGGGCTGCTCGCTCTCGTCGCGGCGGCGGTATCCATCGTCGTGAAAGAGGCGATGTACTGGTACACGCGGCACTACGGCAAGCGCCTGAACTCCGCCTCGCTGATGGCGAGCGCCTGGGATCACCGCAGCGACGCGCTCTCCTCGATCGGTGCGCTCATCGGCATCGCCGGGGCGCGTCTGGGGCATCCGGTCATGGAGCCGATCGCAAGTCTCGTGATCTGTCTGTTCATTCTCAAGGCCGCCTACGACATCTTCCGCGACGCGATGAGCAAGATGGTCGACCGCGCCTGCGACGCGGAAACGGAGAAGAGCCTGAGCGACTGCGTCCTCTCGGAGAAGGAGGTGCGCGGCATCGACCGGCTTCGGACGCGCGAGTTCGGCAGCCGCATCTACGTCGATCTCGAGATCCGTCTCGACGGCACGCTCTCGCTCTATGAGGCGCACGCGATCGCCGAGCGGGTACACGACCGCATCGAGCATGAGTTCCCCATGGTCAAGCACATCATGGTGCACGTCAACCCGGACGGGAAATGACAGGTATGCGCAGGCGTGTTTCGGCCGGGAAACCGACGCAGTTTTGATATTTGACAAAAACCGTTTCGTTCCGCTGCAGAAATGGGCCCTTGATCATGTCAGGGGCCCATTTCTGCTGCCTGTATTCGCGGCCGGAGAAAGCACGGAAGGAAAAGACCTCCCCTTTCTCCGCCCGTTTGAGTTCCGTCACGTCAATAGAACTCACAGCCGCCCAGACAAACGCTCTTTGTGCGATACAGGGCGGTGTCGGCGTCCTTGAAGATGTCGCCGCTCGGGTTTTCTCTGTCGCCGAAAGCCACGCCCACGCTCAGCGAAATGGGCGGAAGTCCGTCCTCGGGCGTCTGCAAACGCTCGTTGATCCGGCGGATCTTGCCCTCCACCAGTCCGCGCAGCGCAGAGTCCGTGTGTACCATGATGACCACGAACTCGTCCCCGCCGATACGGCAGATATAGTCCTCCGCGCGGAAGCTCTCCTGCAGCAGCGCCGCCACATAGCACAGCGCCCTGTCGCCGATGTCGTGGCCGTTTTGATCGTTTATCTGTTTGAAACGGTCTATATCGACGATCAGAAGGGCGTTGTCGCGGCCCTCGCAGCGCGTGCGCAGCTTTTCGAAAACGCTGCGGTTGAACACGCCGGTGAGCGCATCGTGCGTCGCGTCGTATCTGAGCTGCTCGCGGCGGCGCAGATTCTGCTCGCGCACCTGGTTATAGGTGCGGGCAAGGAAGCGCAGCTCGCTCGCCCCCTCTTCGGGCAGCGTCTCGTCGCTGCGGATATGGCTGATATAATTCTGCAGCGGCCTCGTGACCAGCCGCAAGGTCGACAGCACCAGGAGCACCATCATCAGCAGCATGACGATGACAAGGAAATCCTCCCAACGGATCTGCCGCAGCAGCTGCTCCGAGCTATCCCTTTGCTGTGTGCGCGTCTCGTCCATGAGGATCTCCACGCTCATGGACACGTTTTCGCTGATCGTATCCTTGTTGCCCTGATAGGTCTCGTCAAAGACCATCAACAGCGCTTTGTCACGCTGCTCTTCCGCCGAGAGACGCAGGTCCGCGTCCTCCAGCGTCACCGTGCGAAGCTTCTCGGGCAGCTCCGTCAGTTCGCAGCCGTAGCTCTCCGCGGCGAGCCGCATCGCATAGCACTCGATCTCCAGCAGTTCGTTGGAGCTGTCCATCGCTGCGCTCAGGTAGCCGTAGCTGGAAGGGCTGTCGAGAATACTCCTGATGTCGTCAAGGGCGCGGTCACGTCTTTGGGTGACGTTCGCCTCCTCAAAGAAGCCCGCTACATGTTCGGTCTCGCCCGTGGCGATGAAGGTCCTTGCCTCCGCCGTCAGATAATCTGACGCGGCCTGCATATTCGCCGCCGCCTGCTGAGCCGTGAAATAGCGCTCGGTCGTTTCCGTCACGCGGGCGTAGCCCTTGCTCACATGATAGGACGAAATCAGCAATACCAGTGCAAGCACGGCAAACAACGCTGCGGCCGCAGCGTGAAAGCGGCCAAGGCGGATCCCATCCCGCCCTTTCCGGTCCTGCTCAGCGTTATTTTGATTCATCTCCTCACCTCCGCCGACTCTGCGTTTCCCCGTCTACCAGCTCGGAGTCTCCTCTCCGTCTTCTTCCGTGCAGACGGTGTCCACGGCGCTTTCAATGAGCTTGACCATCTCCCATACCGAACGGAAGGAAATGGTCTTATCCTGCTCCATCCATGTGATCCGTCCCTGCCAGCTGCTGTTCTGCCGGTGCTGGACGCGAACGATAAAGGTACCGAGGTCTCCGTGCTTGCTCAACAACGCTTCGTCTTTCATGATTCTGTCCCTTTCCGTATAGTGCGCTTCCGCTTTTTTCGCGGAGGTGAAGCTCCTCTCGTTTGTGCCGGGGTGCGGGAAATTCAGTGCGTTGAATAGTTCTTCCATATGGAAGACCATCTGATCGGCGCCGTCAAAAGGAATGCCGTCCGTCTGGTAACTGTGGAACAGCCGGCCCGCCGGACCTCCGCTGCCCATCGCGTCCACACAAAGGATCACGCCGTTGGGCGCGCCGATATACCACTGTGTTTTACTCATGGGCGCTTCTCCTTCTTTTCCCGCTGAGCACCGGAGGGCTCCCAAAACATGCTGTTGACGTAGTATTGAATGGATGAGCGCTGGCGGCCGATGATAAAGCGGTCGTTGATGCGCTTCTGGATGATGACGCAGTTTTCGCGCGTGGTATTCACCAACAGGACCAGATACTGCCCCTTGCCGTACTGCGTCAGGGCGTCGCTCCTGCGTATCGTGCGCCGGATCGCGTCGCCCATCCGCTTGCTGAGCTCCTCGAGCATCGGGCCCGAGCGTATGGGATTGCCCTTGCCGTCCACCACCGTGCAAAGCATCAGATACACCGACTGGCCGCCGCGCTCGAGCATGCGCTCGACCATGCGGTAGATGCCCTGAAAGACCGGATAGGTGCAGAAAAACCCGCCCGGGCTGTCGTCGTTTCTGCCGGAGAGCTCTTCCTGGATCTGATCGAGCACGGCGTAGCGATGCATCATTTCCTCGCCCAGCCGCTCGAACTGCGCCATCAGCTTTTTCGACGGGCGCAGTCCCTGCTCGTTGAAGTAGTAATCCACGGTATCCTCATAGAGCTTTCGCGCCTCGTCATAACGGCCCATGGAGGCCAGCGCCTCCATCGTCACAGGCTCCCAGTCGGCGAGGGGATCGACCTTGGAGGCATACACGCCCAGCTCCTCCATCTGGAAGAAGTCCTGCCGCAGCCGCAGCAGCAGCGCGGCCTTCTCCACGCAGTCGCAGAACATCTCCCTGTAGCGGCGCGCCTCATGCGCGGCCCAGATGACGGCGGCCTGCATGGGCAGAAATTCGCCGCTGTACCAGTGGCAGGCGTCGAGATACAGCGCGATGCGTTCGTTCTCATCCTCTGCGCTCTCCGCCTTGCGGTACAGCTCCTCGAACCCGGCCGCATCCTCTACCAGCGGGATCTCCCCGGTCCAGAAAAACACGCCCTTGCGCTGCTCGATGTAATTCACGGGCGGCAACCCCGCATGCTCGAGTTTTTTCTTTGTGTTGTAGATCACGCTCTGCAGCGCGTGATGGATGTTGCTCATGTCGCGGTCCTCGAAGAGCAGCTCCTCGAGCCGATCGCGCGTCACGCCCTTGTCCCGGTTGTGGATCAGGATCTGCAGCAGATAGGCGAACTGAGAGTTGTTGGCCTTGGAGCCGCCCGCGATCAGCTTTCCGTTCCACTGAACGGAAAAGCCGCCGAGCATCCGCACATACAGCACGTTTTCCCGCATGTCTGTCATTCTCATGTCGCTGCCCTCACATCCTGAGGCGCTTGGCCATCGTTTCATAGTTGACGCAGGACAAAAGCGCGGTATCGCGCGTGATCCTGCCTTCCATACAGAGCTTCAGCAGGCTTCCGTCCATCGTACACATCCCCTCGGCCGCGCCGGCCTGCATGGCGGATTCCAGCTGGTGGAGCTTGTCCTCCCGGATCATGTTCTGGATGGCGACAGTGGGCTTCAGGATCTCGAAAACCGGGATCTGGGCCCCGTCGACGGAGGGCACGAGCTGCTGGCACACTACGCCCTTGAGAATCTGCGCGAGCTGGATCTTCACCTGCTTCTGCTGCGCGGCTGGGAAAACGTCGAGGATGCGGCTGATCGTGTTGGCCGCAGAGCTCGTGTGCAGAGTGCTCAGCAGCAGAACGCCCGTCTCCGCCGCCGTGATGGCCGCGGAAATGGTGTCATAATCCCGCATCTCGCCGAGCAGGATCACATCGGGGCTCTCGCGCAGCGCCGATCGCAGCGATTCGAGGTAGCCGGGCGTGTCGATGGATATCTCGCGCTGCGTGACGATGGCTTTGTCATGCCGGTGGATGTACTCGATGGGATCCTCCATCGTGATGATGTGACAGTCGCGGGTTTTGTTGATCCGATCGATCATACAGGCCAGGGTCGTGGATTTGCCCGTGCCGGCCGAGCCCGTGATCAGAACAAGGCCCTTTTTATTCTCCGCAAGCGAAAGCACGCTTTCGGGGATGCCGAGTCTGGCGGGATCCGGCAGGCCGAAACGGATCACGCGGATCACCGCCGCAGGCGAGCCGCGCTGCCGGAAGATGTTGACGCGGAAGCGTCCCAGTCCGGGAACGGCGAAGGAGAAGTCGTCGTCCGCCCCGCGCTCGAAATTGGCGCGGCTGCGTTTGCTGAGGGCGTAGACCTCCTCCGCGAGAGCGCCGATCTCGTCGGGCATCAGCACGCCGTTCTCCATCCGCTGCTGCCGGCCGCCGCATTTGAAGGTCACGGGAAGGCCGGCGATGAGAAATACGTCCGCCGCGTCGAGCGCGACTGCCTTTTGCAGGATCTCCGGAATATTCATGGATCATCCTCCCTTTCCGAAGCTGCCGCTCCAGAGATTATCGATCGTTTCTTTCTGCTCCCAGGTCTTTTCCTGACGCCAGGAGATCACATCCCAGCCGCCGCGGCCGTCGTCGGCAAGAGCGATATGGAGCATATAGCCGCCGCGCTCCATGTCGGTGCGGAGCACGCCGTCCTCATCCGGCTCCGGCGCAGCCTCGCGTCCGGCGTTCAGTCCGGCCAGATATGCCTGCCCGTCTTCTTCGATCGCATAGCGCGCCCGCACGGTATCGGCGTACTTCTGTGCCAGACGGAGATCCGCCCTCGCAGTCGTAAAGGCCAGGATCGCCAGGATCGTCAGGCAGATGCTGATCACCGTCAGCAGCAGCGCCATCGGTCCGAGGCGGATCGGCGCCTTGTTCATGCCGCCGCCCCCTTTCGGAAACACGCCGTCTCCAGCGTATAGACGACCGCCTGCGTATCCGCGGAAAAGACGGCGATCCGATTCACGACAAGCGCGGCATCCTCCGGAGAGGGTTCCCAGCTCACCGTCAGGCGCAGCGCGCCGCTTCCGTCAGGACAGGGGCTCCCGTCGGCGTGATAGGCAGCCTCTATCTGTCCCGCCGCGAGACGGACATTGCCGCCCTCGTCGAGCAGGGCCGCCGCCTGTTCAAGACTGTCTGCGGCGGACACGGCCTCGGCCGCGTTGGCTGCGAGCGTGACGGCGCGGGTGAGTCGATACGCCTCGACGCTCTTGGCGCGCGCCGTGCCGAAGACCGCCGTCAGCACAAGGACCATCGCCACAAAAGCCGCAATGAGCAGCAGCGCCTCGACATAGAAGGAAGTCAACAGCTGTTTTTTCATGACGCCGCCCCCTCCGTGCTGCGCGTATGCAGCAAGATCCTTCCCGCGTCGGTGATCACCGTAACGAGCCCGTTATCGCCGCGTTCGACGGAAAAAAGCTCTGTCGGCCCGATGCGTTGCGCCTCTTCGGGCGCAAGCGGCGTCCCGTCGCGGGCATAGTCCTCCACAAGCTGTCCCTCATAACGATAATAGCGCAGCGCCCAGCCGCTCCCGGCGTCGGCCACAACGAGCACCTGCCCGCAGTCGGAGTCTTCCACGCGCAGTGCGCCGCGGCTGTCGTTGGCCTTTACGCTCGCGGCGATATACGCGCTCAGCGCGCGTTCGTCCATATTGCCGTACTGGCTGTCCACCATGTCGCGGTAAGTCCTTGCGCCGAAGGCGACCAGCAGCAGAAAGCCCAGGAGGAACAGCGCGGCGATGCCGACAGACAGGAGCAGGATCGGGTTTTTCTCGTTTTGCTTCAAGCTCTTCTCCTCCCTTACATTCCGCGGACGATCACGCGGATCGACGGCGGCAGATTGGAGGCGAAGCAGTCATAGACCACCAGGTAATCCCCTGTATTCACCTGGAGTCCGTAGTTCTTCTCCAGATATTGCAGGTCGGGCGGAAAGACGCCCTCTACGACATAGCACTGCAGCGCGCTGCGGCGCACCGTCTCGCGGATGGCCGCCGCGCCCTCTTCGCTGACGTCGCGTCCCATATGGCTGAAGGAAAAGGCCGTCAGCGCGAAAAGGAAAAGGACCACGAGGACGGCCGCGAGAAGGCCGGTCTTCTTTTTTGTACGATCGGAATACATCGCAGCCTCCTCATCCGATGGCGTTCATCATGCCGATCAAAGGCAGCATCACGCTGATGAGCGTCAGACCGATGGTCACCATCAGGATGCCGGAGAGCGCCGGGGAGACGATCCCGACAAGGCGATCGACCTGATGGCCGCTGTCTTCCTCCAGGAGCCGGCACAGCCGTTCGAGCACATGCTCCAGAGAGCCGCTGCGCTCGCCCGCGAGCAGCATGCGGCCGTATACCGGCTCAAAAAGCTCTTCGTCGTAGGCCGCCTGCGCGATGCTGTGGCCTTCCTTCATGCGGGCCGAAACATTGCGGAGTTTTTTCTCCAGCAGCGCCGAGTCCGCCATCGGGATGCTTGCGAGCACAGCCTCGTCCTGCATCTCTCCGCTCGCGAGGAAGGTCGCCGCAGCGGAGGTGAAGCGATAGAGCGCATTGGTTTCCAGAATGGAGCGGCTTTGCGGGAATTTCTCCAGCACGGCGAGCACGGCGCCGCGTCTGCCGCTCTTCCAGAGCAGCAGACCGGCAAGCAGCGCGAGCGCCAGCAGCGCCATCACGACGAGCGCCGCGGCGCAGAACACCCCGGCCCAGCGGATATAGGCGTAGGAGGAGGCGGCAAGGCTGCCCGTGAGACGGTCGTAGACCGCCCGGAAGGCCGGCAGTACGATGGTAAGCATGACGGAAAGCACCGCGATGATGAGCACCAGCATGGCGGCCGGATAGGTCACCGCGCCGCGCAGCTTTTCCGAGACGGTCTTCTGCCCGGCGTAGTAGCGCGCGAGCCGGAACAGAACATCCTCCAGCCGTCCGGAGCTCTCGCCCGCGCCGATCATCTGCACGGCGAAGTCCGGAAAGATGCCCGTGGTTTTCATGGCTTCGGCCAGGGAGCTCCCCTGCTCCGTCTGCGCTTTCATCTCGCCGAGAGCCTGAGCGAGGGGGCCTCCCTCGTGCTTCCCGCTCTGCAGCAGCGCGATCGCCTCGTCGGTCCGGATGCCGGACTGCACCATCATTGCCATGCTCTCGCAAAAGGCGCTGACGCCAAGTTCATCCAATTTCCTGTTGCTCATGTTTTCCCTCCTGTCAGTATGAATACAGGTCCAGGTAATTGCTGCCGTCTCCCACGAATTCGACGGGGGCGCCGCCGGCGGAAAAGGTCAGGTCCATGCGCGTCCATTCCGCGGCGCTGACCTCGAAGCTGACCGTGACCCAGCCGCTCTCTTCCGTGTAAAACATGTTCCATGCATGATACAGATCGTCCGGCGCCACATAGCCGAAAATCAGCTTGGTCGGGATCCCCTGGCTGCGCAGCATGGCAGCCGCCAGAGCCGCATAGTCGAAGCATATGCCCATGCCCGTCTGCATCGTTTCGTCGGGAGAGGGCAGATATCCGGACTTCACGGAGGCCGCCTTGCCGGAGTCGTAACGCACGGTCCGGCAGACGAATTCATACACCGCCCCGACGACGTCCAGCGCGCTGCCGCAGCCGTTCGCGAGCTCCGCGGCCTTTTTCACGCAGGCGGAGTCGGGCGAATAGCTGGCGTAATCGCTCGGCCGCAGGAAAGGCTGGAATTCGTCGAGCAGGACCACATCCCGTTCCGTGATGTAGATCTGCGCGTACTTGTTTTCGGTCACGTTCTCCATGACGCGGAACGTATATCGGCCGTTCCCGCACTGGAGCGGATAGATGGAGGGCGTCCCGTCGGACGCAAGGTCGTAGTTGTAGGTCTCTCCGTCCTTGAGGACCTGGAATTTCAGTCTCTTGTCGGACTTCACCGAAACCGCCACATAGCCCTCGCTTACGGCCGAGAGGTCGATGCGCGTATCGTCCTCGCCCTCGGCCAGGTCTTCGTGATACTGCGAGGAGGCGAAGGGCGGCGCCGTATACGGGGTGAAGTCCTCGCTCACGGCACGGGAGAGAGATTCTCCGCCCGGCGGGGCCATCGCGCCGCCGCAGCCGCACAGAAGCATACAAAACGCCAGCAGAAGCGGCGTCAAGCGCTTTTTTCGCTGCAAGGATCTCACCTCACTTGCCTGTAGGATGACTGCTTCGCGCCGGGAAAAGCGGCGCGAAGCAGCGCGGAAGGAGCGCAAAGCTTCGGATGCTGCACCGCATGGAATGAGAATGTCAAATGCGCCTTTTTCAAGAGACGCCGTCCATCACGGACGCTTCAGAACGGAGCTCAGGGCTTCCGTCAGCTTGCCGACGTCAACGGGCTTTGCGATATGCGCCTGCATGCCCGCGTCCATCGCGGCCTTCACGTCCTCCTGAAAGGCGTTTGCCGTCATGGCGAGGATCGGGATGTCCGCCAGCGCTTTGTCGTCCAGAGCCCGGATCGCCCTTGCGGCGGAGTAGCCGTCCATGACGGGCATTTGAATATCCATCAGGATGGCGTCGTAATACCCGGGCTCCGAAGCGGCGACCATATCCAGGGCGAGCTTTCCGTTTTCCGCGGTCTCCACCGAAAAGCCCATCTGCGTGAGGATCAGGCAGGCGATCTCCATAAAGCAGACGAACAGCGGTTTCCCTTCGATCCGGAACCCGTACTCGCGGATGGGGACCGCGATAACGACCTTTTTTCGGCCATGTCCAGGTTTTTTACGGAGATCTCCGGGGCGGCAAGCGTTTCCTGATCAAAGGAATACTGCCCGATTTCTTCCTTTATGCCTTCGTCCGCCGTATAGATCAGCCCGTCCGAATCAACGAAGGCAAAGCGTTCCAGATTGAAAAGCTGCTTCATTTTCCGCTGATAGGCGCGCATGTGCTCCAGATCGCTCAGATCCTCCCGGTCGATCATGCTGACGGCGATGTGGATGATATCGATGTTGTCGTTCAGGTTGTCCTCGACGACCTGCTCGCGCCGTCCGACCAGCTCGTCCAGATACAGCAGGCTCACGGAGCGCGCGGCCTCGACCGTATCTTTTTGCGCGCTTCGGCTTGTCCAAATCGTCCCCAGTATCAGGACCGCCACCACCAGGGCAATGCCGGCCGCCGTGATCAGGACTGTCTGATTGATTCGCTTTTTTCCATTGGGGCGCCTCCTGTTTTCGCTGCGCAGTCTTCTGGCCGCCGTCCCGCTGAGGCTCAGCTGATCAGCCTCTCAAGCGTTTCCATGATCGCGGGGATGTCATAGGGCTTCGCCAGGTGGCCGTTCATGCCCGACTCCATCGCGGTTTTCCGGTCCTCCTCAAAGGCGTTCGCCGTAACGGCGACGATGGGGATACCGGCCTTGCGGGGATCCTCCAGCGCGCGGATCTGCCTTGCGGCCTCATATCCGTCCATGCGCGGCATCTGTACGTCCATCAGGACGATATCGTAATGGCCCGCCGGCGCGGCGCTCATCTTTTCGACCGCCTCCACGCCGTCCTTCGCGATCTCGATGGCAAAGCCCGCTTCCTCCAGGATCGCCGCGGCGATCATCTGGTTCATCTCGTTGTCCTCGGCCAGAAGGATCCTTTTTCCCTTGAAATCGCACGCCGCCGCTTTTTTCTTCTCCGTATCCGCGGCCGCGCGGAAGGGCCGGGATAAAACGCTCCTCAGCTCAGACATGAACAGCGGCTTGGAGCAGAAGTCCGTGACGCCCGCTTCCCTTGCTTCCTCTTCGATGTCCGCCCAGTCGTAGGCCGTGAGGATGATGATCGGCGCGCTGTCGCCGATCACCTTCCGGATCCGGCGGACAGTTTCGATCCCGTTGAGATCCGGCATCAGCCAGTCGATGATATATGTCTTGAACTCGTCCGCGCTGTCCAGCGCGTCCTTGGCGCGGATGACGGCTTCCTTCCCGTAATTCGTCCAGTCCGGGCGCATCCCGATCTCGCGCAGCATGGCGCACACGGACAGGCAGGTGTTGGTGTCGTCGTCGGCAACCAGCGCCCGCAGCCCCAGCAGCTCGGGAAGCGGTTCGTCCTTTGCGGCGCCTCCGCTGATCCTGAAGGGAAGCTCAACTATGAATTCGCTGCCCTTTTGCTCCTCGGAGCGGACCGTGATCGTGCCGCCCATCATATCCACGATGTTTTTGGTGATCGCCATGCCGAGGCCGGTGCCCTGGATGCCGCTGACCGTGCTGCTCTTTTCGCGGGTAAAGGCCTCGAAGATCGTCTTTTGGAACGCCTCGCTCATGCCGATGCCGTTGTCCTTGATCCGAAATTCAAAAACGGCCTTATCCGCGGAGGAGGACGGCTTTTCGATCACGCGGAAGCTGATCGTTCCGCCGTTCGGCGTGAACTTGATCGCGTTGGACAGGATATTGAGCAGGATCTGGTCCAGCCGCAGCTTGTCCGTGACGATATCCTCGTGCGCCACGTCCTGTGTGTCGATGAACAGCTCCAGCTGTTTGTCGCTGATGCTGGACTGGATGATCGTTCTGAGATCGTGGACGACGTCGGGAAGATGGACGTCGCTCTCGTCGATGGTCACCTTCCCGCTCTCGATGCGGCTCATATCCAGAACGTCGTTGATCAGCGAAAGAAGGTGCCGGCTGGATACCGAGATCTTTGCCAGATAGTCCTGCACCTGCGCTTTGTTGTCGATATGCGAGGCAGCCAGCGCGGTAAAGCCGACGATGGCGTTCATCGGCGTGCGGATGTCGTGAGACATGTTGTTCAAAAAGGCCGTCTTGGCCCGGTTTGCATGCTCCGCCGCGGCCAGCGCGTCCGAAAGAGCCTCCTTGCTCTCGGCCAGCTCGCGGTTTTTTTCTTCCAGCTCGATCCGCGCGGATTCCTTTTCTATGTTCTCCTTCCTGGTCCTCCTCGAGTCCCTGACGAGGAAGAAGATCACCAGCACCGCGACGGCAAGGATCAGCGAGCCGAACAGCGCCATGTGGTCCCGGAGCACGTCGGCAAAGCTGTAGGAGTACAGCCCGCCGGTATAGCGATAAGAGAGATTCTGCGCAAAATCGCTTCCGATCACGTTGATGCCGCGGTTCAGGAGCTTCAGAAGCCCCTCGTTGCCGATCTCCACGCCGAAGCAGCGGTCGTCGCTCCGCCCGGTCTGGCGCAGGGAAAGCCCCTTGTATCTGCTGTTTTTCAGAATGTCGTTGGCGCGCAGTCCGTTCAGCGTCGTGCAGCTCGCCTCTCCGGAGAGGACGGCGGCGAGGCAGTCGTCAATGGACGGGTAGAAGGATATCTCCGCGTCCGGGAAGTTCGTCCGGATATAGTAATACTGCATCCGGTTGTTCTCGTTGACCGCGAAACGGGAGACCGTGTCTTCGCTGTACGTCCCCTTAAACACGATCTCCGTCGAGGCCGACGCGACGGCGGTGGACTGGTAGATCCCGTTCTCCTCGGAATAGTACAGGCCGCCGCCCACCGGGAACGCCACGTCAATGGCGCCCGCGGCCATGTCCGCCACCATGTCGTCATAGCGTCCGTAGCCGCAGTAGCTTACGGAAATATCCGATATGGCGAGCGCGTCAAGGATTGCCGGGATGATATCTCTGATGAGACCCGTCGCATGCCCCTGCTCATCCGTGTCGCTGTATGGGAGATAGTTTTCCAGATACCCGATGCGGAGCGTGTCGTGCGTCTCCATCCATTCTCTCTCGGCGGCGGAAAAAGCGCGCGCCGTGACGCTGACGGAATAATACTTCGAGCTCAGCGAGCTGAGATAATTCGGCTCCTCCGCAGCCAGCAGCGTCTGCGCCTCGTTCAGCTCCGCAAGCAGATCGGGCCGCCCTGCGCTGACGCAGAGATAGTAATCCGAAGCGCCGAAGGCGCAGAGCACCTCGGCATGCTCTCTGGCATACGAGCCGTCGCTCTCGGCGGCAAAAACGTCCAGCTCCCGCGAGTCGAACGCTGACAGAAGCTGCGCGTGTTCCGGATAGGCGATGACCTCGGCCGTCACGCCGTGCTCCTCCAGATAGCGGTTGAGAACGCTTACCATGGCGCTGTCCAGAACGCCGATCTTCTTGCCGTTCAGCGTGGAGGGATCGGCCGTGATATCCGTCTGTGAGTCCTGCTTGACCAGATAGTATGCCTCGCTGCCCATGACGGCTTCCGGGTAGCTGATCAATCCGGCGCGCTCCTCCCGCCAGGCCAGACCGGCCAGCAGGTCGATCCTGCCGTCCAGGAGCATTTGGTAGAGCTCGCCGAAGCCTCCGTACACGTATTCGTACTTCCAGCCCGTGTACTCGGACAGCTTGCGGTAATACTCATAGGCGTAGCCCGTCTTGACCGCGCCTTCCTCCGCGCCCTCCTGGAAGACCTCGTTTTCGTAATAACCGACGCGGACAAGCTCCGATCCGCTCTCGGCGTGAGCCGGAACAGGCCGGAACAGCCCTATGACGCACAGAAGGCACAGGATGATCGCGATCCTTCCTGAGATTCTTTTATGATCAAACGGTCTTCGGGACATCCCTGCGGCCTCCTTTTCTGCGGCGCTCCGTCCGCCCTTTTCCTCCGGGGATCCCCGCTTCATCAGCCTTCGCACAGCGCGAGCAGCGCGCCGCGCTGCAGAAGGATCGTTTCGAGCATCGCCTTATAGTCGGCGTCCTGCCCGCCGCGCAGCAATTCTGTCAGCTCCGCGACCGGCGTGTAGATCGGCGTGAGCGCCAGATTGCCCAGCGAGCCCTTGAGGGCGTGGGCGGCCTCAAAGGCGGCCTTCCTGTCGCCGCTTTCGACGGCGGCGGCGAGCTTGTCAAATCCCGCGTCATGCAGCGACATGTTGACGAGCCGCAGATAGAAGGCCTCGTTGTTCAGGCAGCGGCCAAGGCCCTCTTCGGTATTCGCGCCGAGACGGCGCAGAGCATCGATAGTCAGCATAGTGTTACCTCGATCGTGTTGATGATTGATGTGATGACCGGGCGCCTTTGCCGTTCGGCTTCACGGCCTCCGGCACTTTTCCCGCACGAAGGTCTCAAACTCTTCGGCGGGCAGCGGTTTCGAAAAATAATAGCCCTGCACCACGTCGCAGCCCAAGGCTTTGAGCGTCAGCATCTGCTCCGCCGTTTCCACGCCCTCGGCGACCGTGGAAAGCCCCAGGGACTGCGCCAGTCTGATGACTGTCTCGAGCAGTCTCGTGTCCTTTCTGTCGCGGAAAGCCGTGCGGATGAACTGCATGTCCAGCTTCAGTGCGTCGATGGGCAGCGTGGCGATCATGTTCAGAGAGGAATAACCCGTTCCGAAGTCGTCCATCTCAATGAAAAAACCGTTTTTCCGCAGAGATCTTACGACGCTGATGATCTGCTCGGCGTTTTCCGTATAGGCCGACTCCGTGATCTCCAGCAGGAAGCTCTCGCGTCCGACTCCCGCCTCATCCACAATCTTTTCCAGCATCTTCAAAAGCGGAGGATCGTTCAGATCGATGCGGGATACATTGACCGACACCGGGATCCGGCGTCCCAGACGCTCCTCCCATGCGCGGATCTGGGCGGCTGCCTCTCTCCAGACGTAGGAATCCAGCTCCCGGATCAGACCGTTTTGCTCGAAGAGCGGGATAAAGACGCCCGGGCTGATCAGGCCGAGCCGCGGATGCCGCCAACGGACAAGCGCTTCCGCGCTGTTCAAAACGGGTTCCTCGGGACGGACGTCGAACTTTGGCTGGTAATACACCGTGAATTGCTTTTCTCGAATCGCCGTGTGGAAGTCCTCAAGCAGCTGCTCCATGAAAAGCTCCTTCTCATGCATGGCGTCGTCATAGAAGCCCACCGACTGAGAATAGCTGTTTTTTACGGAGTCCGCCGCCTGCTTGGCACGGTCGAAGCGGCGTTCCATTTCTATGCTGCGGTCCACGTCCTGGTAAACGCCCATTCTGGCCCGTATCTGATAATCCGTGCCCATCTGCATGCAGACGCCGTCGAGGATCTGTCTGTAATCGCTGCGGTGCAGGCAGTAAATCAGGAAGGTGTCGTCCTCCCTGCGGCAGACGATACCGTCGGAATCGCCCACCTTTGCCAGCAGCTTTTCAGCGACCAGCTTGAGCACCCTGTCGCCGAAGTCCCTGCCGTAGCGCTCGTTGATCATATGGAAGTGGTTGATGTCCAGCATGATCGCGTCGGTCGGCTCTTCCGGATGATACTCGTCATGCTGGGCGGCATACCGATAGAAGAATTCGCGGTTATACAGCCCCGTCAGTTGATCGCGTTCGGTCCGGCGGATCAGATCCCTGTCCTCGAACAGCTCGATGGTGCGCCGGATCCGCGCCAGCACGATCTCCTGCTTCGGATAGGGCTTGGAGATAAAGTCCGTTGCGCCGAGCGTGAGACATTCGACCTCCGCGTCCTGATCCGCCGTCATCACGATGACCGGGAGACGCGCGGTGAGCGCGTTCCCTTTGATGCGGCGCAGGATATCGATCCCCTTCAGATCCGGAAGGTTCAGATCCAGCAGCATGAGACTCAGCGTACCGCAATCCTTTTCCAGCAGCTCAAGCGCCTGTCTGCCCGTCTCCGCGGTCAAAACATCGTAGGTATCCCGGAGCATGAGGGAAAGGATCTCCCGGTTGATCAGGTCGTCCTCAACCGCGAGGATCCTTCGTCTTCCGTGGTCAAATTTTGCTTCCTGATAGCCGTCCAGCATATCGTCTTCCTCCTGTTTTCGGCTTGCTGTCCCGTCAAGATGTCGTCTGTCTGAAAAAACGGCGGATCCCTGTCGAAGGAGACGGCCGACTGTTTTTATCGGACCTCTTCTTCAAAAAACGGATCTGCAGCTCGGCACGGGCGGCCGGGATCATTCCCGTTTGACATACCGCAGCTCGATATCATAGCCCAGGGCCTCCATCATGCTGACGAAGGTTTTGTTGATGATCTTTCCGGGGCTTTTGATCAGCCTGTTGACATAGGATTTGGTGGTCTGTATGCTCTCTGCCACTTTGGCCTGCGTAGTGTCGGCTTCGATGCATTTGACCTTGACGTCTATTTCAACATTGTTGATGAGCATGTTCCGTATTCTCCTGTCCGTATCGGATCGTATTGTCTGCATGCCGGGCCGCGGCCGTCGCCTGGACCGTCGTTGGAGTCAATAAGAGATTGTCTTTACAGCACAATTAATTATACTCTGTATCTGGCCGTTTTTCAAGCGCAAGCTGACAGAAAAACCAACGGGGACCTGCGCCGCCGGCCGGAAAAAGACAGAGGCTGCGGATACCGCCGGTCTCGACGGTCCCGCAGCCTCTGTCCGGTGCGCGGCCGGACCCTGATCCGCACGAACGACAGGCCTGCGTCTGCCGGCGGGCGGCTGTCCGCCGCCCTTCATACGCGGATGGATCCTATTACAGATAAATGATGATCAGGCCCGTCAGCAGCCCCAGGACGGCCATGGCCGCGGGCAGCTTCGATTTCCACATCAGGATCGATTCGGGCAGCAGCTCGCCGAACACCACGTACAGCATCGCGCCGGAGGCGAAGCTCAGCGAGATCACCAGCGCGGTGGGGCTGATGGTGCCGATGAGGAAGCCCATCAGGGCCCCCAGGATGGTGGGCGCGCCGGACAGGGCCGTTACCGCGACGGAGTGCCGTTTTTTCATGCCGCCGGAGATCAGCGGGACGGCCACGGCCATCCCCTCCGGGATATTGTGCAGGCCGATCACCAGCGCCATGATCATGCCGCCCCGGTTGCTCAAGAGCCTGTCCGCCGTGGTGGCGAAGGACGCGCCGATCACCATGCCCTCGGGCACGTTGTGCAGCGCGATGGCGGCAGCCATCACCAGACCGGCCAGGAAAAGCCCGCTGCGGGGCTGGCGGCCCTCCATATGCTCGTGCAGATGGTTCGCGTGGGTCAGCTCCTCGAGAGAGTCCGCCGTGCGCGGATGGTTCTCGTCGATATGCGCCACCTCATGGTCCGTCGCCTTGTCGATCCAGGCGTTCAGCCCCGCGATCACCGCGAAACCGACGATCACCCCGGCGATCACAAACCAGACGGGACAGGCCACGCCCTCGGCGTTCAGCGCTTCCGTCAGAAGGTCGAAGCAAACCACGGCCGTCATCACGCCGGCCGCAAAGGAAAGCAGCAGGCTGACGGTCTTATCGGAATCCTTTCGGAACAGGCAGGCGATGACGCCGCCCATACCCGTGCCGCCTACGCCGGCGACGGCCGTGATCTCCGCCAGCAGCCAGATCGAACTCATTTCTCTTCTCCGTTTCTCTTTCTATACCGGATCTCTATCCGTTTTCCCGCGCGGGGACGGAGCCCAGCTCGGTGTAGATCATGCCGTTTTTCCCCCGCGTGGAGAGCATCAGGCTGATGCGGCCGACCGTCGTTTCCGCCTGCGGCACGGCAAGGCTGCCGAGCCGCGGATCGTTTTTGTACGTCGGCTTGCGGATGATCGTGACGTGCGGGCGGAAGGCCTTGCGGTCAAAGGGGATCGAAGCGTCCGCGAGCGCACGGCGCAGCCGCCGCACGAGCGCGTCGAGCTCGGCGCTCTCCTCCAGACCGGCCCACCAGAGCTCGCCGAAGGCGCCCAGGCCCGCAAGCTTCAGCGTGAAGGGCTCAAAGTCTGCGCCCGCCATCGCCTCGAGCACCGCGTCGGGATCATGATATTCTCCGATGAAGGCCAGCGTCAGGTGCAGATTTTCCACCCGGGTATAGTTCCCCTCGACGCCGCGGCGGCGCAGCTCGTTCTGCACGGCGCGCAGCGCGTCCCTCATGTCTTTATCCGGCTGTATCGCAGCAAACAGTCTCATTCGATATACCGCGCGCGCAGCGCGTCAAGCTCGTCGTTCGACACGCCGCAGGCCTCCCGCAGATAGCCCGCCGCGCCGCCGAACTCTTTCTCCATATACTTCCATGCGTTTTCCAGCATCGGCGCGTTGACGCCCGCAAAGCCGCACAGCGGCGGCAGCAGCTCCTCCTCCACGCCGCGGCGGCGCAGCATCTGCTCAAATTCCTCGATATCGCTCCGAAAGAAGAGATTGGAGGTCTCATAGTCGCGCAGGATCGTGTCCCAGTCCGCGCCGAGCACGTCCAGAACCAGCCCGGCGGCGATGCCGGTGCGGTCCTTGCCCGAGTGGCAGTGCCAAAGCGCCGAGCCGCTTTTATTGGCGGCGAGCTCGCGGAAAAAGAGGCCGATGCTTTTTCTTCCGACCGCCCCGGCGAGGTATGCGGCGTAGGCCGCGCCGAGACCGAGATCGCTGCGGCCGAGACGATAGCCCTCGCGCGCGGCCTCGGTCATCCACAGCAGGATCGACTCGCGGTCAAAGCGCTCCGGATCGAAGCCCTCCCCTTTTCCGTCGGCCTGCGCGCGGATCTGTTCGCGCAGAAAGGCAAAGTCAATGACGGGTATGTGCAGCCACTTCGCGCCGGGGATCTCGGGGTCCGGCCTGCGCTCGACCTCGCTTTTCTCGCGCATGTCGAAGATCAGGGACAGACGATAGGTCTCGCGCAGCGTGCGCAGGTCCTCTTCCGTCGCGTCGAAGAGCCTCGTCGTGCGCAGCAGCACGCCTCTTTTGACCCGCCGTCCGTCCCGCAGGACGATGCCGCCGAGCTCGCGGGCGTTGTTGAGCGAGAGCGGAAGGCGCGTCAGCGCGCGATGCCGCTCCAGCTCCGGGAGCGGCGTGGCGTTCATCTCGACCATGCGGCCTTCCTCCTTTGCTCTTCTCTGCAGTCAGCATAGCAAAACTCAAATCAAAAAGCAACAGCTCTCAAGCATGGCTGTTGCTTTCTGCCTTGCCGTCAGGCGCGTTTGTTCCGCCCCCAGAAGACGTTGTAGCGGTCGGGCTTCCATTCCGGCGCGACGTCTTTGACCGCCTCGGCAGCGGTGACGACGGCGTCGCCGTTGTCGATGTCGATGAGCGTATAGCGGTCGTTGCCCATGCCGAGCTCCTTCATATAGCTCAGCTGGCGCAGGCCGTGGCGGCTCTCGACCCGCTCGATGAGCGCCCTGCCGCCTCCGCCGGGCAGCGCGTAGATCAGATCGATGCAGGCGCTGTCCGCCGCGAGGATGTCGAGCGAGGCGACGATGCCGACGTCCGGCGTGACGACCGGCTCGGCCCCCGGTCCCTCGCAGTCGCAGGAGACGGACATGTTGCGCATCGTGTTGATATAGCAGATATGCGGCGCGAAATAGTCGATCGTAGCCTTGCTGCTCTCGGAGATCTTCTCCATCAGCTCTTCCTTGCGGGTGTCCCACATGACCGTGCGGGTGTGGATGTCGCGCTTGCCGATCCGGCCGTCGGCGCAGCCGATGCCGATGTTCTTGTTGCTGCCGCCGAAGCCGCCCTGCACGTGGCCCTTGAAATGCGTCAGCACGAGGAGCGAGTCGTAATCGAGCATGCTCCTGCCGACGTGCATCTCTTCAAACCACTTGCCGCCCCTGACCGGAAGCGCCGCGACGCCATCCGCGTCGGTGATGTCCACAGGGCAGAAGGTCCAGCCGTTGATCTCCAGCGTCCTGCGGTGCTCCTCGGTGGTGTAGCGGCTGCCCTCGTAATAGGTGTTGGTCTCGATGATCGCCGCGTCCGGCAGACGGGAGGCGAGCAGCTCCTTCACCCAGGGGCGCGGGAGGATATTCGGGCCCTCGGCCTCGCCGGTGTGCAGCTTGACGGCCACTTTCCCGCAGAGCACGGAGGAGACGCGGTCATAGATCTTCTTCAATCCCTCCTCGGAGAGATCGCGCGTGAAGAACACCACGGAGCTCTCGCCCGTGCGTTCGTCAAAAGGTACGTATTTGTTTCCGTCCCCGCCGGGGACCGGTCTGTTTTTTTCCATTCTCTCTCCTCCTCAAAGCGTGCGGATCCAGTCCTTCAGTTCTTCCTCTCCCGCTCCGGCCGCAAAGCGGCGGCCGGGCAGCACCTTCGCGCCAGCGGCCAGCTTTTCGATGCGCGCCTGCCCCTCGCCCAGCCGGCTGCCGCCGGAGGTGAAGAAGGGCACGAGCGTTTTGCCGGAGAAGTCGTAGGCTTCCAGAAAGCTGTCGATGATGCTCGGCTCACGGTACCACCAGATCGGGAAGCCGAGAAAGACCGTATCTGCTCCGGCGACGGGCGCGTCGGCGTCCGCCAGCTCCGGGCGGCAGTCCGGGTCCTGCATCTCCAGCGTGCTGCGGCTTTTTTTGTCCATCCAGTTGAGATCGCGCCGCTCATAGGCAACGGCGGGACGGATCTCGTACAGCTCCGCTTCGGCGGCGGAGGCCAGCGTTTTGGCGAGCCTTGCCGTGCTGCCGCTTGCGGAGAAATATGCTACGAGTGTTTTCATGGCGCTCTCCGTTTCTCTGCGAATAATCTTCTGCGTCTATTATAACGGCTCCTGCTTCGTTCGTCAAAGGGTAAAAATAACAGCTGCGGCCCTCCGATCAAGGAGGGCCGCAGTTGTCCTGACAGGCAGCCGCAGCGCGGATACGGTCACGCAAGCAGCGTGCCGCCGGCGCTGTCGACGGGGACCATCTTTCCGTGGATGACCGAGCGGGCCAGCGAAAAGACGTAGGCGCAGGTGGAGAGCATCACGTATTTCGCTTCTCCGTCGAGTTCTACGTCCGCCGTTACCGCAGAGCGCTGCTTTGTAAGCGCCAGATACTCGTCCAGCTCCGGCGACGGGCCCTGAAAGACCGTGTAGGCGTCGCTGGTGGCGGAGATGTAGTAGGCGGCAAAAAGCTCGACGCGGTAATCCCGCTCCGGCGTGAGGATCCACATGACAGGATGCTCGTCGAAATAGTCCTGCTTCGCCCACTTCTCCAGCGAGGCGAACATCGAGCCGTCTATCAGATGGTGGCCGTAGACGATCGTATTGCTGTCGGCGAAGTCCCTTCTGTTCAGGCATTCCGCAAACAGCGCCCCGCAGGGGTTGCTCCGGCGGTCATAGCTGTGGTCGATGTAGAAGTCGTTGTCGTTCGCCTGCGCGATCGGATAGTTGATCACCGTGTCCTCGCAGTAGATCCAGCCGATGATCTCGGGATTGTAAGCCCTCAGCTTTTCAAAGTCGACCGTGATGGGCGCGCAGATCCTTTCCGCTTTCCCGCTCCCGGTCTTGTCGCCGGGGCCGGGGTCGGCAGGCGCGGCGGAGCCGCTCTCCGCCGTCTCCGTCCGCTGGGTCGTGAATTCCCTCACGGCCGTCCGGTTGAGGCGCTTGTTCACGATATACTTGTAGTTGACGGAAACGACGATACCGGCGCAGAACAGAAACGCGCAGGCCAGAAGGATCATCATGATCCTGCGAAAGGTCCGTTTTTCCATGTGGTCTCCCTCTTCTTATCTTCCCGGCTGCTGTTTTTCCTGCTCCGACCGGCGGCGTGCGCGCAGCCGCGAGCCGACCATGCGGAACAGCAGTCCGCTCACCGCGAAAACAGCCAGCGCGGCCTTTCCCTCCCGGGCGGAATAGAGCGTCAGCAGTCGGCCCAGCAGCGGGACGCACAGCCTGACGCGTCCGATCAGCTTCCAGTATGGCGTCGGATTGATGTCCGTCGATTTGTTGGCGTCGCCTTTGGTGATGAACACGCTCTCCTGCGGGCGGTTCTCTATCACCCGGTGCGTCACGACCGTTCCGTCGTCGTCAAAGGCGATGATATCGCCCGCGCGGATCTGTGAGATCCCGGCCGGCTCCACGTAAACGACGCTGCCGACCGGCAGGGCGGGCTCCATACTGCCGCTGACGACGCTGTAGGCCCGGTAGCCGAACAGGCGCGGCAGGGCCAAAGGCAGCGCGCTGAGGATCACGGCCAAAAGGATCAGCGTCCCCAAGACGGAGCAAAGGGCGGGAATGATGTTCCCGCCCCTTTTTTCCGGACGTTTTTGCACTTTAGGATCGTCCTGTGTCATTGTCCCTTTTTGTCTTCTTTCTTTTTCTTCGTGACAAGAAAGGCGATGGGTGTTGCGATGAGTCCCGCGAGGATCAGACCTCCGATGATCTTGACGAGGACAGGCAGCTTGCTGAACGCGTTGCCCTCCGTCTCGGACTGGGAACCCGGTCCGGCCTGAGGTACGTCAAGGTCGATGATCTCTTCGGGCTGTGCGGGGACCGTGGTTCCGGGTTCTGTGCCGCCCTGGTTCTCACCGGTCGCGCCGCCCTGGCTGCCGCCCTGGTTCTCGCCGGTCGCGCCGCCCTGATTGGCGCCCTGGTTCTCGCCGGTCGCGCCGCCCTGGTTGGCTCCCTGGTTCTCGCCGGTCGCGCCGCCCTGATTGGCGCCCTGGTTCTCGCCGGTCGCGCCGCCTTGGTTGGCTCCCTGGTTCGCACCCTGGTTGCCGCCCTGGTTGGCCCCCTGGTTCGCACCCTGGTTGCCGCCCTGGTTAGCTCCCTGGTTGCCGCCCTGGTTAGCTCCCTGGTTGCCGCCCTGGTTGGCTCCCTGGTTGCCGCCCTGATTGGCTCCCTGGTTGCCGCCCTGGTTGCCGCCCGGGTTGACAGGAACAACCGCAGCTCCGCCGCCCTGAGGGATCGGCTCGTAACGGAAGACCAGCTCGTTTTGAGACTCGTCGGCAGAGAGCGTCTTGGTCAGGTTATAGGCCTGCGGCATATAACCCTCGATGTAGAGGAACGCGACGACGGGCTTATCGCCTACATTGCCGTAGAACGTCTGCGCAGCGAGAAGATCGGCTCCCGTTGTGGCGTGCTGATAGCGCACCGTGTAGGTAACAGCCGTGCTCTTCATGCCGTAAGCGACCACGAAGTCAATGTCTCTCGTTACCGCGATCGAGGTACCGAAGGTGTAGACCGGATTGTTGTCATGACCGGCCTCGCGGAATCCTTTGGCATAGAAGCGGTCGTCCACGACCTTGACCTGGTCGGCGGAAAAGCTGACGCTTCCGCCGCTCGGCACAGTAAGCGAGTAGACCGAACCGTTGCCGACCGTGAGTATGCCGACCGTGCCGTCGCCGCCGTAAAGGCGAACGGTGTAGCTGCTCGTGTTTTCGGCAAAAACAGATACGCACAGGCTGAAGATCAGCATCAGCGCGAAGGCGAGAGCCGCGATCTTTTTCATCTTTTTCATTTGCTCTCACCACCCTGTTTTTTTCTCTGGAGAATGCCGTCCACGGCGAGGGCCATGAAGAGCAGACCGCTGACTGCCATCCCGATGTAGAACGGAGAGATGTTCATTCTTTCGTCACCCGTCTTGACGACGTTGGTGGGCGTGACCTCGACCGCGAAGCGCATGCGAAGATCCGCCATCGAGTCCTGATAGCCGTTGCCCTGCGTCTCGCCGTCGAGCGAGACCTTCAGCGTAACGACGCCGGTCTTTCCGTTCGCCATGGACTCGAGCGCGATGTAATTCTTCAGCGCGCTGTCAACGCCGTGCAGGCCTTCGGGCTCCGTGCCGTTCAGCTCGCCGCCGACCGTTTCACTGTCGTAGATCGTGACCGTCGAGCCGGCGGAGGGCGCATACGTCAGCACATAGGTGTAGGCGCCGCCGTTGGCCTTCGCCTGGCTGTCTTCAAGGGAGCGGACGATCTCGTTGAGGATGTACCAGTCGGCCGTCTTGCCGCTGGTGTTCCTGAGCGTGATCGTAAAGGTGACGTCGTCGCCGGGCTGCAGGCCGCTGGCAATGTCCGCAATGCTGGAGCTGCTGAAGTTGCTCACCAGCTTTTCATCTTTGGTGAACTCCACAAGCCAGCCGTCGCCTCCGGAGAGGTGTTCAGCGGACACGGAGAGGGGCAGTGCCAGCAGCAGGGAGAGGATCAGTACGAAAGCAAACAATGACTTTTTCATTTTCCCTCACCTCACTTGTTGTTGATGCCCCAGGCGCTGAGCTTTGCCTGATCGGCGTTGTGGTCCTGCACGCTGTCGGCAATGACTTCGATGCAGAACTGCTTGCCGTTGTAGATAAAGCTCGTCCTGATGACGGTGACGCCGTTTTGGACGGAACTCGACTGGCTGACCTTCGTGAGGATCACGTCGTTGATTCTGACCGATTCGAGGAACGGGGTCGTATCCTCGCCGGGCGCGATGGGATTGCCGTAGTACAGGACCGTGCGCTCTTCGGTGGAAGAGCTTTCGTCAATGTGCCAGCCGTTGCCGGTCACAAAGCCCAACTCGATCCAGTCGGAGTTCATCTCCGGGAACTTGTTTCCGTTTTCATCCAGCCAGTACTTGAACACCGAAACACGGACGTACTCGTTGATGTCCGCGACGTTGCGGATCGCAAGGACCTCGGGATAGGTCTTGCCCGGAAGAAGCTTCGTATCGGCCTCGATCTGCTTGGCGATCGGGGTCTCGCTGCCCATCAGGGCATTCTTGCCCGCTACCGGGACAAATACGTCTTTGGCATTCTTCTCGATCAGGGCGAGGCCGATGTTGTAGACCTCCACCTCCGAGTTGTAGTACTCGGACTGGATGTTCAGCGCGGCCCGGGCTCCGCCCACGGTGCTGCTCCCGAGAAGGAGCAGCGCCAGGGCGAAGAGCACAGCCGTGACGGCGGGCTTGCTGAGGAATTTTCTAAAGTTTTTCATCTCAGTTTCCTCCCTCCGTTAAGGCTGCCCGCTGGTGTCCAAGACGATCGACCAGTCGGGGGCTTTGAGCGAACCGTCTGCGTTGTAATGCACAAGCGTGCTCTCGTAGACGACCGCTACGTTGAAGCTGGTGAACATGTGATCCTCGGCATCCTTCTCGGGGATGTTGGTGATCTCAAAGGTGATGGGCCCGGTCAGCTCGCCGGCTGCGAGGGGAAGCTGGTATTCCCACCAGCCGTCCTTGAGCACCCAGGAGGCGTTCCCCTCTTTGTTTTCCACCAGCGGGTAGGTCTCGCCGGAGAAGGCCTTTACGCGGA
This sequence comes from Oscillospiraceae bacterium, assembly GCA_017403885.1. Classification (GTDB taxonomy): domain Bacteria; phylum Bacillota; class Clostridia; order Oscillospirales; family Oscillospiraceae; genus Limivicinus. Next base: position 36,886 of record JAFRDM010000040.1, read on the forward strand.
CCCAGATCGGGTCGCTTTCGACCTCGGGGTCTCCGGTCGGGTTTTTGACGTTTTCGATCTGTACCGTCTTCAGCCAGTCCTTGAAGTCCTCATGGATCTCGGTCTGGTATTGGAAGGTCACCGGGATCGCGCCCGTCGCGGCCGTGTTGTCTGTGAAGTACGCCACCGCCGGATTGAGTACGGCACAGGCGATCAGCAGCAACGCGAAAATGCTCAATACAAGATTTTTACGTTTCATTTTCTCGACCTCCTGTCCTTAGTCTTCCGGGGTGCCTCCGGAGGTTTCTCCGGAGGCGTTCCCATCGGTGGGTTTATCGTCCCCTTCGCCGTCCTCGTCCTCGTCTCCCGAGCGTACGGGAGGCGGGGGCGGAAGCGCGGCTTCGGTATTCGGGGTGTTGTCGGACTTGCTCCAGTGCCAGCCAAGATCGCTGTCGTCGGGCTCGAACATGTTCACGATGCCGTGGCCGCCCTTCTCCTCAGGCACGTAGTCGTTGGAGAATTCGACGCCGACCGTGACGTTCGCTTCGATGACAGTGGTCTGGTTCGCTTCGGAGGTAAGCACGTAGTGCGAGCCGGAGTAGGCTTCGGTGACCGTCACCTCAGCGCCGGCGGGGATGTAGTTGAGGACCGTGCTCATCACGCCGCTCGGGTCGGAGGCGCTGCACGTGAGCACCGCGGTGTTGGAGTACACCGTCTTGCCGTCGATCTTGCCTACGACCGTGAACACGAAGGTCGCATCCTCGCTGAGCTCGAAGCGCTCGAGCAGCTTGGTGATCCTCAGGTTGCCGTACTTGGGCGTATCCTCGATCGTCACTTCGATCGTCGGGACCTCGCCCTTCTCCTGCTCGTAATCCTTGGTCACGTCAACGACCGTGGACTCGCCGTCCTTGATGAGCGTGATACGGTAGCTGACCGTGATCAGGCCCTTCCTGACGATGATCTCCACCGGCTCGTCCAGCTTGCAGTAGCCGTCCGGAGCCTTGGTCTCGACGAGGTAGTAGGTGCCGGGCAGCAGATCGCCCAGATCGACCTTGCCTTCCTCGTCGGTGACAAGAGACTCGGTGTTGAGCTTGCTGTAGGCGCTTACTTCTTCCACGGTGGGCAGCTCGAGAGCCTCGGGCTCTTCGGCCTCCTCGGCAGGATCCGCGTCGGGCGCTCTGTACAGATCGAACTCCGCGCCCTCGATCAGCTTGGTCTCGTCGGTGTAATCCTTCTTGACCAGCTTGATCTCGTAGTGGACCAGATCGTTCTCGATCTTGTCGCCGTCCAGCTTGCCGGTGTAGGCCTTGCCTTCGAAGGTCACAGCGCTGTCGTCGGCAACCGCGATTTCGACCTTGGCGGCCGTCTCGCCGTCGCGCGGCGTGGCGACGACCGTGTAGAGCGTGTCGTTGTCCCAGTAGCTGTCTTCGCTGCCTTCGCCGAGCTTGGTCTCCTTCAGGTAGTAGGTCTTCGGCTCGACGCTGACCGTGCCGTCCTCGGCCTTCGTGATCTCGAAGCTGATCTGACCGAAGTCGACCAGACCGTTCTCGTCGGAGGTCACGACCGCCGGGACCTTGCTGCAGTTGCCCTCCGCGTCGACGAGGATCATCTCGGCGATCTCGGTGCACGCCTCATCCGTGTAGAGCGTGAATTCCACACCCTGCAGCGGCTCGGCGACTTCCTTGATCTTGCCGTCCTCGGCGACCTGGCCGAGCTTGTAGAGGCTGAACGGGATGGCTTCGGGCTCATGGAAGTTGGTCACTTCGATGGACCAGTAGCCAAGCTGCATCTCGCCGTTCTCGTCCTCGGCCGGAGCCGTGAACACAGGATCGCTGTAGATCACCGTGTAGCCGGACTCGAAGACGTCGGGAACTGTGATCGCCGCCTCGGAGAAGGTGTAGACGATGTTCTCGCCCTGCTTGCCTTCTCTGAATCTGGGCAGGTTCTCGAAGCTCCACTTGAACTCGCCGTTCTCGTCGGCCCTGACCGTTACGCTGTCGATCTCGACGCCGTCGGCCAGGAGCGCGATCGTGATGCTCTCCGGACGGATCATATCCTGATCGTCCGCGTCGTCCCAGATCTTCAGGCCGTTGATGTCGACCAGCTCGGGAACGTACTTGTTCGTGACTTCGATGTACCAGTAAGCCTTCTGCAGCTCGCCGTTCTCATCAACGGCGGGAGGATTGTACTTGGGTTCGGTGTAGCTCACCGTGTAGCCGGCGACGAAGCCTGCGGGACGCCTGATCTCAGCTTCGGAGAAGGTGTAGACAACCTCGACGCCCTGCTCGCCCGCCTTGAATCTCGGCAGATCCTTGAAGCTCCACTTGAACTCGCCGTTCTCGTCGGGCTCGACCGTTACGCTGTCGATCTCGACGCCGTCGGCCAGAAGCGCGATCGTGATGCTCTCCGGACGGACGCCGTCCTGATTATCCTTGTCGTCCCAGATCTTCAGGCCGTTGATGTCGACCAGCTCGGGCACGTGCTTGTTCGTGACCTCGATGGTCCAGTAGCCGTCCTCGTAGACGGGCTCGGCGTAGCTCACCGTGTAGCCGGCGACAAAGTCGGCGGGGTACTCGATCTCCGCTTCGGAGAAGCTGTACTCGTACTCGTTCTCCGCCATCGATTCGGCCGTGTTCAGCGTGCTAGGCGCGTAGACGGGCAGATCCGTGAAGCTCCACTTGAACTCGCCGTCCTCGTCAGCCGTGACAGTCACGCTGGCGATGCTGACGGGCTCGTCGTCGGAGTTCTTGATCTTGCGCAGCAGGTCGATCTGGATGCTCTCGGGACGGATATTGTCCTGATTCTCCGCGTCGTCCCAGATCTTCAGGCCGTCGACGTGCGTGAACACAGGCGTGTTGATGAACTCGACGTCCTCAAGCTCTTTATCCTTCACGACGTTCAGCGTGCCGTCGCCGTTGTCGGTGACCGTGACCGTGATCAGGAAGGTCTGCACCGAGTAGACGACGCCCTCGATGCCCTCGGCCGGGACATACTCCTTGACGAGGTAGTAGAAGTCCTTGCCGTTGAAGACATTCTTGGAATCGAGCGTCTCGGTGGAGAGGAATGTCTTACCGAAGTACTCGGTCACAACGATGTAACCGTCGTCGTCGGTCGTGAGCTTGTAGTTGAGCCTGGTCTCGTCCGTCGTGTTGAAGCGGATACTGCCGTCCGCGTCGTTGGCGACGGTCTGCAGAGGATCGTCGATGGCGCTGCCGCTTGCGTCGGCCTGGTAGAGCTCAAAGCTGAACTCGCCGCCTTCCAGCGTCTCGCCCTTCAGCGTCTTCTTGGCCTCGACCGTGATCTCGCCCTCGGCCTCGTAGGTGTTGGTGAGCTTGAGCTCAGCCGCTGTCTCGGGATCCTTCGTGACAGTCAGCTCACCGGTGCTCCTGTCGTAGGTCACCGTGACAAAGAACACTGCGGTCTCGGGATCGTACGTCACGCCGGGAACCTTGTTCTCGTCATCGGGAATGACCTCTTCCACATAGTAGTCGAAGGTGATTTCAAAGACGTCTCCGTCGAAGAGATCAACCGTCGAACTCTTGATTACGGTCGTGCTCAGCTCTCTGCCGACCGCCGCGCTCAGATCTTCCTTGTAGGTCTCCGTGAGCGTGATCGTGCCGTCCGTCGCGGCGGCGATCTTGTAGTCGAAGCCGCCGAAGTCGAAGATGCCGTCGGCCGCGTTCGTCACGCTGTCGTTGAGCACCCCGTCGTCATTCGAGAGCTTGAAGGTGAACTCGCCCTCGGCCAGCTCACGACCGTTCAGGATCTTCAGGCCGTTGGCCGGGACATCCTTCTCTACCTCGTAGGTGTTGATGAAATCGATCTCAGCGGCAAGCGCGGGATCCTTCGTGACAGTCAGCACGCCGGTGCTCTTGTCATAGCTCACCGTGACCGTGACCGTCCTGGTTTCGGTGGTGTAGCCGATTCCGGTCAGGCCGGGATCGGGGATGATCTCCTCCACGACATACTCGAAGGTCGTCGTGCAGACATCGCCGTCGAACTCGCCGGTGATGTCCGTCGTACTCAGGACCTCGGCAGTATCTCCGCTCAGGTCGGCCTTGTAGCTTTCCGTCAGCGTGATCGTGCCGTCCACGGCGCCCGCGATATGATACTCGAAGCCGCCGAAGTCGAAGCTGCCGTCAGCCGCGTTCGTCACGCTGTCGTTGAGCACCCTGTCGTCCTTCGAGAGCTTGAAGGTGAACTCGCCCTCGTTCAGCTTGCGGCCGTGCAGGATCTTCAGACCCTGGATATCGATGGGCTCGGACACCTCGTAGGTGTTGATGAAGTCGATCTCCACAGCGGTCTCGGGGCTCTTCGTGACCGTCATCTCGCCGGTATCCTTGTTATAGGTGACCGTGACCGTGATGGTATGCGGCGTGTTGTTGTAGGTCACGCCGGGCAGCTTGTCCGCGTCATCGGGTACGATCTCTTCCACGACGTATTCAAAGGTCGTGGTGTAGACGTCGTTTTCGAAGAGATCGACCGTCGAGCTCTTGAGCACCGTCGTGGACAGCGGCGTGCCGCCGGTGGCGCTCAGGTCGGACTTGTAGGTCTCCTTCAGGGTGATCGTGCCGTCCACGGCGCTGGCGATCTCATACTCGAAGCCGCCGAAGTCGAAGGTTCCGTCAAGCATGTTCGTCACGCTGTCGTTGAGCACATCATCACCCTTCAAGAGCTTGAAGGTGAACTCGTCCGGATCCAGCTCACGTCCGTGCAGGATCTTCAGACCCTGGATGTCGATGGGCTTGACCGCGCTGAAGGTGTTGATGAAGTCGATCTCTGCCGCGAGCTCGGGGCTCTTCGTGACAGTCAGCTCGCCGGTATCCCTGTTGTAGGTGACCGTGACCGTGATGTCGTGCGGCGTGTTGTTGTAGGTCACGCCGGGCAGCTTGTCCGCGTCATCGGGTACGATCTCTTCCACCGTGTAGGTGAAGGTCGTGGTGTAGACGTCGTTCACGAACGCGTTGGGATCGACGGTCGCCGTGCTCACCTGCGTGGCGGAATTCGCGCCGGCGGCCTTGTAGCTTTCCGTCAGCGTGATCGTGCCGTCTACTGCGTTGGCGATCTTGTACACGAAGCCGCCGAAGTCGAAGGTTCCGTCAAGCTTGTTCGTCACGCTGTCGTTGAGCACCTCATTGCCCTTCGAGAGCTTGAAGGTGAACTCGCCTGCTGCCAGTGTGCGGCCACGCAGGATCTTCAGGCCGGTGACCGGGATGTTGTTCTCCACCTCGTAGGTGTTGATAAAGTCGATCTCTGCCGCGAGCGCGGGGCTCTTCGTGACCGTCAGCTCGCCGGTGCTCTTGTCGTAGGTCACCGTGACCGTGATATCGTGCGGTGTGTTGTTGTAGATCACGCCGGTCAGGCCGGGATCGGGTACGATCTCTTCCACCGTGTAGGTGAAGGTCGTCGTGTAGATGTTGCCAACGAAAGCGTCGGCAGGAACGACCATCGAACTCACCAGTGCGGCGGAATCGGCGTCAGCGGCCTTGTAGCTTTCCGTCAGCGTGATGGTGCCGTCTGTCGCGGCGGCGATCTTGTACACGAAGCCGCCGAAGTCGAAGCTGCCGTCAGCCGCGTTCGTCACGCTGTCGTTGAGCACGGCAGTTCCCTTCGAGAGCTTGAAGGTGAACTCGCCCGCAGCCAGCGTACGGCCGCGCAGGATCTTAAGGCCGGTGACCGGGATGTTGTTCTCCACCTCGTAGGTGTTGATGAAGTCGATCTCCAGATCAGTCAGCGGATCTCTGACGACGCTCAGTTCGCCGGTGCTTCTGTTGTACTCGACTGTGACGGTGACCGTCTGCGTATCGGTGGTGTACGCAACGCCGGGCAGCCTGTTCGCCTCCGCGGGAACGATCTCTTCCACGGTGTAGGTGAAGTCCGTGGTGTAGATGTCGTTCACGAAGAGATCGGTCGTCGAGTCCTTGAGCACCGTCGTGGACAGCAGCGTGCCGCCGGTGCCGCCCAGATCGGCCTTGTAGGTCTCCTTCAGGGTGATCGTGCCGTCCGTCGCGCTGACGATCTCATACACGATGCCGCCGAAGTCGAAGCTGCCGTCGGCGCTGTTGGTGACCGTCGGGCCGAGCTTCGTCGTTCCCTTCGAGAGCTGGAAGGAGAATTCGCCCTCCTTCAGCAGACGGCCGTGCAGGATCTTCATGCCGCCGATCGGAACGGGCTTGATCGCTCCGAAGGTGTTGATGAACTTGATGGCAGGCGTGCCCTGCGTCTTCACGGCGCTGAGCGTTCCGTCGCCGTTGTCCGTCACCGTGACGGAGAAGTCGACGGGATCCTGTGCGTAGGTGACGCCATCGATCGGATTGGTCTCGGGCTTGATCTCCTTGACGCGGTAGTACCAGACCTTGACGTCGTTGCGGTCGGTCTCACCGGCCGGGATCTCCTTGTGCAGGTAGTACTTGATCTCGGGGAAGCTGAAGTTGCCGTTGCCGTCGTTGGTGACGGTAAAGGCGTCGCCCAGCGGGATCTCGGTCTCGCCGTCGAGCCGGACAAGCTGGAAGGTGAACTGCATGTCGCCGAGCGGCTTGCCGACCATTTCCTTCTTACCGGAGATCACGATGCCGCCCTCAGCCTTGTAGGTGTTGGTCACCGTGCTGGCGTAAACCGTGTTGTTCTCGGCGATCGTGCCGTTGTCGGGCTGGATGCTGACCAGCGACCAGCCGTTGGCGTTCGCCGGGACCTCACTGATCGTGTAGCTCGCGCCCTTGGGCAGGCCATAGATCATCCAGGTCTCATCCTTCTGGATGGTGAAGGTGGCCTCACCATTGCTGTCGAAGGTGATATCCTGCAGGCTGCCAACCGGCGTCGGGACCGTCCGCTGCAGCTTGAAGGTGCCGGTGACAGGCACGGTCTGATCGCCCTCGCCGGGTTTCTCCAGCTTGACCTTGATCGTGAAGGTCTTTTCGGTGGCGAACTCGTCGTCCTTCTCAACCACCTTGGAGATCTTCAGCACCCCGTTGACCGTGTTGACCACGATGTAGCTGTTGGACGTGGTACCGTTCTGCACCTCGAAGGTGTAGTACGGGATCTCAGACTCGTCGACGGTGTAATTGATCTCCGTTGCGGTGATCGTACCGGTGGAGTCGATCGTGTAGCTGTACTTGATGAGACCCGTGAAGCTCCACTTCCAGCTGTTGGTGTAGGAAGCGGTCGTGGTCTGGATGGGATCGAGGTTTTCGGTCGCGGTCTTGTTCTTGTACAGACGGATCGTGACCTGCTGGTCCTCGGGACGGAGGACGCTGCCGATATCGTCGTTCTCGACCCACTGCTTCTCACCGTCGACACTGATCCGCTGGATCTTGTTGAGGATGGTGTAGCCCTGGTAATTCGGGTCGTCGCTGGCTACGAGCATACCGGTCTGCTCCGGGTCGGTGTCGGGAAGCAGCGCGTCGCCGCTCTCCGCCGTGATCGTCACGGTGTTGTCGTGGTTGACCACGACTTTGTAAATGGTTTCGTTGCTCCAGAAGATCGTGTTGTCGCCGAGGCTGATTTCCTTCATGTAGTAGGTGCCGTAAGGAATCTCCTCAAACTCGACCTTGCCGGTAACGTCAGACTCGGCAATAACATTGCTGCCGTTCTGCTGGAAGGGAACCAGATTCGCGTTGGTGAGCGCGCTGCCTTCGGGGAGCGTGAAGAGAGCGAACTTGATGCCCTTGAGCGGAGCTCTCGTCTCGGAGCCGTCTTCCGCATACTGTTCGCCGACCTTCTGGAAGGAGAAGCCGGTGCCGCTCGGGTTCGCGACGGTGACGGACATCGTGTTGTTCGCAATGCCTCTCTGCGTATGCGGGAGCTTCACGCGGAAGGTGAATTCGGTTGCGGAGGCCGTGAGGACACTGTACTCCGCATAACCAGACTGGTAGCCGTCGTTGTCATCTCCGCCGGTGAGCGCATCGCGGCCGATCAGGTCGGTCTGGTTCTGCGTGTCGGTGGTCAGCGTCGCGCCGGCAATGCTGTACTGATCCGGCGTATAGGTCTCTTTGACCACATACTCCTTCCACCAGTTCAGTCCGGTGATCGTGATCTTACCTTCGCTGTTCGTGACAAGCTCGGTCACGCCCGTCGCGCCGCCTTCGTAGGCGTACACGCCGTCGGAAACCTTGGTGAACTTCAGCGCGTTGCCGCTTGCGGCAGTTCCGGCGAATTCATCGAAGGGACCGTAGATCGAGAACTTGGCGTCCTGGATCGGCAGGCTCGTGTCCTTCTCGACCTTGTTGATCACCAGCGAACGCACCATTCTGAAGCCGATGTCCTTGGTCTGATCGATGACCGCGGCATACGGGATGAAGAAGGGCTTCATGACGAAGCTGGTGTCGCTTCCGTTGTCAGAGAGGAAGTTGTTGTCGCGGAAGCTGACGGAGCCGGTCGTAAGGGTGCCGGGATCTTCGGAGTGGAAGTAGTTGGGGCTCTTGTTGCCCGTCAGCTTGAAGACATTGGCAAGGCTGGCATTCTTGAACTCAGCCTTCAGGTGGTAGTTGTACGGATCCTGTCCGGACAGGGCGTTGACGTTCAGCTGGTCGCCGTTGTAGAGCGGCGAGCTTTCGACGCGCGCTGCGCCGAGGCCGCCCTTCGTCACGCCGTTGGCATCCTGATACGAACCGAATCTGAAGTGCTGGATCGACTCGGCGCCGCTGTGCTGCGACATCGCGCCGGTGTCGTCCGTACGCACGCCGATGCTGTTCTCGGGGCTGCGGTCGTCGAAGATGCTGAACTTGACGTTGCTGTTCTCCGGGGTTCCGTCGAGGCCGACGAGCTCCTGGATGACCTTATACTTCTCGTACGGACGGCGGTTGCCGCTCGCCAGCTGCAGGTCGGTCCAATCCTCGTCGATCCACACGTCGCCCTGGATCTCGACCGGCTTGTCCATCAGCGTGACGGAAACCGGGTTGGAGCGCATGAACATGGGTCTGCCGAGGTAGTAATAATTGCTGTAGAAGTCGTTGTTGGCGTTCAGGAACGCGACCTGATCGAAGACCTCGTTGCTCTCGATGTTCACGACCTCGGATTCGTAGGTCACGATCAGGGTGTGGTGCTTCTGGATCTGGTAATCCGGATCGAACACCATGACGAACGCGTAGACGGTAGACAGGTCGGACGGCTTGGTCGTCGTCCAGCCGTTGGCCTCCGTCAGCTGCGTGGTGTCGGAGGTGGCGTTGATGACGGCCGTTCTCGCCGAGGCCGTGTCGACCGTGTAGTAGTACACGGTGTAGTCGCTTGCGGGGACTTCGTCCGTCTCCTGGTTGTTGTAGACCAGGATGATGTGATCGAAGATCGTCTCCCACTTGGAGTTCTTGTAGACGTCGCCGAAGTCGCCGGGCTTGGAGATCACGTCGCCGATGACGATGTGATCGATGTAGTCCTGCTGCGAGAAGCCGTTGGTGACGGCGAGCATCCACTTGACCCAGCCGTGGGTGGGCGCGGGCGTGGCCGCCAAGTTGGTACGGGTGCTGGTGCCGAGACCGTCATGGTAGCCGGCATCCTGGTCGCCGTAGACCTGCTTCTTCAGCGTAACGGTGGTCATGTTGCCGACCGAGACTTTCTTGGAGGCGCTCACCCATCCGTAGTAATCGGTGGAATACGGATCGAGAGCGGCATCCAGGGCGCCTTCCCTTGCGACGGCGGTGCCCTGACGCTCGATCGCCTCATCGGAGAGCTTGTCGCCGAGCTGGCCGGAGTCGTCCGTAAAGGTCAGGCCGCGCGGGTTGTCCGTGGTGAAGTAGCGGTCGGTCGAGGTGGAGGACAGATATACGTCGTTCTGCAGCTCGGAGCCGGAGAAGTAGGTCGCCGTGATCTTCACTCTGGCCGTGTAGCTGAGCGTGACCGTGGAGTGCGGCTTCAGCGTGCCGTCCAGGTAGAAGATGACTGCGGTTTCAGGCTCGGAAACCGGCTCGTCGTTGTGGAAAATGATGCTGGGATTGCCCTGGACCGTGACAGGCTCGGGATTCAGATCGAAGGTCTCGGCCTGCGCGCTGCCGGTGCCGACGCTCGCGGAATTCGCGACGTAATCCACGCCGGTGGGCAGAATGTCGAGCAGGACGGGATAATCGAAGTCATAGTCGCTGACGTTCTTGATCTCGAGCGTGTAGGTGATGTCCGCGTACTCCTGGGAGCCGAACTGCACCGTCATGGTGCTGGCGTTCTTTTCGACCATGACCTTGGGCAGCTTGATGGGATCCACGATGACGGAGGCCGAAGCATTGGGCTTGACGGTCACGGGCGTGGTCCCGGAGCCGTCGTCGCTCCACTTCGGGTACTTCAGCACCGTCTTGGCGGCGTTGTTGATCTTCGTGATCGGCGTCACGCCGTTCTTGAAGGTGCCGTTGGCCTGCTGCGTGACGGTGGCGTAGACTCTGGTGGTCTGGGCGCGGAAGACCTCGCCCAGGGAGTAGCGGTCATGGAAGCCCGTGCCTTCCGCAGTCTTGTTGATGACCTGCTGGCTGTAGTAGGTGATCTTGAAGCTGCGGGCGTTCTGCGGGATCTGCGAGGCCTGGACCGTGTAGCCGGACTCGACGTTGTTGATCACCACGTCGCGGCCGCTGATCTTCATGGCCTCGATCTGCTCGTCGGTCATGTCGGCCGTGATGAGGCCCGTATAGAAGCTCACCTTCGCGCTGATCGTAGCCGTGAAGTTCTCGCCGAAGAGATCCACGTTCTGGCTGGCTCCGCCGACGTCGATCTGCGTGAACTTGTAGACCAGATCCAGGCCGTCCACGTCACAGGTCAGACCGTTCTCGTAAACCTCGAAGGTCTCGAGCATCTGGTTCTTGCCGGTGACGGTGGGCTTGATGTCGAAGACCACCTTTCGGTCGCCGGTCATCAGCGATTCGACATGGCCGTCGCGGATGTCGTTCGTCACGTCGCCGGCCTGGCCGTTGACCGCAGACTTCGTCAGCGTGACAGTGGCGTTGCCGTAGACGTTCTTCAGCTGCCAGACAAGGCTGTCGGGATTGGCCGGGACCACGACGAACCACTCGACGCGCGGGTCGTCCTTGCGCAGCGTGTTGTATTCGCCGCCGGACTTTTTGCCCACCTTGGTCTCGACGATCAGGTAGGACTTGTCCGGATTCCAGCGCTTGGTCACGGTATCGGTGGTCCACAGACCGTAGGTACCGTTGGCCAGGTTGTTGTCAATGGTGTCCGCCTTGCCGGTGAGCAGGTAGGGATGATGCTCGGTATCGGCGATGAAGGCCTCGACCTGAGCGGCGGTGGCGGCAGTCGTCAGCTCGCCGTTCGGGATCTCGTAGATGGCGTAGTTCGCCGTGGCCTTGACCGCGCTGTTGTCCTCGTTGCCCTGATAGCCGCCGACGTCGATCTTTTCGATGCGCGGCGTGACGTACTTCTCGTTGTAGACCTTGATCGTCACGTCGTCGGTGCTGGCGCCGAGGTCGTAGCGGAGGACGGGCTGGCCGTAGAGCATGACGGTCGCGCCGTCAACCTTCAGCTCCACGCCGTGCAGCTCGGTCTCGCCCTGCCAGACGCTGTCGATGCCGGAGTACTTGTCCAGTCTGTAGTTGGTCTCGGCGATGGCGTAGACCACACCCGGAACGGTCAGGAAGCTGATCTGGGCTTCCACGCCCTCGGTGTTCTTGATGGACTTGGTCTCGACGGCCTCCCAGGTCATGCCGGTAGACTCGTCGCCGGTCAGGCGGTAGAGGGTGAAGGCCGCATCGTCGTCCCCGGCTCTGCTGTAGTTGGTACCATACGCACTATCATATTTAATAATGTTGATATGGTTGCCCTTGCTGTTGACGAGAGAGGTGCTGGCCGTGACCTTGTTGTTCTCCTTGGAGAGCTGGACCTCGATATAGGAGGTGGTATCCAGGATGAAGTCGGCAGGCGCCTTCGTCTCGTAGATGCGGTAGGTGGTGTTCTCGACGGAGTGCAGCGGGAAGTAGAAGCTGTAATAGCCGGGATGGGCCGGATCTTCCGTCAGCACGGCCTCATCGATCTTGACCCACTGGCCGTTCTCTTCGTAGCAGATCTTGAATTCGGCGCCGCTCATGGCGGTACTGGGCTGCGGAGGATTGTAGGTCTTATCCAGCTTCAGGAAGTCGACCTGGCCGTAGATCCATTCGTTGGTCGCGTTGACCTTCAGCTTGCAGTAGTTCGCGTTCGAGCTGTTCGAGCCGACCTGCTCGGAGTCGACGGAATTGATTCTGAACTTGTAGCGTCCGTTCGACAGACGCGTGAGCGTGACGCCGTCAAACTCGATCGTGCCGAGCGTGAAGTTGGCCGAAACAGGCGAGTTGATGACTTCTTCGAGATAGTAGTCCTGCCCGACCACGAACCACTGGGCTTTGTTGGTGTTGCCGGAGGTGGTCTGCTTGAACGTGATATCCATCACGTTGTTGGCGTTATTCTGCCTCGTCTCGTTGGTGATCGTGACCGAGGCAAACTTGGTCGTCGTGGTCTGAGACGAGTAGACGTTGAAGGTGACGGACCAGGCCTCGGTACTCGGCAGATCGCCGATCATGCTGGTGGCGATCGTCTTGGTCGCTCTGAGCTTGACCTTCGGGCGGTTCTCGGCGGTCACGCCTACCGTCTGGCCGTTGGTGCTGGCGGCGTATAGCGTCGTGATCTCGCGGGTATCGCCCTCGACGTTGGGCAGATAGTTCTTGACGGTGGCCTTTTTGAGGCTGTCGGGGGCGTTGACCGTGACGGGCAGACCGCCGGTGACGACCACCGTGTAGAAGATATTGCGGTTGTTCGAATCCTTGATGATGCTGTAATTGGTGGGCGCAGTGGTCTCGTAGAAGACGTAGATGCCGGGCTTGAGGTTCTTGAGCGAGATCACGCCCTGTCCTGCCGTGCCGCCGCTCGCATTCGTGACCGTATCAGTGACTAAACCGTTCGTGTCAGGTGTTCCTTCCGCGAAGGTGTAGATCCTGCCGGTGTTATACTGGTACGTGCTGCTTGAGACGTACCTGTAATAGCCGGCGCCGGTCATCGCGGTGGTCACGTTGCTGGTGCTCGTCGCCGTATACGCCGCATCGGGGATGCTGACGGTTACTTCGTTGCTCGCGGCGCTGAAGTCCACGGTGAAGGGCTTGTAGTAGAGGGCGAAGGTGGCGGCGGTGTTGATTTTGTTCCCGGTCAGCTCGTCGATCTTCGTGAGCGTGACGTCCGTCATCTTCGGGTTCTTGACCGTCAGCTCAAGCGAAGCCTTGCCGGTGAGGATGTTGGGCTTGCCCTCGCCGGTGGCCGGGTTGATCGAGATGACCGACTCTTCGTCCGTGCCTTCGACGTTAGCGGTGGAAGCGGACCAGGTGTAGCCGACCGTCGTGCCGTCAACAAGCGCGCCCAGGCCGTAGACCGACTGCAGATACTCCTTCAGATAGGCTCTGGAGTATCCGGCCTTGGACTCGACCAGCGTATAGGTGCCGGAGTCGATGAGCGTGCTGCCGGCGGTGTTGGTGAAGACGTAGGTGCCGGGATTCTCCCCGCTCTCCACTCCGGTGTACATCACCGTGTTGCCCTGCTTGAGCTGGAAGGTGACACCGGTCAGCGGAGTACCGGAGAAGTCCGTCTTATGGATGGTGAAGTCAATCTTCTTGGGGTTGTAGATGCTGAGGTGGAGCGTGGCCTTGGTCACGGTGAAGACCCTGTTGCGCCCGGCGGGATAGGCCATCTCATACGCGGTGTTCTCGTTGAGATTGTCCTCCCAGATCTGATAGGTGCCCTCGGGCAGGCCGTCCGGGAACTGGAAGGTTCCGTCGGGAAGGGTCGTGAACTTGGCTTCGGCGATCTCGCCGGGGATGTTCTCCCGGTAATCCCAGTAATCCCAGCCGCCGTTGTCGTTCTTCTTCTGGATGACCATGGTGACGTTGCCGAGGCTGACGCGGTTGATCGCAGACTGGCTGAGCGTATCCAGATGTGCAGCCGTGGAATTCTGTCCAAGAGTATCCTTCGTCGGGGTGTAGCCGTACTTGTGGACCGTGACCATGGTGTTGTGCATCGGGTAGTCGACGATACGCACGAAGCTGGGCTCTTCCTTGTAGAGCAGGCCCGTGTAGTACGAGTCGGAGGTGTAGGCAGAATTGACGCGCGCGGTGGTCTGGCTGCCCTGATCCGTCAGAAGGATCTCATGGTAATTGGGATCCGTGGTGTTGGGGACCTTGTTTCTGACGTAGTAGGCGTCGTTGAACACCCAGGAGGCGCCGGACGAACTGCCCACGCGGGCGTTGAGGAAGCACAGCCACATCGGATACCAGCTGTTGTCATAGCCGTAGCCGTCGGGAGCCCAGGTCTCCTTGATGTAGACCAGGACCTTGTAGCCGGTGCGGGTGACCGCGTTCTCGCCTTCGCCGACCGTGTATTCGAAAGTCACGGGCGTAATGTTGTCGGCGATCGTCTCTTCTGTCTCGTAGTCGTAGATGTCGCAGGTTCCGTCGTCGTTGAACGACAGCAGATAGGTGCCGGTCTGGGCGACCGAGGGCCTGATGTCGTTGGGATCGGAACTGCTGCCGCCCGAGTAGTTGGCGTCGAGGCCGACCGTCAGATTGGCCATGACGGCGCCGGTCGGGCTGCCGACACGGATCTCGAACTGGGCGCCGGGCAGAGGCTGATAATCGTTGGTCAGCTGTCCCGTGGTCTCGTTGTAGCTGTCGCGCCACTTGGCGATACGGATGCTGGCAAGATAGATGACGCCGCCGCCGTCGCCGGACGGCCTGGTGTTCATGATATCGTCATGCTTGACCTTATCCATCTCGTAGGTGTTGTCTCTCGGCGAGTAGCCGGGGACAGTGACCGTAAAGTCGGTGCCCAAGGCATGGAAGAAGGTGTACTTGAAGCTGGGCACCATGATGCCGCCGTTCGGGCCGGCGTTCTTCTCCACCAGCAGGTAGATGTAGCGCTCGTTGATGTCCGAGTCGGCGTCGGTGAGGAATTCGCCCTCCATACGCTCGCCGTCCCAGGTATACAGGGTGCCGCTGGAGTAGACGCCGAGCGACTTCCAGTTATGGAGCTCGTCGTCCGCGGGGTAATTCCAGCCGGTCTCTTTGAAGTTGACCGTGTCCACGCCCTCGGGCAGAACGATGCGCCAGAGCTCGAACACCGCGTTGTCCAGCGGGGAGTCGCCCTCGCTGGCATTCGGAGTCGCCGTTCCGGGCAGATCCATATAAGGATACTTACCGGTCACGGGATCCTTGGTGGCGTCGATCCACTTCTTGATGTGGAACTGGACCCAGTGGTTGGAGTTGATGACATCGCCCAGATCGAAGAGCGTCTGAGGCTTGTTGTCCGTATCGGTCCCGGTCCCGCTGCCGCTGCCGCTGCCGGAGTTGGAGACGGCAATCTCCTCCGCCGTGATCACAAGGGCGTTGTAATTGCCGATCTGGGAATTGGGGAAGGTGGTGCAGCCGGCGCCGCCTTCGGGATAATCCTTGAAGGAGCCGTCCTTCCACGGGAACATGTTGTCATGGCCGGAGGCAAGCTCGACGAGGGCGTAGTCCTTGCCGCGCTCGAGATGCTGGAACTCCACAAGGCCGTTCGTGTCGCTCGTCTTCGGGTTTTGCAGGCCTTCCTTCTGGACCAGGACCCAGTTGTCCCCTTCCCTGACGAAGAGACCGATGGTGGCGCCCTCAACGGCGGGCGGGGTCGTCCAGCCGGCCTGCCAGGCGTTGCGGAAGACCTTGCGCGCCTTAAGGTCGACGCGGGTGGCGTTCTCGACCTTGAGCGGGTTGCCCTGCTTGTCCTTGTCGGTCACGTTGCTGCCGGTCGTGTTCAGGGTAAGCTCCGCCGTCTGACCGTCGGAGACCTTGTAGTAGGTCGTGGCTGCGGTGCCGGTCAGCGTTTCGGTAACGGTATAGGTGATATAGTCCCCCTGCGCGTCCTTCACGGGCAGATTCTCAAAGGTGACGGTGCCGTCCGCGCCGGTGTTCAGCGTGGTGGATTCCGCGCCGTTCACGCCCGGGGTGATGGTGATGGGGAAGCTGACGGACTTGGAGATCTCGCCGTCGAGATACTTGGTGACCTTCAGCTTGGCCCTGTTGGGGATGTTCTTGAAGGTGAAGGTCGCGTAGTTGTAGTTGGGCGAATTCTCCGCGCGCGGCGCCGAGGGCTGGTTATTGCTCGTCGTCACCGGATAGAAGGTGAGCGTCCGCCCGTTGTAGCGACCGCCGACCACCTGACCCTGGACGTAAGCGCTGTCCATCTGATGATAGAGGTCGTAGTTGGTGTTGGGATCCAGATAGTCATCGGACGGCTTCTGGACCTCGGCGAAGTAATAGGTCGTGCCCGTCGGGAAATACATGTCGCTGACCATGGTGTTCGTCGCGTCGAGGACGTACTGGTCGCCAGCGTTCGGGTAAGGCACGTATTTTCCGTCCGCGTTTTTGGTGAACGCGGCAAACTTGGCGTTGCTGATATGGGTGCCGGTCGCGGCGCTGCTGACCTTCTTGATCGCGACCCGAGGATCATACTGGTTCAGGCACGTGATGTGATACACATAGGCGCTGCCGTCCTCGCTGATCACCGGGTTTCTGAGGTCGATCACGCCCACGGTCGTGGCCACGTCGCCGGTCACGCGGTTGCTCGCGTTCTGATACTCGCTCGCGCTCAGGGCGGCGTTGCCCAAAGCCTTGAAGTGCGTATTGTCGGGAACCTTGGTCTCTTTGAAGTAATAGATCTGGCCCGGCTTGAGATAGAACAGCGTGCCGCCGGATACCACCGAAACGCCGCTCAGATCAGCATCCTTCGCGATGTCGTAGGTGACGTTTCCGCCGCTGTTCGAGGTGTGGGCGACCTTGGCGTTCTTGGCGACATGGGTGCATTCCGGATCGGTGTAGACCGTGATCTCGGCGCCGGGGATGACCGAAGCGGGTCTGTTCCAGTCGCGCTTCCAGGCCCTGACCAGGACCACCTGTTCGTAGTTCTTCAGCAGCGTGCTGAAGGTGACCTGGTCGGAGCTGTTGCCAGTAGTGGGAATAACGTAATAGGTCTTAGTCGTGCCGGCGGGATATTCGACGTCCTTGGTCGTCAGACCGGAACCGTCGGAATAGCCGGTCACCTCGGCCTCATCGAGGAGATAGGTGATCTTTCTGCCGTTCTCGTCCCATGTACGCAGACCTTCCCAGGTCGCGGTTTTGAGCGTGCCGCTCGTCTCGCTGCCGACGGGCTTGGCCCCGCCGGTGACCGGCGTCATGGTGTAATGGGTTTCGCCGTTCTCCACGTACTCCACATACTGGTAGAGCGTGACGTCGACCGTCTTGCCGGTCACGTAGTTCCAGTCGTTGTTGGAGGTGCCGTTGTTGTCGTAGAAGTTCTTGTTGACAGTGACCTTGATGTACTGGCGGTTGTAGAGGGATACCGCCTTGTCGGTCGCCGCGCCGTTCGAATCGACCAGCTGGATGGGATCGGTGTAGACCTTCTGGCCGGCTTCCTTGTTGCTGAGAGGATCATAATAGCCGGTGGGGATCGTCTCTTCGAAGCGGTACCAGTAGGTCTGCGGGTCCGCGCCGTCGGTGAAGGCGGGGAGCAGGGCCTGGATCTGGCCGTTGACGTTCACGGAGCTGTCAACGTCGGCCACAGTTTCCCAGTTAGTCGCATTCGGGTCAAGGCTGCGCTGCAGCACGAAGGTGCCGGGGAAGTCATAGGTCGCGGCAGCGGCCGGTTTGGCGTTGCTGCCTTCCGCGGTGCCGACGTACTTGGTCAGCGTCAGCGTGGCGTTCAGGCGCTTGTCGTGGATGTCCTTCTTCAGCTGCAGAGTGCCGTCCGTGATATCGTCGGGCAGGTTGATCGTCCAGGGGCTGTCGTCGGAGACCGCGAAGTTGGTGGGCGCGTGCGTCTCTTTCAGAACATAGGTGCCCTGCGGCAGACGCTCGAAGAAGGCGAAGCCGGCATCGGTAGACGTGTCGCTGCCGACAAGCTTCTCGGTCGCACCGTCTTTGAAGTAGAGTTCAAATGTGGCGCCGCCGACCGTCTGGTTGCCGTCGTCGTACTTGGTGATCTTGATGGAGTAGACAGTTTCCTGGTTCTTCATGTTGACCGCCCAGGTACTGTCCGCGGCGGGTGTGTAGTTCGTCATGGCCGCGAGCTCTGCCGCGGAATTGTACTGGGTCATGACGAGCTGCTGCTTCGGCGTAAGATTCTCCGTCACGGTATAGGGGATGCCCGGAACGAGGAGGTAATCCTTGTGCGTCTTGATCGTGTAGCTGGCCGCACCGGTCATGTCGTTGCCGTTGTCATCCTTCGCGATCTTGAAGCCGGTCGTCTCGTCCGGCTCGTAGACCGTGAAAGCGGCCGTGGAGGAGAGAGTATATTCGATCTCGCCGTAGTAGTCCGGGAAGATTGCGGAGTTCTTGGGCGTGGTCTGGTCGGTATCGTAATCGATCTCGTTGTTGCCGTAGTCCTTCAGCGTCTTGGTAAGCGTGAGCGTGGCAGCGCCCGTGTACGGGAGCGTAACGTCGTCGCCGGCCTCGCCGCTGTTGTTCTGGTCGGGCAGATTGGCAAGCTCGGCGTGCATGGCCATCGTGTTTTCGACGTCCAGCGTATAGCCAGCGCTCTCCGGGAAGTGGGCGATCCATGTGCTGTCCACCGGGTACTTCATCGTGACCTTGTACTTGGTGTAGGTGGGCGTCCAGGTGTCGCCGTTCAGGTCGCCGTCGGAGTCGATGGACTGATAGTGGTCCATCACCAGCAGGTTGGTCGTGGAATCCATATCGAACTCGTCATCCGAGCTCCAGATGGTCACGGCAGTCCCGGCCGTCAGGTTCGCGCCGGCGTTGGGCGCGTCGTTGTCATACCTCTGGATCGTGAAGAGCTCCGGATCACCTATGGTGAGGCCGGCCTTGCTGAGTTCCTTGGTAAAGGTGTCCGTCAGGGTGATGAGGTCAACCTGATCGCGGCCCGGGTTGCTGTAGTAGTTCGCGTTCTTGTTGATATCGGTGCCGGAGAGCAGGCCGACGCCGACGTCCCACGTGAAGGTGACGTACGTGTCGTTGTCGGTGAGGCTGGCGGAGGTCAGGTCCTTCGTCACCTTCCACTGGTCGGTGGAAACGGTGGTGAGATTCTGCAGGGGCATGACGATGCTCTGCTCGTAGGTCTTGACCTCATAGGAGGGCGCCTGCTTCTGACGGTCGACAACGGTGAACTGCGTGGAGAAGGTCACCGCGTCAGCCGGGAAGACGATGGGATTCTCGGAATCTCTGACCGCGTCTTCCGTGCCGTTGCCGCAGATAAAGAACTTCAACGTCATGAAGAAGTCCGCCTGCGCGGCGTTCACCGGATCGATGCTGATGGTGTAAATTCTGGAGCCGTCTTCCTGCACCGCCGTGTCGTAATTCAGACCGCCGCCGGCGTCGTTGAGGATGAGCTCCTTGGGCAGGTGCAGAGTAACCTTGCTGGGACCGTAGCTGTCGTACATGGCGGCCACGGGGTTCCACTGCTGGCCCCAGGTATCGGGATCAAGGAAGCCGTAGTACAGCGAGTACTCGACCAGCTGACCCGCTCTGAGAGGATGGTCGGCGTCGTAGGGGGTGGTCATCGTGATGTCCGACGCGATCTTCGAGGTATAGTGTTCGGCGCCGGGGAGATAGTGATCGTCGGACCAATCCAGGATCATCTGGTGGATGGTCGCGGGGGGCAGAAGGTCGTCGCCGCCTTCGCCTTCGCCGTCACGGTCGCCTTCTTCGCCCTCGCTGCCCTCGCCCTGCGTGGTGAACGTCAGGATGGAGCAGCTATCCAATGAGAAAAAAGCTTCGTCCCCCTCCACATTGGAAGCGACGATCTCCTGCTCCACTTTCGTGGTCTCGGCGATCCTCAGCTGGTCGGCGTCAAGCGCGCCGTTCTCGTTCGTGACGTCGATCTTGACGTGCAGTACGTCGACGGGCTGTTCCACCGCCAGGTTCTTGACCTTGACGGAAATGCTGTCGCCGTAGTCTTCAAGATCGTACTTTTCGCCGCCGGAGAGGATGCAGACGTCGTAAGCGTAGACGACGGTCGTCTCTCCGCTCGCGTCGCCGGTCTGCGTCTCATAGATCCTCTGCGCTACCTCCAGCGGGATGGCCACGACCTGAAGCTCGGCGTCGCTCGGAAGCATGCCGCTGACTTCAAAGACCTGACCGCCGCAGGAAGCGGAGATCGTATGCGCATAGCGCTCCGGCTCGGCGGGCTGCTCGGGCTCGGCGGGCTGCTCCGGTTCGGCGGGCTGCTCCGGTTCGGCGGGCTGCTCGGGCTCGGCGGGC
>JAFRDM010000041.1 GCA_017403885.1 Oscillospiraceae bacterium
GAGCCAGAAGCGCTGCAATCAGTTTCTTCATTCTTTTTTCCTCCATATAAAAATCTCATCTGAACGTACTGAAGACTTTCAGGCCGTTCAGATGAGAAGATTTTATTCCTGATTAAGCAGTTTGTCAACAAAGCCGTTGAATTTGCGCGGAAAGGCGGCTCTTGTTTGTCGGAATACACAAAACAAAAGCGTCAATTCCGTAAAAAATGACCGAAAGCAGGAGCGGCTTTTCCGGAGCGCGGAAATCAGTACAGAGCGGCCCTGCCGTCCGCGTGGAAGAGACGGAACTTGTGGCGCATGACCTTCTTCATCTCTTCGATGCAGGGCGGATAGATGGCGTTGGGCTCGCGCAGGCTCTCGTCGGCGAGCACCTCGCGGCATTTCACGTAGAAGGCCTTCTTGATATCGCTGGAAATGTTGATCTTCGAGATGCCGATCAGACAGGCCTGCTCGATCTCGCTGTCCGGGTTGTCGGAGCCGCCGTGGAGCACGAGCGGGATATCGATCGCCTCGCGCAGCCGCCGCAGAAGGTCAAGCTCGAGGTGGGGCGTAAGGCCCTTCGGGTACAGTCCGTGCCGGGTGCCGATGGCGACGGCCAGCGTGTCGACGCCGGTGGAGGCGACAAAATCCTTCGCCTCTTCGGGCTGGGTGTAATGGATCTCGTTGCCCTCCATCGTACCGATGGTGCCGAGCTCGGCCTCAACGCTGACGCCTGCGGCATGGGCGGCCTCGGCGACCTTTTTCGCCAGGGCGACGTTCTCGTCATAGGGGAGGGCGGAGCCGTCGATCATCACGGAGGTGAAGCCGCAGCCGATCGCCCGCATCGTGTCGGCGAAGCTGGCGCCGTGGTCGAGGTGGATGCAGACGGGGACCTTCGCGCGGTTGGCTTCGGCGCGCACGGCGGCGACGAAGCTCTCCTTGACGAAGCGCAGCTCATCGGGATGGATCTCGATGATAACGGGCGCGTTCAGCTCCTCGGCGACCTCGATCGAAGCGGTGAGGATCATGTTGGAGCTGGTGTTGAAGGCGGGAACGGCAAAATGATTTTCAAGCGTCGGCTTGAGGATCTCGGACATGTTGACGAGCATAGTGTAGTCTCCTTTATCTTTTTGATCAGATTTCTTCCAGTATCCATCTGCGCATGGCCTGCGCGGCGCCGTCGCTGTCGTTGTCGGCCGTGACAAGATCGGTAAGCTTCAGCACAGCCGGCTCGGCGTTGCCCATGGCCACGCCCGTCCCGGCGAAAGAGATCATCTCCCCGTCGTTTTCCGAATCACCGATGGCGAACACATGCTCCGGGGCGATGCCGAGCGTCTGCGCGAGCTTTTTGAGCGCCGCGCCCTTGCTGATGCCGGGAGCGTTTACCTCGAGCGCCAGCGGGTGGCTGGAGGTAAGGGCGAGATCGAAGCGCTCCTCGATCCAGCGGCGAAGAGGCTCGCGCGACTCGCTCGTGGGATAGAAGAACAGCAGCTTCTCCGCGCCCACGCCGCGCGAAACGAAAAAGTCCTCCACATCCGGGACGGCCGTACGCAGCGTGTGCATCATCTCACGCAGATTCGGAAAGATCCTTTGGATCTCCGTTTCCACGTCATACTCGCTGACATACATCATTCCCTCGACGGAGGCCTCGCGCACGCAGTCGTACGCGCGGGCCTTGCGCAGGATGGTCAGCGCCGTTTCAAAGGGCACGAGATCTTCCGTCACCGCGCGCTTTTCGCGCAGATCCCATATCACCGCCCCGTTGCAGGAGATGACGTAGCGGATACGCGGGTTTTCCAGCAGGACGCGCGGGATGATGCCGCGGCTGCGCCCGCTGGCGAGGACGACCTCTACGCCGCTGTCGAGCACACGCTCGAGCGTCTGCAGCGTAAAGACGCCGGGCGTCTTGTCTTCTCTCAGCAGGGTGCCGTCCAGATCGAAGGCGGCAAGCCGGATTTGGGCCATGACGGGCTCCTTTCTGCGCCTGCTTGCAGGCGAGCAGATTATAATACAATCTCACCCCGGAGGTCAAGAAAAACAAAGGCTTGTCCGAAGAGAGAGGATATGCTACTATGATAACGGATTTTTCGAATCAGGAGGACCTTTGATGAGAGACCTTTACTGTATCGGCGAGATGGTCATCGACTTTATTCCCGGCTCCGAGAGCGGGAGTTATGTGCGCAATGCCGGCGGCGCGCCGGCCAACGTGGCGGTGGCCGCGGCGCGGCAGGGGATTTCTTCTGCCATGTGCTGTTCGGTGGGCGACGACGATTTCGGCCGCTTCCTCCTTTCCGTTCTGCGTGAGAACGGCGTGGAGGTCGTCAAGGAGACGCTCTGCAAAGAAGCCGTCACCACGATGGCCTTCGTCACGCTCGACGAGAGCGGCGACCGCAGCTTTACCTTTGTCCGCAAGCCCGGCGCGGATATGCTCCTCTCCGAGGACGACGTCCGCGAGGAGGACGTCGCGGATTCCGTCATCGTGCACGCGGGCAGCTGCTCGCTCTCCGCTTCGCCGGAGGCGGAAGCCACCGAGAAGGCGCTGCGCCTTGCCGCCGCGCACGGCCGCTTCGTCAGCTTTGATCTCAATTACCGCGATCTGATGTGGAACGGCGATTTCAACGCCTGCGCCGCCGCCGTCCGCCGCATCCTGCCCTGTGTGGACGCGCTCAAGCTCTCCGAGGAGGAGGCCGCGCTCTTCTGCGGCGAGGAGGGCGTTCCGGCCATGATGGAGCGCTACGGCATCCGCGCCGTGGTGGAAACGCTCGGCGAGAGAGGGGCGCGCTGCTTCTTCGACGGAAAGACCTTCGACATCCCGGGGCGCAAGGCCGTCTGCGTCGACGCGACGGGGGCGGGCGACGCCTTCTGGGGCGGCTTCCTCTCCGCGCTGCGCATCGGCGGCCTGGAAAAGCCCTCCGATCTGACGGAGGAACTGCTGCGCCGCGCGCTGGACTACGGCAACAAGTGCGGCTGGTTCTGCGTGCAGAAGAAGGGCGCGATGAGCTCGCTGCCGACGCGCGCGGAAGCGGAGGCGCTTGCGTGAAAAACGATCTTTGGGGCGGCTGCGCCTATACGGTCTCGCTCATTACGCTTGACCACTGCAGCCTCGAAAGCCAGATCCGCATCCTTGAGCGCGGCGGCGTCGAGCTGCTGCATGTGGATATCCTGGACGGACATTTCAGCCCCAGCATGCCGCTGGGGCTTGAGACTGTGCGCCAGCTGCGGAGCAGGACAGATCTCGCCTTCGACTGCCACATCATGACCGACCCGCAGGATTACTTCATCGACGAGCTGCTGGACATCGGCGTGCAGCAGATCGTTTTCCACGCCGAAACGCAGCGCCATATCGACGGCATGCTCAACCGCATCCACGCATGCGGCGTGCGCGCCGGCGTGGCGCTCAAGCCCTCCACGCCGCTCTGCGCGCTCGACTATGTGCTGGAAAAGTGCGACAGCGTACTGCTGATGCTTATCAATCCGGGCTTTGCCTCTGCGAAGAATGAGGCGCAGGTGCCTTATGCCGGGCGCAAGATCCGCGAACTGCGCGCGATGATCGACGCGCGCGGGCTCGATACGCGCATCAGTCTCGACGGCCGCATTTCCCGGGAAAACATCCGCGAGTGGGGCGATATCGCCGACCAGTTCGTGCTGGGCAGCACCTGCCTGCGCCGCGGCGAGCTTGAAGAGAGCCTCGGGAAAATGCTCTCCCTGCGCGCCGAGATTCTGAAAGGGGGAAAAGCGTGATGGCGGAGAGCTTTTCCGAACGCTACGACGCCGCCCGCCGCGACGTGCTGGACGAGCTCGGGCGCGCGCTCGAAAGCGTCGATCCGACCGCGCTCGAAAGGCTGAAGGACGATATCCTCTCGGCCGATCAGGTCTTTTTCGTGGGCGTCGGGCGCGTCATGCTTTCGCTGCAGTGCGTGTGCAAGCGCCTTGCGCATCTGGGCGTCCGCGCCCATTACGTGGGCGAGATCACCGAGCCGCATCTGAACAGGGACGATCTGCTGATCGTCGGTTCGGGCTCGGGCTCTTCGCTCTTCCCGCTGGGCATTGCCCGCAAGGCGAGGCGGAGCGTGGACTGCAAAATCGTTCACATCGGCTCGAATCCCAACAGCGAGATGCGCGATATCGCGGATTACATGGTCCGCATCCCCGTGCGCACCAAGCAGTATCTTGACGACGAGATCGACTCCTGCCAGCCGATGACCACCCTCTTCGAGCAGTCGCTGCTCCTGCTGGGGGACATCCTCGCCAAAATGATCATCGAGGAAAAGAAACTGGATATGAAGGCGCTGTGGCGCTATCATGCCAATCTGGAGTGAGCCATGGATAAACGGGAACTTTTGAGCAAAACGGGCAGCCTCCAGCAGCTCGCCTCGATCCGCACGCTCTCCTTCACGGAGGGACGCGCGCAGACGCGGGCGGTGGAGCTGGTCAACGGGCCGCTGCGCTTCACGGCGCTGGCGGACAAATGTCTGGACGTCGCCGAGCTTTCATACCGCGGCGTCAACTTCAGTTTTTTATCCAAGCCCGGCCTGCAGGGCCGCAACAACTACGACACTCACGGGCAGGAAGCGCTGCGCAGCATCATGGGCGGGCTGTTCTTCACGGCGGGACTGGAGAATATCTGCGCTCCCTGCACGATCGAAGGAAAGGATTACCCCATGCACGGGCGCATCCGCACCACGCCGGCCGAGCATCTGTGCGCGGACGCGCGCTGGGAGGGTGAGGAGTATGTGCTGGAAGTGCGCGGCGAGATGCGCGAGGCGGAGCTGTTCGGAGAAAACCTCGTTCTGCGCCGCAGCCTGCGGACGGTTTTCGGGCAGAAATCCTTTACGCTGACGGACGAGATCGAAAACCAGTCCTTCCGCGACGAGCCGCTGATGCTGCTCTATCACATCAATATCGGCTATCCGCTGCTTGACGAGGGGACGCGGCTCTTTGTCCCCACAGGAAAGGTCACGCCGCGCGAGGAGTTTTCCGCGCCGCACGCCGCGCGCTGGAACGTCATGGATGCGCCGAAGGACAACGAGCCGGAATACGTGTTCATCCACGAGCCGATCCCCGACGAAGAGGGAAAGATGTGCGCCTGCGTGGTCAACGACAAGCTGTCGCTTGGCCTGAAGATCAGCTGGAATACGGAAAACCTGCCGTATTTTATGGAATGGAAGTCCGTTGCCTCGGGCGATTACGTGCTGGGGCTCGAGCCCGCCAACTCCAGCGTCTACGGAAGGCTCCGGCACGAGGAGAGGGGAGACCTGCACCGTTTGGCGCCTCTGGCAAAAGAACGGAACGAGCTGGTCTTCACCGTCCTTGACGGGCAGGAGGAGATCGACGCGGCCCTGGCCGCGATCCGCACGGCCGAATAAAAAAGAGCAATAAACATCATCATATCATCAGGAGGAAGCGACATGAAACGCTCGCAGATCAACGCCATCATCCGGGACTTTGAGGCCATGCTCAAAGAGTACCGCTTCGCGCTGCCCCCCTTCCTCAGCTTCACGCCCGAGGAATGGCAGAGCAAGGGTCATGAGTACGACGAGATCCGTGACAACGCCCTCGGCTGGGACATCACGGACTACGGCGAGGGGAATTTCGCCGTCAAGGGCCTGTCCCTCATCACCATCCGCAACGGCAACGTCCACGACCCGAAGTACACCAAGACCTATGCCGAAAAGATCATGATGCTCTATCCCGGCCAGGTCTCGCCGAACCACTTCCACTGGAACAAGATGGAGGACATCATCAACCGCGGCGGCGGTACGATCGTGTTCCGTCTGTGGAACGCCGACAGGGAGGACGAGGGCAGACTGCTCGACACCGACGTGCTGATCTGTCAGGACGGCCGCCGCTACTATGTGAAGGCCGGCAGCGAGATCGTGCTCCGCCCCGGCGAGAGCCTGTCGCTCTATCCCTATTACTACCATGAGTTCTACATCCCGGCCGACGGCGAGAAGGTCCTCGTCGGCGAGGTGTCGATGTGCAACGACGACAACTGCGACAACCGTTTTTACGAACCGCTCGGCCGCTTCCCTACGATCGAGGAGGACGAGCCGCCCTACCGTCTTCTCTGCAACGAGTACCCGCCCGCAAAGGACTGAGAGCGCAAACGATACAAAAAAACAGCGGCAGACTTTTCGTCTGCCGCTGTTTTTGCCTTGCATAGGCTGTTATTGCGGCAAATTGCATAAATGGATGAGAGTATTTTTAGGCAGGCTTGCCAATGCCGACAAACTTTGGCCTTCTTCTGCGAATTAAATTGCAAAATCAAAACCTGTGCTTTATAATCACTTCTATATTGGAATCCTTTTGGTATGCTGCGTCAGTCATCTCCACTTTCGAGGCGGCATTCCGAAAAAACGGGGGAAAGAAATGGCCGGATATATCGTAAAACGCATAGCGGTGGCGATCCTGACGCTGCTTGTCATCATCTGCATCACCTTTCTGCTGATGAACGCCGTGCCGGGCAGCCCCTTCCTGACGGAGAAATCCACCCCGGAGATGATCGCGCGGGCCAACGCCAAATACGGTCTGGACAAACCGCTGTACGTGCAGCTGTTCAACTATATCAAAAACTACGCGCGAGGCGACCTGGGGACCTCTCTGAAAATGCAGGAGGGTACCAGCGTTTCCAAGATCATCTTCCACCAGGGAAAATTCGCTCTCTCGCTCAAGCTCGGTCTCTACGCGCTTCTGCTGGCGGTCGTCATCGGCATCCCGCTCGGCTGCATCGCGGCCTATAACCGCGGCAAATGGATCGACGGCTTCCTGCGCGTGGTGACAACGGTGGGCGTCGCGGTGCCGACCTTCGTGCTGGCCACGCTCCTGCTCGTCACCTTCGCGGTGAAGCTGCAGAAGCTGCCCACGCTCAGCGGCAGCCTGCCCGACTTCAAGAGCTACGTGATGCCGGTGATCAGCCTGTCGTTTTACTACACCTGCTACGTGGCCAAGCTCACGCGCACGAGCATGCTGGACGCGATCAACCAGGACTATATCCGCACCGCCCGCGCCAAGGGCGTCAAGACGCGCGCGCTGATCCTCAAGCACGCGCTGCGCAACTCCCTCATCCCTGTGATCACCTATCTCGGCCCCGTCATGGCCGGCATCATCACCGGCAGCTTCGTGGTCGAGTCCACCTTCTCCATCCCCGGGCTGGGCAAATACTTCGTCCAGAGCGTGCTCAGCCGCGACTATCCCGTCATCATGGCCACCACCGTGGTGCTCTCCGCGCTGGTCATCCTGATGAACCTCGTGGTCGACATCGCCTATAAGATCGTCGATCCGCGCATCACGCTGACCTCAAAGGAGGACTGATCGATGGACGGTAAATTTGCCAAGCTCAGCCCCTTCCAGGTCGATCCCGACAAGATCCCGCCCGTTCTCCCGCCGCTGACGGAGGAGGATTTCAGCCCCGCCGCGGACGAGGAAAAGGCCTCGATGGTCGAAAAACACAAGAGCGTGTCCTACTGGCGCGACGCCTGGCGTCGTTTCCGCGCCAACACCGTCTCGATGGTGGCGCTGGCGGTGTTCACGCTGTGCCTGCTCTTCGCCTTCGTGGGCCCGAAGCTGATCCCGTACAGCTATGGGGATCAGTACCGCTCCTCCCAGAAGCTGGCTCCTTTCACCTACTCCAAGGGCGAGGAGACGGTCCGCTCGATCGCCGGCAGCTGCGACGGCTTTTATGCCACGGCGCTGCAGCGGGGCAGCATCACGGCCCTGTCGAAGGGAGACTATTTTATCCGCTATAAAGGCCGGACCTACGCCTTCACGCTGACGAAGGCCGTCGAGAAGAGCGTCATCATCCTCAACTCCGGCGCGGAGGAGCCGCTGATCGTCGTCAAGGAATCCGCGATCAAGAACGGCGAATACAAGGATTACAAGCCAATCGAGTTCACCGATACGCCCGCCGAGGGCGCGACGGAGATCAAGCTCGTCAACCGCGTGTTCCCCCACGTCTTCGGCACCGACTCCGCCGGGCGCGACATCATGGCCCGCACGATGTACGGCACGCGCGTGTCGATCATCATTGGCGTCGTCGCGGCGCTGATCGTGCTGGTCATCGGCTCGATCTACGGCGCGATCTCCGGTCTCTCCGGCGGCGCGGTCGACTTCGTGATGATGCGTATCGTCGAGCTGATCTACTCGATCCCCGAGGTATTGATCGTCCTGCTGCTGCAGGTCGTACTCAAGGATCCGCTTCAGAACTGGTTCGACACCAGCACCTCCGCCTTCGCGCAGGGCCTGGGCGATCTAGGCTCCGGCATCGTGAGCATCTTCATCACCTTCGCGCTGCTCTACTGGGTCACGATGGCCCGTATCGTGCGCGGCCAGGTGCTGCAGCTCAAGCAGCAGGAGTACGTCACCGCCGCCACGGCGCTCGGCGCCGCGAACGGACGGATCATCCGGCGGCATCTGCTGCCCAACTGCGTGGGCCAGCTCGTCATCACGACCTGCCTGCAGATCCCCAGCGCGATCTTCCTCGAGTCCTTCCTCTCCTTCCTGGGCCTGGGCGTCTCCGCCCCGATGGCGAGTCTCGGCTCGCTGTGCTCGGACGCGCTGGAGACTCTCTCGCTCTATCCCTACCGCCTGATCTTCCCGGGCGTCATCCTCACGGTCGTGGTGCTGACGCTCAATCTCGTCGGCGACGGTCTGCGCGACGCGCTCGATCCGCGCCTGAAGAAGTAAGGGGGGAGCAAGAGCATGGACGAAAAGAAAACACTGCTGGAGGTCAAAGACCTGAAGGTCTCCTTCTTCACCCCCGCCGGCGAGGTCAAGGCCGTCAACGGCATCTCCTACACCCTGGGCTACAACGAGGTCATGGGCATCGTGGGCGAGTCCGGCTCCGGGAAGAGCGTCGAGGCCTATTCCATCATCGGTCTGCTGCAGAGCCCCGGCAAGGTCGTCGGCGGCACGATCGAGTTCGAGGGCGAGAACCTGCTCGAGTACGACGAGGAGAAAATGCGGCAGTTCCGCGGCAACAAGGTCAGCATGATCTTCCAGAACCCGATGACCTGCCTCAACCCCGTCTACACCATCGGCAACCAGCTCGTCGAGGCGCTGCTGTGCCACGACAAGGGCTATACCAAGGAACAGGCGCGCAAGCGCGCCATCGAGATGCTCGAGCTTGTCGGCATCAACAACGCCGAGAAGCGCATCGACCAGTATCCGCACGAGTTCTCCGGCGGCATGCGCCAGCGCGCGATGATCGCCATGGCGCTCATCTGCGAGCCGAAGCTGCTCATCGCGGACGAGCCGACCACGGCTCTGGACGTGACGATCCAGGCGCAGATCCTCGAACTGATGAAGGCCCTGCAGAAGAAGGAGAACACCTCCATCATCTTCATCACGCACAACCTCGGCGTCGTCGCGGAGATCTGCGACCGCGTCAGCGTCATGTACGCGGGCCACATCGTCGAGCAGGGCCCGGTCAACGACATTTTTTACAACCCGCAGCACCCCTACACCAAGGGCCTGCTGGCCTCGACGCCCCGTCTGGACGAGGAGGGCAAGGAACGGCTCATCCCCATCGAGGGCACGCCCATCGACCTGCTCAACCCGCCGCAGGGCTGCAACTTCGGCCCGCGCTGCCGGGACTGCATGAAGATCTGTCTGCGTGAAAAGCCGCCCTTCGCCGAGGTCGGCGAGGGCCATATCTCCGCCTGCTGGCTTCACTTCAGGGATCAGGCCGGAAAGGAGGACCGGACGTGAACGAAGAAAAGAAGGTCCTTCTGGAGATCACGAATCTCCGCAAGTATTTCGCGGTCAAGGGCAACATCTTCCGCCGCAGGCGCTACGTGCAGGCGGTCGAGGACGTGAGCTTTTCGATCTACAAGGGCGAGACCCTCGGTCTCGTGGGCGAGTCCGGCTGCGGCAAGACCACGCTCGGCCGCACGATCATCCGCCTCTACGAGCCGACGAGCGGCCGCATCGTCTACGACGGCACGCCGATCTACGACAGCGAGCAGAAGATCGCCGCGGACATGCTGCCCTATCGGAGGAAGATGCAGATCATCTTCCAGGATCCCTCGGCCTCTCTCGACCCGCGCATGACCGTGGGGGAGATCGTGGGCGAGGCGCTCGATATCCACAAGCTCTGCCCGGGCAAGGCCGAGCGGCGCGAGCGCATCAACGAGCTCCTCGACGAGGTGGGCCTCAACACCGAGCACGCCAACCGCTTCCCGCACGAGTTCTCCGGCGGCCAGCAGCAGCGCGTCGGCATCGCCCGCGCCCTGGCCGTGGAGCCGGAGTTCATCGTCTGCGACGAGCCGATCTCCGCGCTGGACGTGTCGATCCAGTCGCAGGTGGTCAACATGCTCGAGGACCTGCAGGCCGAAAAGCGCCTGACCTATCTCTTCATCGCCCACGACATCAGCGTCGTGCGCCACATCTCCAACCGCATCGGCGTGATGTACCTCGGCCAGATGGTCGAGTTGGGCGAGAGCTATGAGCTCTGCAGTCATCCCATCCACCCCTATACGCAGACGCTGCTCTCCGCCGTGCCGCTGCCCGACCCGGTCAAGAGCCGCGCGCGGCAGCGCATCCTGCTCGAGGGCGACATCCCCAGCCCTCTCGACCCGCCGAGCGGCTGCCGTTTCCACACGCGCTGCCCTTACGCCACCGCGCGCTGCAGCGCCGAACAGCCCAGGCTCAAGGAGTACGGCCCCGGTCACTTCGCGGCCTGTCATTTGCTTGAGAAGGGCTGACAAACATGGTAATAAGCTCGCTGAGTGAGCTTTTACAAATCAAAAACAGGAGGAAAACTATGAAAAAGACAATCGCTCTGCTGCTTGCGCTGTGCATGCTCTTTGCGCTGGCCGCCTGCGGACAGTCCGCTGCGCCCGCTCCCGCTGCCAACGACACCCCCGCAGCCCCCGCGAGCAACGACGCCCCCGCAGCCCCCGCTGCCAACGATGCCCCCGCGAGCAACGACGCTCCCGCAGCCGATGAGCCCTTCGTGATCAACGCCTGCATCGCGTCCGAGCCCGAGACCATCGACCCGGGCCTCATCAGCTCCGTCGACGGCTCCACCTACACCCAGCACCAGTTCGAGAACCTGATGAAGTATAAGATGGTCGCTGAGAACCCGGCCGATGACGCGAACATGCAGAACACCGAGGTCGTTCTCGGCCAGGCCGCGTCCTACGAGGTCTCCGACGACCTGTGCGTCTACACCTTCACCCTGCGCGACGATATCTTCTGGTCCGACGGCGAGCCCGTCAAGGCCGGCGACTTCGTCTACAGCTGGCAGCGCCTCGTCGATCCCGCGACCGCTTCCGACTACGGCTACTTCCTTGACAACATCGTGCTGAACGCCGCCGCCATCCAGGCCGGCGAGAAGGACAAGAGCGAGCTCGGCATCAAGGCCGTCGACGACAAGACCCTCGAGATCACCCTCGAGGCGCCCTGCGCCTACTTCCTCGAGATGTGCGCCTTCGCCTCCCTCGTTCCTCTGCGTCAGGACGTCGTTGAGGGCAACGACAACTGGACCGACCCCGCCAACATCGTTGTCAACGGCCCCTACAAGGTCGTCGAGTGGGTCCACGACAGCTACCTCCGCATGGAGCCCAACGAGTACTACTATGACGCGGCCAACCTCGGCCCGGACGCCATCGTGTGGTGGCTCTCCGACAGCGAGACCGCGATCCTCTCCGCCTATCAGTCCGGCGAGTACGACTTCATCGAGAACTTCCCGACCGACCTGATCGCGGATCTCCAGGCCTCCGGCGACTGCTTCATCAACCCCTACGTCGGCACCTACTACCTGTACCTGAACTGCTCCAAGATCACCGACTGGCGTGTCCGCGCGGCCATGGTCCTCTCCGTCGACCGTGACAACATCGTCGAGAACGTGACCCAGGGAGGTCAGGTCCCGGCTACCGGCTTTGTCGCCTCCGGCATCCTCGACTCCACCGGCACCGACTTTGCCTTCGGCGTGTCCGAGCTCGGCGCGCTCTACAACACCCTGCAGAAGATGTATCCCGACGCCGACCTGAGCACCTACGCCGGCAAGTGCGAGCTGGCCAAGCAGCTCTACGACGAGGCTGTCGCCGAGGGCGCCTGGGATTCCGGCACCACCGTCGTCTACAACTTCAACACCTCCGAGACCCACAAGGCTATTGCCGAGGCCTGCGGCCATGACTGGCAGGACGTTCTCGGCATGAACATCACCCTGGAGAACCAGGAGTGGGCCACCTACACCAACGGCCTGAGCGAGCACGGCTTCGGCGTCGCCCGTCTCGGCTGGATCGCCGACTACAACGACCCCGTCACCTACCTCGAGCTGATGGTCACCGGCAACTCCTACAACTACGGCCTCTACTCCGACGAGAGCTTTGACGCCGACATCACCCAGGCCAAGGCCTCTCTGGCCGGCCCCGAGCGTGACGCTCTGCTCTACCGCGCTGAGGAGACCCTCTTCGGCGAAGGCGGCTTCCCGGTCTGCCCGATCTACTACTACACCAATATGTACTGCATGAACGGCCTGACCAATGTCGGCTACACCGGCATGGGCTACTTCTTCTTCTGGTACGC
Organism: Oscillospiraceae bacterium; assembly: GCA_017403885.1. Lineage (GTDB taxonomy): Bacteria > Bacillota > Clostridia > Oscillospirales > Oscillospiraceae > Limivicinus. The sequence goes on from JAFRDM010000041.1 coordinate 12,508, forward strand.
TCAGCAGGCCTGAGTCTGAGCAGAAAGCATTTTCCCACAGCAACGAAAACAAACTCCCCGGTCTCCGGGGAGCTTGTTTTTTTGAATACGGACCGCCCACACTTTTCCGGCCGAATGATAATATCCGCCAGGTTCGATCTTCTCTGCTTTTATGACGGACAAAAACGCCGCCCTCACGGGCGGCGTTTCCGTTTTCTGCGGAGATGGGTTTCTGCGGAGATGGGGGGAGAATCAAAGCCGCTTTGTCGTCTGCTTGGCAACAGGCGTCCGCTCGCAAAGAACTGGGAGGCGGCAGAAATGAAAAAAGACCGATGTGCTGTTTTCGGCGCCGGCACATCGGTCAAAAGCATTATGCATATAGTGTGAAGAAAGAAGGCATGTGGAAAACGTTTTATCCTGATGCCTTGAAGGAACAAAAAAACTAAATGAAAAACCACAGGATTTTAGCCCAGAACAAAGCGTCCCTGTACGACAATCCGAGTTCGTCCATCGTAGAGAACATCTTTTTGCTTATCCCTTTATGGAGTGGCATCTGATGCAGCTCGGGAGAGGGGATACTGTTTGCCTCAATAATCTCTATCCCTTGCGGAGTGACAGCAAAGTCCCACGCGACGAGCGTTATTCTGGAATTGAAAAGAGCCGCGGCCCGGCATGTTTCGATCAGCTCATGCCATCTGGGGATCTCAAATCCCATAAACATCTTTCCACTAACCGGATGTACGGCCGATTCGACCCCTTTTACCGTTATTCCGTCGCTGATGATAACACCGGTCTCGGGGTTTATCTCCGCAAAGTAACCGCCGGAGGCGGCGGCGTTGTCAAAAACAGATCCGTTGTTGCCCGTCTTTAATGCTGCACCGAGGATCGAGACATCCTTCCCGTTTGAGAGGGTAAGAAGCCTTACCGTGTTCAATGAGGCGGGATGAAACGCTGCTATTTCCTTCTCGCTGCTGATGCACTGTTCCAACAGTATAGGAAGCTTTCCGTTCAGGATCTCCTCCGCGCGGCCGTGGCCGCGCATGATCTTATAAACGCCTGTTCCGCTGGAAGAACCTGTAGGCTTTGCGATTACATCGAAGCTGTCAAGAAATGCCTGGACTTCCCGCGGGTTGCTTTTCTTGTCAACCCGCATCCATTTTCTTTTGATAAAAGGAGAAAAGGTTTTTAAAAAGCACGGTTTGGAGCCGGTGATTCTCGATTGCTCCCCGTATTTAAGCATATATTTTTGAATAATGGTCTGAAGCCTGCGCATGGTGAGAAACTCACGCTTTTCCGCATCGGACAGCCTGTAAAACTGATAAAAATAATAATATTCGTCAAAAGTAGCGCGATACCTTCTGTAATCACGAGTATATGCGCGCAGAAGGGACTCTTTATCTGGAAGGTCAAGCTTTGCAATCTCCTCCCGGGCTCTGGCCAAATCGTATTGTTTCATTTTTTTCGAATGACGGGCAATGGTTAAAGCCAGACGAAGTTCATGCTCGACGGATGCAATCAGGCTGTTCAAAACAATCATCCTCCAAGAACAGACGTAAAGCAGAGGCCATATACAAACGCTTCTCAGGATCGTTCAGATCGGATTGTAAGTATCAGAATCGTAACACGAAAAAGCAGAAAAATCAATGGCGGTGTTCCAACTCAGTAACAGAGCATAGATGAAACCGCGATCAAGATCCGCCGAGGCATGAAGCGGCCGTAAGGCTTTGCTTTCGAATGGAGGAGTGACGGAATGAGGGAGAGATGACTTTTGCCGCGAAGCAAAAAAAGTCGTCGCGAACGATTTGCAGTCCGCGACGACGTGGTGGAGATGGGGAGAATCGAACTCCCGTCCGAAAGCGCTTCCTCAGGAATTTCTCCGGGCGCAGACGGTTATTTGCGTTCCCTTGCCCGTGCGCAAGCCGTCATGCTCGCGGACTCGGTAGCTTCATGATGCATGGCACGCTCAAAGCTTTGCGTACTCACGGTCCCCACTCATCGACGCCTCATACCGGGCCGTGGGACTCCCGGAAGAGACGCTCGCGCATTAAGCGGCGAGAAGAACAGTGTTGTCGTTGTTCTTTGATTTATAAGCTGCCCGTTTTATGGATGCCAGGCGCATCCGCCCGCTGTTCCTGTCTCCGCACCCCCGTCGAAACCAGTACATCCCCTCGTCAGATTTGATCTATTAGGTTATGTTGTCGCGCAGAGCGCGGCAGCATTGACCGATGGATCAAATCTTCCTCTCAAAAACGAAAGGCAAGCTTTCGTTTTTGTAAAGAACAACGGTTCGATAATGAGCGCTGAAAACTAAACTCTGAAAACTAAAAACTTAACTCAACATTTCTCCGGCTCGGGGTAATCGACGCCGAAGGTCTCGACCGTGACCTTCTTCATGACCTGCGGCACACGCGGCCGATCGTTGTAGTCCACGCGCGTGTTCGCGATCTTGTCGAGAACGTCCAGCCCCTCGATGAGCTTGCCGAAGGCGGCGTACTGACCGTCGAGATGGGGCGCGTCCTCGTGCATGATGAAGAACTGGCTGCCGGCGGAGTCGGGCGCCATCGTGCGCGCCATCGACAGCACGCCGCGGCTGTGGAGAAGATCGTTTTTAAAGCCGTTGGCGCTGAACTCGCCGCGGATGGAGTAGCCGGGGCCTCCGATGCCGCGCCCCTCCGGGTCTCCGCCCTGGATCATGAATCCGGAAATGACGCGATGGAAGATCACGCCGTTGTAAAAGCCCTTTCGGCACAGGGATACGAAGTTGTTTACGGTGTTGGGTGCGATCTCGGGATAGAGCTCGGCCTTCATGACGCCGCCGTTTTCCATTTCGATGGTGACGATGGGATTGCTCATGTTTTTTGTCCTTTCATTCTGCGTTTTTCATCGCGCGCTCGATATCGCGCTTCGACTGCCGCTCGGCTTCGCTGTCGCGCTTGTCGTGCAGCTTTTTGCCCTTGCAAAGCCCCAGCTCCAGCTTGACGCGGCTGTCCTTGAAATACATCCGCAGCGGGACGAGCGCCACGCCGTCCTGCATGACGCGGGCGTTGAGACGCAGGATCTCGCGCTTGTGCATCAGCAGCCTGCGCGGCCGTACCGGGTCGCGGTTGAAGATGTTGCCGTGCTCATAAGGGGAGACGTGCATGCCGCGGACGAAGAGCTCCCCGCCCTTGATCGTGCAGAAGGAGTCCTTGAGATTGACGTTGCCCGCGCGGATGGATTTGACTTCCGTTCCGCACAGCTCGATCCCTGCCTCATAGCGCTCGAGCACGAAGTATTCATGAAAAGCTTTGCGGTTGGAGGTGATCTCCTTCACGCCCATGAGCTTGGCAGCCATTTTCTCACATCCTCGCGTGGTATCTTATCACATCGCCCGGGAAAATAAAAGCATTATTTGTGAACAGCGGCCCGGAAAGAAAATATGTGTTACCGCGGCGTAAACAAATGCGGCGGAAGTGAAACGATATTATTCCTGTTTTGTTTAGCATCCGGGCATTTTTATCATTTCAAGGCCATATTTAATATAAAAAAGTATGGAAATTGCGGAAGGATCGTGTTATACTCAACATGAAATATTATGTAAATTGATTTGGTTATTTCGGGAGGGATGCGCTATGGAATGCGTCGAAAAGCGGATAGACGGCGAGATCAAATACGACGGCGTGATCGTAAAGGTCAGACTGGACCGGGCGCAGCTGGAAAACGGCAAGATCGTACGGCGCGAGGTCGTCGAGCACCCCGGCGGCGTGGGCATCCTGCCGCTGGACGACAACGGCGTCTGCTACATGGTGCGACAGTTCCGCTATCCCTTTTCCCGCCAGCTGCTGGAGATCCCGGCAGGCAAGCTGGAATACGGCGAAGACCCGCTTGCATGCGCTGTGCGCGAGCTCGGCGAGGAGACCGGCTTCACCGCCGACGAACTGATCCCGCTCGGGAAGTGTCTGACCTCTCCCGGCTTTTCCTCCGAAGTGCTCCATCTCTATCTCGCGCGCGGCCTCCACGCGGGCAGGGCCCATCTCGACGAGGACGAGTTTCTGAATGTCGAGAAGCATCCCCTCGCCGAGCTCGCGGCGATGGCGGACCGCAACGAACTGGAGGACGGCAAGACGGTCATTGCCGTGCTGAAGGCGGCGCGCCTGCTCGACGCCGGAGGCAGATACAAGATTTAGTGTTTTTGTGAAACAGTACCACAAAATGGTTGCCTTTTGACGAACTGTATGATAAAATCTAAAATCGGGCTATGGCCCGATTGCTGGAAAGGTGCATGAACGTGGAAAAGTATGTTATTAACGGCGGCGCGCCTCTGCGCGGCGAAGTGGAGATCAGCGGCGCGAAGAACGCGGCTGTTGCGATCATCCCCGCGGCGCTTTTGGTAGACGGCGTCTGTCGGATCGAAAATATCCCGCAGATCAGCGACGCGGATATGCTGCTGACCATTCTCAGCCATCTTGGCTCCAGGGTCAGATTCATCAACCGTACGACGATCGAGATCGACAGCTCCTCCGCGCGCTGCGTGGACGCGCCATACGATCTGACCAGAAAGATCCGCGCGTCCTACTATCTGATCGGCGCGATGCTCGGGCGCTTCGGCAGGGCCAAGACGACCATGCCCGGCGGCTGCAATTTCGGCGTTCGTCCCATCGAACAGCATATCAAGGGCATGACGGCGCTCGGCGCAGATGTGAAAGTGCGCAACGGCTTCGTCATCGCCGAAACGCCGGAAGGCTGCCTGCGCGGGGCGCGCATCTATCTTGACAAGGTCTCCGTCGGCGCGACGATGAACATCATCCTCGCCGCCGTTACGGCCCGCGGGCGCACGATCATCGAGAACGCGGCGAGAGAGCCGCACATCGTCGATCTGGCGAACTTCCTGAACTCCATGGGCGCCGACGTCCGCGGCGCAGGCACCGACACCGTGAAGATCAACGGCGTCGAGAAGCTGCACGGAGGCTCCTATTCCATCATCCCCGACCAGATCGAGGCCGGCACCTACATGGTGGCCGCCGCGGCGACCGGCGGGGAAGTGCTGATCAAGAACGTGATCCCCAAGCACCTCGAGTGCATCAGCGCCAAGCTGCGAGAGACCGGCACGATCATCCAGGAATACGAGGACTCTGTCCTCGTCAAGGGCGCGAAGCATCTGCGCCGCGCCAACCTGAAAACCCTGCCCTATCCCGGCTTCCCGACGGACATGCAGCCTCAGATGGGCGCGCTGCTGTGTCTTGCCTCCGGCACCTCGGTCATCACCGAGGGCATCTATGACAACCGCTTCAAATATGTCAACGAGCTGCGAAAGATGGGCGCCGAGGTCCAGGTAGACGGCCGCGTCGCCGTCATCGAGGGCGGCCGGGAGCTCAGCGGCGCCGTTGTGCAGGCCTGCGATCTGCGCGCCGGCGCGGCCATGGTCATCGCCGGACTCTGCGCCAGGGGCGAAACCGTGGTAGAGGACGTTCACTATATCGAGCGCGGCTATGAAAACTTCGTCGGCAAGCTCCGCGCGCTCGGCGCCGACATCTCCGTCGTCGATTTTCCGGATGACGACGGCGCGGAAAAGATCATATCCGTGAGCTGATGAAGCTCACGGTTTTTGCCAGCGGCTCCAGCGGAAACTGCCTGCTGCTTTCGGGCGGCGGGACCGACATACTGATCGACGCCGGGATCTCCGCGCGCAGGATCTCCGACATGCTCGGAGAGAGCTGCCTTTCATTACAGGACATCGGCGGAGTGCTTATTACCCATGAGCACTCCGATCATATTTCCGGGCTCAGAGGGCTGTTGAGACGCAGTTCCGCGGCGATCTACGCGCCGCGCGCCGTGGCCGCCCGGCTGCGCGGGATGCTGCCGGGCGTCGAGGAGAGGCTCCGGGTGATCCCGGTGGGGGAGGACTTCACGATCGCCCGACTGACGGTCCGCGCCTTCCATACCCCGCACGACACGGACGAGAGCGTGGGCTACCGGGTGGAATGCGGCGCGGTCTTCGCGATCGCGACGGACATGGGCTGCGTGACGGACGAGGTCAGACAAAACCTGCTCGGCGCAGACGCGGTGCTCATCGAGTCGAACCACGACGAGGACATGCTGCGCTATGGGCGTTATCCCGTCTATCTCAAGCGGCGTATCCTCTCCGAGCACGGGCATCTGTCCAACGACAACTGCGCCTCTCTTGCGCGAGAGCTGGCCGAAAGCGGCACGAAAACGATCATCCTCGGCCATCTCAGCCGTGAGAACAACACGCCCGCGACGGCCCTGCGCACGGTCGGAAGGGCGCTTGACGGAACGGATGTTTCCCTTCTGTGCGCGCCCGTATTCGGAGCTTTGGAAGTGAAGGTGGAGGAGAAATGCTTGGCGTCAGACTGATCTGCGTCGGAAAGATGCGCGAGCGCTTTTTCGTCGACGCTTTCGAGGAATACCGCAAGCGCCTCGGCGCATATTGCCGTTTCGAATGCGTGGAGATCGCCGAACAGCGCCTGCCCGACAGGCCCTCCGCCGCCGAGATCGCCTCCGCGCTGGAAAAGGAAGGCGCGGAGATCCTCGGCGCCGTTCCCGGCGACGCCTTTGTCACGGCGCTGTGCGTCGAGGGCAGGGCCATGAACAGCGAAGCGTTTTCGGCGCTGTTCACCGAGAGAGAGAACTCCGGCAAGCCGAAGATCTGCTTCCTCATCGGCGGCTCGTACGGTATGAGCGAGTCCGTCAAGGCGCGGGCGGATCTGAAGCTGAGCATGTCGAGCATGACTTTTCCGCACCATCTCGCGCGCGTGATGCTCATCGAGCAGATATACCGCGCGTTCAAGATCGCCGAGGGCTCGCAGTATCATAAATAGCGTTTCGAAAACTACAAAAAACGGGGAGAGGTTTCGTGAAGAAAGAAGAATGGGGCAGAGCGGGAGCGGGGCTCATCTCCGACCGCTGGCCCAAAGACGAAGAGGGCCGCGCCGAGGAAAGCGCGTTCCTCTGTACCTGCGGCGGCACCAATTTCAGCGACGAACTGACAGTAAACATGCTGGAGGCCTACGGTATCCCATGCCTGCGCGTTTATCCCGGGGACGGATCGTTCGGCCGCGTCATTCTCGGCGCGAGCGGAACGGGGGTTGACATTTACGTCCCGAAGAGTATGCTTGAGGTAGCACAAAAGCTGATCGAAGGAGTAGAAAATGATGAGGAACTTTAAAGAAGAGTACCAGCGCTGGATGGACAGCCCCGCCCTTACCGAGGAGGAATGGAGAGAACTCGACGCGATCTCCGGCGATGAAAAGGAGATCGAAAGCCGCTTCTTTGCCCCGCTGGAGTTCGGCACGGCCGGACTGCGCGGTACGATGAAGGTCGGCCTGCATCACATGAATATCCACGTCATCCGCCACGCGACCCAGGCCTTTGCCAACGTCATCGCCGCCGAAGGAGAAGAGGCGATGCGCAAGGGCGTCGCCATCGACCACGACTGCCGTCTCAACGGCCGCGACTTCGCGGTGGAGGCTGCGTGCGTCATGGCCGCCAACGGCATCCATGTGCGTCTGTTCGACGCGCTGCGTCCCACCCCCGAGCTGAGCTTCGCCGTGATCCACTACGGCTGCACCGCCGGCATCAACGTCACGGCCAGCCACAACCCCAAGGAATACAACGGCTATAAGGTCTACTGGTCCGACGGCGCACAGCTGCCGCCCCGCCACGCCGACGCCGTGGCGAAGCAGATGGCCGAGATCGATATCTTCACCGGCTTCAGGACCATGCCCTTCGACGAGGCCGTTGCGAGCGGCATGATCGAGATCATGGGCGAGGAGACCGACGAAGCCTTCCTCGCCGAGGTCATGAAGATGGCCATCGACAAGAAGACCGTCGCCGAGGTGGCCGACGACTTCCGCGTCGTCTTCACGCCCTTCCACGGCTGCGGCTACAAGCTGGTGCCGGAGGCGCTGCGCCGTCTCGGTCTCAAGCACATCTATCCCGTTGAGGAGCAGATGGTCATCGACGGCAGCTTCCCGACCGTGGAGAGCCCCAACCCCGAAAACCCCGAGGGCTTTTATCTGGCGGTCGATCTGGCCCGCAAGGTCGACAGCGACCTGATCATCGGTACAGACCCGGATGCCGACCGCATCGGCACGATGGTGCGCTGCGGCGACGAGTACGTTACCATCACCGGCAACCAGATGGGCGTGCTGCTGCTGGACTATATCATCAACGCGCGCCGCGAGGCCGGGACCCTGCCGGAGAATGCCGGCACGGTGTCGAGCATCGTGTCCACTGCGATGGCCCGCGCCGTGGCCGAGGCCAACGGCGTTCACTTCGAGGACACCTTCACCGGCTTCAAGTTCATGGCCGAGCGTGTCGCCGCCTGGGAAGCGGCCGGCAGCTGGAAATATATCTTCGCCTTCGAAGAGAGCTACGGCTACATGTGCGGCGACTACGTGCGCGACAAGGACGCGGTCACTGCCTCGCTGCTGGTTGCGGAGATGGCGGCGCACTACCACAAGAAGGGCATGACGCTGCTCGATGCGATCGACGCGCTGTATGAGAAATACGGCTTCTTCCGCGAGAAGACCCTCAACCTCGTGATGCCGGGTCTCGACGGCCTGCAGAAAATGAAGGCGCTGATGGCGCAGCTGCGCAGCGAGCCGCCGAAGGAGATCGCCGGGACGGAGGTCGTGCGTCAGCGCGATTATCTCGACGGCAGCATTTACGTCGCCGGCGTCGGCAAGGTGGGCAAGACGCCTTTCGAGGGCTCGAACGTGCTGTATTTCGAGCTCGCCGACGGCAGCAGCTTCATCGTCCGCCCCTCCGGCACCGAGCCGAAGATCAAGGTCTATGTCCTCTGCCGCGGCGAGAGCCGCGAGGAGTGCGACGAGCGCACCGCGCGCTACGCGGCTTACGCAGAGGGCCTTCGCAAATGATACTGCTGCAGCTTTTTGCGGCCTTTGCGCGGGTGGGCGTGCTCACCTTCGGCGGGGGTTACGCGATGATCCCCATGCTCGAGCGTGAGATCGTCGACCGCCACGGCTGGGCCACGAGCGAAGAGCTGATGGACTATTACGCCGTGGGGCAGTGCACCCCCGGCGTAATTGCCGTCAATACGGCCACCTTCATCGGCTGCAAAACGGCGGGAAACATCGGCGGCGTCGTGGCGACGCTGGGCGTGGTCTTTCCCTCCTTTGTCATCATCACGGTGATCGCGGGCATCATCCGGAGCTTTTCGGATATCCCCGCGGTCAGGAGCGCCTTTGCGGGAATCCGCGTGTGCGTGTGCGTGCTGATCTTCAACTCGGTGATCAAGCTGTGGAAGTCCGCAGTAAAGGACAAGGCGGCGCTGCTGCTGTGCCTGCTCGTATTCGTGCTGGGCGTCTTCTTCAACATTTCTCCCATCGTTTTCGTGCTGTTCTGCGCCGCGGCGGGCATCCTCTTTACCAGACTGGGGGTGAGGGGGAAATGAAGCTGCTTTTGACGCTGTTTTTCGAATTTTTCAAAACCGGCCTCTTTGCCGTCGGCGGCGGCATGGCTACGCTGCCCTTCCTCTACGACATGTCGGCGCGGCACCCCGACTGGTTCACGACCGCGCAGCTGGCGGACATGATCGCCGTGTCCGAGTCTACCCCCGGCCCCATCGGCGTGAACATGGCCACCTATGTCGGCTTCCGCACGGCGGGCGTCCTCGGCGGTCTCATCACGACGCTCGGTCTTGTCGCCCCGTCGGTCATCATCATCCTGATCGTTGCCCGGGTGCTCAAGCAGTTCCGGGAGAACAAATACGTCGACGCGGCCTTCTACGGCCTGCGGCCCTGCTCGGTCGGGCTGATCGCCGCGGCGGGGGTGCTGGTCGTCAAAATCGCCCTTTTCGATTTCGACGCGTATGCGCTCAGCGGTTCGCTCTCCGACCTTTTCAAGGTCAAGGCGCTGATACTCGCGGCCGTTCTTCTGGTGCTCACGCGCGCCGTCAAAGCCACGAAGAAGCTCCATCCGATCTTCTTTATCGTCGGCTCGGCCGCCGTCGGCGTGCTCTTTTCGTTCTGAATTGCAAAAAAATCCTCCGCCCCGGATGGGCGGAGGATTTTTTTCGTTGCGTATCCGGCGGGAACATGATAATATCATTTTATCAGAGAAAAAAAGGCATCTTTCGATCGAAAGGAGAAATGACACATGGCTTTCTGCGTACAGTGCGGCGCCAGGCTCGAAGAAGGCGCAAAATTCTGCACAGTCTGCGGCGCAAAGCAGCCTGAGGCCGCTGCGCCGGTCTATGTCCCCCCAACGGAGGATACTCCCGCCGAACCACAGAGCTACAGCTACACCCCGCCCGCCCCGTCCGGAGCGGGACAGCAGGGCGGCTACAACTATGATCCGACCATCTACGGCGGTAAGGACGGCGGAGCGGGCAAGCCTCCCAAAAAGAAGAAGGGCGGCGCGGTCGTCTTCCTCATTCTGGCCGCGCTGGTCGTGATCGGCGCGATCATCTATCTCGTCGCCGGCAAGGGCGGCGAGCGCGGCGTTGCTCCCGACGATCCCGTGCTCGGCCTGTACACCGCGCAGAAGGCGGAGACGGCCGGGATCAGCATCAGCATCAAGACGATGTGGAAAAACGGCTTCTCGATCGAGCTCAAGGACAAGGGCAAGGCCACGCTCAATGTCGACGGTGAGACGGGCAGCGCCAAATGGACGCTCGACGGCGAGACCTTTACGGTCAAAGGCTCCGGCGTCGACTGCAGCGGTACGCTCTCCGACGGCATCCTGACGCTGGACAACGTTATGGACAGCGGCGTGACGCTGTATTTCACCAAGGACGGCGCTCCACTCCCCTCTGCGGTGACCGAGGCTCCCGCGCCCACTCCGGGCGAAGAGCCCGCGCCCGCCCCGAGCGAGAAGCCTGCTCCCACGCCGGCCCCGAGCGAAGAACCTGCCCCCGCGCCCGCCGCCGCTGACGACATCCTCGGCCACTATGAAGCCGACAAGGCGATGGCCTACGGCGTCGAGATCGAGATCTCGACCATGTGGGAGAAGGGCTTCTCCATCGATCTCAAGGACGGCGGAAAGTGCAGCATCTCCGTCAACGGGACCAGCGCCTCGGGCACCTGGACGCAGGACGGCGAGACGATATCCGTTGACGTACCCGGCTTCAACATGGACGCCAAGGTTCAGGACGGAGCGCTCTTCTTTGCGGACCTCTACGGCATGGGCGTGGATCTCTACTTCACCAAAGACGGCTCGATGCGGCCTGCGGAAGCACCGGCCGAGACCGCCAAACCTGCCGCCGAAGACAGCTGGTGGGCAGGCGACTGGTACGGCTGGTGGGTCGTGACCGACGCCGGCGGAAGCTATCTCGACGAGGGCTACGTCGATCAGGCCTGGGACGTCTGCGCGCAGATCAACGTCAATACCGACGCGACGGGCGATATCGTGATCTGGGACGAGGACGGCGACGACGTCGCCTGGGCGGACGTCAGCTTCGGCTCCGGTGGCTCCGACAAGGGCTGCATGACGAGCACGCAGGGCAAATTCTACAACTATGAAATAGCGAAGGGCGAATGGTCGGTCGACCCGACCGACAGCGATTGCGGCGGTTTCCCGGATCTGCTCTGCATTCGCGGCCGCTATTCCCAGCCCTCGGACGACAGCAACTGGATCGATTATTATATCTTCCTGCGTCCCTGGGGCACGAGATGGGAGGATATCGAATCCGGCGACACCTCCGGCATGCTCTATCCCAACGACATGATGCCGCTCAATTACAGTTCCTGGTATCTGCCGCTGATCGAGGCGGGCAAGTCGATGCCCGACAACTTCGAGGGCCTGGACTGATCTGTGATCCGAAAAAGCAAACAGCCCCTTCCTCGGCGGGAAGGGGCTGTTTTTGAGCCGAAAGGAAAGCGCCATGCGCAATTTCAAGCTTACGCTGTGCTATGACGGCGGCCGCTACGACGGCTGGCAGCGGCAGGGCAACAGCGACGACACGATACAGGGAAAACTGGAAGCGCTGCTGAGCCGTCTGCTCGCCCAGACCGTAGAGGTCGCCGGCTCGGGCCGGACGGACGCGGGCGTGCACGCGCTCGCGCAGGTCTGCTCCTTCCGCGCGGAGACGGAGGAGGACTGCGAGACGCTGCTGGCCGGGATCCGGCGCTATCTGCCCGAAGACATCGGCGCGATCTCTCTCGAGGAGGTGCCGCCGCGTTTTCACGCGCGCCTGAGCAGCAGGGAAAAGACCTATGTTTACCGCATCTGGAACAGCGACGAGCCCAACGTCTTTGAACGGCGCTGGATGCTTGCCGTGCCGCAGGAGCTGGACCTGGACGAGATGCGCCGCGCGGCCGATCTCCTGCTCGGCGAGCACGATTTTTCCGCGTTCTGCGCCAACCGGCACATGAAGAAAACGGCGGTGCGTACGCTCAAAGCCGTTGAGATCACGCGCATGGGCGGCGAGATCCGCATCGCGCTGACCGCCGACGGATTTCTTTACCATATGGTCCGCATCCTCGTGGGGACGCTGCTCGAGGTGGGAGAGGGAAAACGCGCGGCGGAGGACATCCCCGGCGTACTGGCCTCGCGCGACCGCATGGAGGCGGGGCCGACCGCCCCCGCGCAGGGACTGACGCTTTGGAGCGTGCGGTACTGAAAAGCTCTCCGCTGCTGAAAACAGGCGATTATTGTTGCGTATTCCTGTTGACATCCCCTTCAATAACTGATAAAATCATCCCGTCTCAATTGGATAGCAGGATTATCCGAAGCAAGATAGCGACCGCCGCGATCCGTCGCGGCCAAGGCCACACGGACAGCCGGGTCGAATGCCGATCATCCGCGGAACGCGGCGGCAACTTCTGTTGCCTTATTGATTGAGTTAAAAGCTCAAGTTTTATAAGTTGGTTACTATAAACCGGTATACACGCAAGCGGTATACAAAACTTGTGAAATGGTCAATAAGAGTAGTAAAAGGTATCTTTGCTGAAAGCTCTTCTAACCAATCGGGACAGCGAAGCCCATGAAAACGGGCCGGACCGTTCTTTTCAAGTGACGTATGCCGATGCATACGTCACTTTTTTTTCGGGAGGGCAAGAGAAATGAAGAAGATCGTCGAGCTCAGGGGCGTGTCGAAGTCCTTTGACGGGGAACTGGTGCTGGATCATATCGATCTAGACATCTACGACAACGAGTTTCTGACGCTGCTCGGTCCCTCCGGCTGCGGCAAGACGACCACGCTGCGCATCATCGGCGGCTTCGAGACCGCCGACGAGGGCGAGGTCATCTTCATGGGCGAGGAGATCAGCGCCGTTCCGCCGCACAAGCGCAACGTCAACACGGTCTTCCAGCGCTACGCCCTCTTCCC
>JAFRDM010000042.1 GCA_017403885.1 Oscillospiraceae bacterium
CGGAATTTCCGCCGCCGCGCCGCTTTGCGGGCAGGTTTTCATTCCTGCACGCAAACGGCAAATGCGGCAAGGCGGGCAGGTGGCACGGCGAAGCCGTGACGGATGAGGTGGAGAGGTTTTGCAAGTTCGATTTACCACCTCAGCAGTCGCCTTGCGGCGACAGCTTCCCCTTTCTTAGGGGAAGCCATTGGGACGGCAGGCCGCCGGGGGCGGCGGCCCCTACAGAGAGGACGGGGGTGGTTGCGTGTTGATATACCACCTCATCAGTCGGCTCGTTCCTCGCCGACAGCTTCCCCTCAAGGGGAAGCCATTGGGGCGCGGCTGCGGAAAACGCCGGATTATGCCGCTGTAGGGGCCGGCACGAAAAGGAGACATACCACATGAGACTACGAATCCCGGCGCCGAGCGAGAAGCAGAGACAGTTCCTCACGGACGGACACCGCTATCTCGCCTTCGGCGGCGCGCGCGGCGGCGGCAAAAGCTGGGCCGTGCGCGTCAAGGCCGTGCTGCTGTGCTTCCGCTACGCCGGCATCAAGGCGATGATCGTGCGCAAGACCTATCCCGAGCTGCGCGCGAACCACATCGTCCCGCTGTGCGAGCTGCTGCGCGCGGCGGACCCCGACAGAGAACGCCGCTTCGCCGAATACAGCGAGGCGCACAAGGAGCTGCGCTTCCCCAACGGCAGCGTGATCCTGTTCCGCTACTGCGACACCGAGGCCGACGCCGACCGCTTCCAGGGCGCCGAGGCGGACGTGCTCTTCATCGACGAGGCCACGCAGCAGAGCGAGGAGCAGCTCGAAAAGCTCAAGGCCTGCGTGCGCGGCGTGAACGCCTTCCCCAAGCGCATCTACTACACCTGCAACCCCGGCGGACCGGGCCACGCCTGGATCAAGCGCCTGTTCCTCGACCGGGAGTACCGCGGCGGCGAAAGGGCCGAGGACTACGCCTTCATCCAGAGCCTCGCGGGCGACAACCGCGCGCTCCGCGAGGCCGACCCCGACTATATCCGCCGCCTCGAGAGCCTGCCGCCCAAGCTGCGCGAGGCCTGGCTCTACGGCCGCTGGGACAGCTGCGAGGGCCGCTTTTTCGAGGAGTTCCGCACCCGGCCGGATCTCGCGGCCGCCCGCGCGGCGGGCTGCGAGCTGAGCGAGGAGGAGCTGCTGCGCCAAAGGCGCTGGACCCACGTGATCGAGCCCTTCGACCTCGCGCGCGGGGAATGCGCGCACTGGACGCTGCTGCGCAGCTACGACTTCGGCTACGGCCGGCCCTTCTCCTGCGCGTGGTGGGCCGTGGATTTCGACGGCGTGCTTTACCGCGTGCTGGAGCTCTACGGCTGCGCCGAGCGGCCCAACGAGGGCGTGAAGTGGACGCCCGAGCGGCAGTTCGCCGAGATCGCGCGCATCGAACGCGAGCATCCCTGGCTGCGCGGGCGGATCGTCGCCGGCGTGGCCGACCCCGCGATCTGGGACGCGAGCCGCGGCGAGAGCATCGCCGAGACGGCGGCGCGCTGCGGCGTGTATTTCTCGCCCGGGGACAACAAGCGCATCCCGGGCTGGATGCAGCTGCATTACCGCCTGCAGTTCGACGAGAACGGCTTCGCGCGGATGTACGTGTTCTCGAATTGCCGCGCCTTCATCCGCACGCTGCCGACGCTCGTGTACGACCCGCACCGGCCCGAGGATCTCGACACCGCCGGCGAGGACCACGCCGCGGACGAGACGCGCTATCTGTGCATGAGCCGTCCGGTCGGGCCGCTGCGCCCGGCGGAGAGCAGCCCGGCGGCGCTCGATCCGCTGAAGGCCTTCGTCCGCCGCCCGCTGTAGGGGCCGGCGGCGGGACGCGAAAAGCGACCGCGCGGTCATGCCGATGTAGGGGCCGACGCCCCCGGCGGCCCGAAAAAGCCTTCCCCTTGAGGGGAATTGCGCCCCGCCGCCGCCGGGGGCGGAAAAAGGCGGGGCGGAATTTCCGCAGCCGCGCCGCTTTGCGGGCAGGTTTTCATGCCTGCACGCAAACGGCAAATGCGGCAAGGCGGGCAAGTGGCCGAGCGAAGCGAGGTCGGATGAGGTGGAGGCGATAGTGCGAAAAGGTTTTTACCACCTCATCAGTCGCCTTGCGGCGACAGCTTCCCCTCAAGGGGAAGCCATTGGGGCGGGGCGCGTCGGGGACGCGCGCAGAACATTTCAAACAAGGAGGAACATCCAAACCCATGGACGAAATCAACATCGCCGCGCCGCCCGTGACGGCGGAAACGCTGCGGGAGCTGACGCGCTGCCTGCGCGCCTACCGCGCGGGCAAGGCGCGGCTGGAGGAGCGCGTCGTCGCCGCCGAAAACTGGTGGCGCCTGCGCAGCGAGAGCGAGGAAAAGGGCCTGCCCACGCTCGCCTCCGGCGGCTTCCGCTCGAAGAGCGCGTGGCTGCACAACGTCATCGTCTCCAAGCACGCCGACGGCATGGAGGCATACCCCGAGCCCATCATCCTGCCGCGCGAGCCGGGCGACGAGAGCGAGGCCCGCATGCTCTCGGCCGTCGTGCCGGTCGTGCTCGAGCAGAACCGCTTCGAGGACGTGTACTCCGACGCGCTGTGGTCCAAGCTCAAGACCGGCACGGGCGTGTACAAGGTGGTCTGGGACAGCGCGCGCCTGGGCGGACTGGGCGACGTCGCCGTGCAGCGCGTCGACCTGCTGAACATCTTCTGGGAGCCGGGCGTCGGGGATATCCAGAAAAGCCGCCGCGTCTTTCACACCGCGCTCGTCGACAACGCGCTGCTGGAGGCGCAGTATCCGCAGCTGAAGGGGAAGCTGCGCGGCTCGGCCTTCACGCCGACGCGCTTCGTCGGCGAGGATGCCGCGCCCGCCGAGGGCAAGAGCACCCTGATCGACTGCTACTACAAAAAGTGGGAGGGCGGCCGCGAGCTGCTGCACTACGTCAAGTACGTGGGCGACACGCTGCTCTACGCCAGCGAAAACGAGGGCCGTCCGCTCTATGAGCACGGACGCTACCCCTTCGTGTTCGACACGCTCTTCCCCGTCGAGGGCAGCCCCTGCGGCTACGGCTTCGTGGACGTGTGCCGCAACCCGCAGACCGCCATCGACCTGATGGACACCGCCTTCATCCGCAACACGATGGTCGGCGCGACGCCGCGCTATTTCAAGCGCCACGACGCGGGCGTGAACGAGGAGGAGTTCCTCGACCTGTCCAAGCCCCTCGTGACCGTGGACGGCAACCTGGGCGACGACGCGCTGAAGATCGTCGACTATCGCCCGCTGAGCGGGAATTATCTCGAATACCAGCGCGCGAAGCTGCGCGAGCTGCGCGAGACCTCCGGCAATACCGAGACGGCGGCCGGCCTGACCAGCCAGGGCGTGACGGCGGCGAGCGCCATCGCCGCGCTGCAGGAGGCCAGCGGCAAGGGCAGCCGCGACAGCACCCGCACGAGCTATCGCGCCTACGCCCAGGTCATCGAGCTCGTCATCGAGCTGATCCGCCAGTTCTACAGCGCGCCGCGCCGCTTCCGCATCACGGGCGAGAACGGCGCCGCCGCCTTCGTCCGCTTCGACAACGCCGCGCTGCGGCCGCAGCCGCAGGGCGAGGGCCTGCCGCCGCGCCTGAGCGTGTTCGACGTGAAGGTGCGCGCGCAGAAGGCCGCCGCCACCACGCGCATGAGCCAGAACGAGCTGGCGCTGCAGTTCTACCGGATGGGCTTCTTCGACCCGCGGCAGGCCGAGCAGGCGCTCTGCTGTCTCGGCATGATGGACTTCGAGGGCCGCGAGAGCCTGTGCGAGAGCCTGCGCGGCCGCGCCGAGAGCTACCGGCGCGGCATCGAGTGGCAGCAGCTCGCGCTCTCGCTGGCGATGAAATACGAGCCCGAGACGGCCAGAGGACTGGCCGCGAGGATCACGGGACGGGAGGAAAGCCCCGTCCGGGACGGCCCGGCCGCCGGACGCGCCGCGGGGAAGGCCCCGCGCCGGGGGAGCGCGGGAGCGGCCGACAGCAGGCGCATGC
>JAFRDM010000043.1 GCA_017403885.1 Oscillospiraceae bacterium
CGCCGCGCTTTGCGGCGCGCTCGCGGCCGCGCTCGGCGGGATGGTCGTCTCGCTGACGGTCGGGAAAAAGAAATACGCTTCCAGCGAAAGCGCGCTGCGCGCTTTGGGCGAGCGCGCAGAAAAGCTGCGCGGGGAGCTGCTGGACATGATCGACGGCGACGCCGAGGCCTTTGCGCCGCTTGCGCAGGCCTATTCTCTTCCCAAGGACGCCCCGGACCGCGGCGAGATCCTGGAGGAGGCGCTGTGCCGCGCGGCCGCTTCTCCCCTTCAGATCGCCGAGCTCTGCTGCGAAGTCATCGAGATCCTCGAGGGCTGCGCGTCGATGGGCAGTCTGCTCGTTCTCTCCGACGCAGCCTCCGGCGCCGCGATCGCGGAGGGCGCGCTGCACGCCGCCGTCATCAACGGCAAGGTCAACACCGCGCTGATGCACAATCACAACCACGCCGCCGCGCTCAACGCGCGCATGGATGAAATGGAAAAGGAGTACGCCCCGCGCGCCGCGGCGATCCGCAGGTCTTTGGGCTACTGAAAGGAGCCGGGACATGACAATAACCAAAACGAAACGTCTCGCTCTCGACGCGATGCTTGCCGCGATGTTCGTCGTGCTGAGCCTGTTTTCGATCACTCTCCCCGGGATGAAGATCACGCTTGATTCCCTGCCCATTCTGGTCGGCGCCGCGCTGCTCGGTCCCGTGGATGGGCTGGCCGTCGGTCTCATCGGCAGCTTTCTCAATCAGATGATCACCTACGGCTTTACGGCCACGACGCTGCTGTGGATCATTCCCGCCGGGCTGCGCGGGCTTCTCGTGGGGCTCTACGCCAAAAGGCATGGCTTTGACATGAGCCTGCGGCAGACCGTGTTCATTACGATCGCGGCCGCGCTGCTGGTCACCGCGCTGAACACCTTCTTCATGTACGTGGACAGCTGGGTCTATTCGTATTCCTACGCCGCGGCGCTTGCCACGCTCGCGCTGCGCATCCTTGCGGGCATCATCACCGCGGTGCTCTTCTCGCTGCTTCTGCCTGCGCTTCTCAAGGCGCTGCGCCGCCTTCTCGGCACGGAAAAAACGGACAAAGGCGATTGACAAACTCCTCCGCGCGCTATATATTGTTGCTGCGCCGCATCGGCCTTGAGCCGAGCGACAGCAGAAAGGAACTGAACATGGAAAAAAAGAGATTTGACACCCGCACGCTCACGGGAATGGCTCTGCTGACAGCCGTCGTCGTCATTCTCCAGCTTCTCGGCGCTTTTGTTCGCTTCGGGCCCTTCTCCATCTCGCTCGTGCTGATCCCGATCGTCGTCGGGGCCGCTCTGTACGGCGCCGCCGCGGGCGCCTGGTTTGGCTTTGTGTTCGGCATGGTCGTCCTTCTCTCGGGCGACGCCGCCGCTTTTCTCGTCGTCAATCCCCTCGGGGCGATCCTCGTCGTGATGCTCAAGGGCGCTCTTGCCGGTCTCTGCTCCGGCCTTGTCTACAAGGCGCTGGGCAATCGCGGCGAAAAGTCCGCCATGCCGGCCGGCGACGGAAAGAAGAAGGGCGTGGATCTCGCCGTGATCGCGGCCGCGGTCATCTGCCCTGTCGTGAACACAGGCGTCTTCCTTCTCGGCTGCCTGATCTTCTTCCTGCCCACGATCAGCGAGTGGGCGGCTGCCATGGGCTTTGAGAGTGTCGGCCGCTATATGATCCTCGGTCTTGTCGGCGGCAACTTTATCTTCGAGCTGCTCTTCAACATCGTGCTCAGCCCGGTCATCGTCCGTTTGATCAAAGTCGGTCGGAATCACTGATCGGGAATTCAAGAAAGAATAATTATCCCCCCGACGCGCAGGCGTCGGGGGGATTTCTTTTGCAAATAAGCTGTCTTTCGTCACTTTCTGCTCAGAAAAGCGCTGGTCGCCTCGTCCTCATACTGGCGGGTGTAGAGACGGTAGTAGTGACCGCGGGCGGCAAGCAGCTCGTCGTGCCTGCCCTGCTCGATGATCTTTCCGTCCTTTACGACAAGAATGATGTCTGCGTTTCGGACGGTCGAAAGTCGGTGGGCGATCACGATCGAGGTCCGGCCCCGGATGATCGTGTCGATCGCGCTCTGGATCTTCTGTTCGGTGATCGTATCGACCGAGGCCGTAGCCTCGTCGAGCACAAGGATGCGCGGATCGGCCAGGATCGCGCGGGCAAAGGAGATCAACTGCTTTTCGCCGGTCGAGAGCATGTCGCCCCCCTCGCCCACGTCGGTCTCCAGCCCCTTTTCGAGTCTGGCGACCACTTCATCGGCGGAGACGAGCTTCAGCGCTCGTTCGATCTCCTCATCCGAGGCGTCGGGCTTTGCGTAGAGCAGGTTCTCCCGCACGGTGCCGGAGAAGAGATGCGGCGTCTGCAGGACGTAGCCGATCGCGCTGTGCAGCCACAGCTGCGAACGCTCGCGCGCGTCGCGCCCGTCGATGAGCACGCTGCCCGCGGTGGGCTCGTAGAAGCGGCAGACCAGATTGGCCAGTGTGGACTTGCCCGCGCCCGTCTCGCCGACGATGGCGACGTTCGTCCCGAAGGGGATCTTCAGATCGAAATGCTCAAGAATGTACTCGTCGCCGTCGGGGTATCTGAAGGAGACGTCCCTGAATTCGACGTCGCCGCGCAGCGGCTCCCAGTTTTCCTTTTTCGGCTCGAAGCTGTCGCCGTAAAGGGCGACGACCGCTTCGTTGTCGTTCACGTCCGGCTTCGTCTCAAGCAGCTTGGTCAGGCGCTCGATGTTGACCTGCGTGGTCACAAAATCGAAAACGGCGTCGACCAGCCAGCGGATCGGTTCCATCATGCCCTGCGCATAGGACATGAACATCGAGAAGGTGCCTACCTCGCTCCGGGCAATAAAGCCGCCGCGCCACAGCACGATGGCCAGTGCGAGCGAGGAAGCGAAGTTCATCGTCGCGGCGAACACGCCTCTCAGGCGCGCCGCGCCCACCGAGCGGCGCAGCATGTTGTCCGTCTCGGATCTGAAATGGTGCTCGATCTTATCCTCGATCACGAGGGTCTTGACCGTCTTGGCGCCGGTAATGCCCTCGTTGAAATTGCCCGTGATCTTCGAGTTGATCTCACGGATCTCGCGGTTGACATGCACCAGCTTGTTCTGAAACACCGAGAACAGCAGCACCAGCAGCGGGACGATCAGCAGCACCAGCAGCGCCAGACGGGCGTTGACGATCAGCATCGCGACGATCGCGCCGACGACATAGGCGCCCTGCCACACGCTGTCGATGATCGTCCAGGAGAAAAGCACGCCGATGCGCGAGGTGTCGGACATGACGCGCGCGTGGATATATCCCACGCTGTTCTGATTGAAGTAGGAGAAGGACAGGGTCTGCAGATGCTCGAAGGCCGCGTTGCGCAGATCCCTTCCGAGCCGAACCTCCAGCCAGAGGGAATAGAGCGCGGAGAAGTAGTTGGTCACGCCGGTGAAGAGGATCACGCCGACATAGATCAGGATGAAGGGCACGATGGTGTCGAGCGTCCCGCGTCCGACAAAGTGGTTGAGCGCATAGCGCTGCAGCAGCGGCGTTCCGATGTCGATCACGCTGCCGCCGATCCCGAAGAGGACCATCAGACACATCATGCCGCGGTATTTTTTCAGATAAGGCAGCATCTTGGGAACGCCGAAGAATCGCAGCGAGCTCTTGTTTTCAGAGGGCTTGTTCATACCTGCACCTCCTTTACCGTGCCGGACTGGATCTCGTAGATGCTCTGATAGATCCCGCCGGCGCATTTGAGTTCGTCGTGCGTCCCCTGCTCGACGATGCGGCCGTTCTCCATCACAAGGATCCTGTCCGCCTTGGCGAGCGTCGTGATGCGGTGGGAGATCAGAATGATCGAGGCCGTGCCGAAGCGTTCCTCGAGCCGTGCGCGGATCCTGGCGTCGGTCTCGGTGTCGACGGCGGACAGCGAATCGTCAAAGATCATGATCGGCGTGTTGCCCGTCAGCGTGCGAGCGATGGCCGCGCGCTGCTTATGTCCGCCGGAGAGCGTCACGCCACGCTCGCCCACATAGGTGTCGTAACCCCTGGCAAAGCTCTCGACCGTCTCATCGAGACACGCGGCGGCCGCGGCGGCCTTGATACTGGTCATGTCCGTTCCGTCGCAGGCAATGGCGATATTCTCGCTGATCGTGCGGGAGAACAGGAAGGGCTCCTGAAGGACGATGCCGATATGACGGCGCAGCCAGTCTGTTTTGATCCTGCGGATATCCACGCCGCCGACGGTGATCGTGCCCTTCCCCTCTTCGAGCGGATAGAGCTTGTCGAGCAGATACATCATCGTGGATTTGCCGCTGCCCGTTCCGCCGAGGATGCCGAGCGTCGTCCCTGCCTCCATCGAAAAGCTGACGTCGCGGAGCATCGGCGGACAGTTCTCATAGGCAAAGGAGACGTGGTCGAACACGACGTCGCCGCGGATCTCGGGCGTCAGCGCCCCGGGCGGGTCCTCCTCGGCTGGGGAATCCATGATATACTTGATGCGCTCGATCGACACGCCCGCTTTGCTCATCTCGGCGATCATGCGCCCGAGCATGCGGATCGGCCACATGAGCATCGCGTTATAGGAAATGAAGGCCACATATTCGCCCGCCTGCATCTGCCCGCGGATGCAGAAAACCGCGCCGAAGACGACGACCAGCAGGATCTGCGTACCGGAGAGCACGTCCGAGGTGCTCCAGAAGCGGCTCATGATCTTGCCGAGCTTTTCCCACAGGCCGGTGTAATAGGCGTTCTGCGCTTCGAACTTGTCCTTTTCAAAGCGCTCGCGGCCGAAAGCGCGCACGACGCGCACGCCTGTAAGGTTTTCCTGCGCCATCGTCGACAGCTTTCCCTCGTTCTCGTCACAGTCCAGGAATCCCTGGCGGAACTTGGTGTGGAAATGCAGCGAGTATCCGATGATCACCGGCATGGGGATAAAGGCGATCAAGGTCAGCGGGACGTCCATCGAGAACATGAAAACAAGGCTCAGGATCAGCATGACAAGGATACGGAACACGTTCGTCAACTGCTCCGAGACAAAGCTTTTCATCGTGTCGATGTCCGAGGTGCAGCGCTGGATGATATCGCCCGTGCGGTTTTTCATGTGCCAGGAGAAGGGCAGGTGCTCGATATGGGAAAAGGCCGTGTCGCGCATGGTCTTTACCAGCGTTTCGGAGGCCTTGGTGTTGCTCACGCGGAAGATATACTGGCTCGTCACCTTCACGGCGGCGACCGCCACGACGGCGACTGCCATGATCCAGAGATGCTCGCCCAGATAGGAAAAGCCGCCCAGCGCGTTCACGATGCGCATGACCCAGGCGGGGAAATCCGCCTCCCGGCCGCCGATGGCGTTGTCGATCGCGGCGCGGATGATCTGAGGAGAGACCATATCGGCAAGCGCCGCCAGCGCGGCGGAGAGCATGCTGACGCAGAACAGCCTCTTGCTGCCCTTCAAAAAACGCATCATCAGCGCGCGCGTCTCCCTGTTCTTTTGTTTCTTTTCCTGTTTCGTCATATCGTTCTCTGTTCGATCGTTTGGATGCAGTCAGCGTCTTGTACTATACCATGCCGGGCTCCGCGCGTCAACCGTTGCCTGCCGCGCCGCGATGTGGTATAATGGCAAGCGGGTGAAAGCGAATGAGAAACACATCGTTATGCTATATTGAGCGCGGCAGCGAGGTCCTGATGCTCCACCGCGTGAAAAAGGCCGTGGACGAAAACGCCGGGAAATGGATCGGCGTGGGAGGCGGATTTGAAGAGGGGGAAAGCCCCGAGGCCTGCATGCTGCGCGAGGTATTCGAGGAAACCGGCCTTCGCCTGACCGCATGGCGCTATCGCGGGATCGTCAGCTTTTTCTCGGACGTATGGGGCGGCGAGGACATGCACCTCTTCACCGCAGACGGCTTCGAGGGCGAGCTGAAGGACTGCGAGGAGGGCGTGCTCGCGTGGAAGAAGAAGGACGAGGTCGTCAGCACGCTGCCGATCTGGGAGGGCGACCGCATCTTTCTGCGCCTTCTGGCCGAGGAGCGCCCCTTCTTCCGTCTCTCGCTCCGCTACCGCGGCGACGCGCTCGTCGAAGCGGTATTGGACGGAAAAGCTCTGGAAATATAAAAAAGCCGCAGCCTGTGGCTGCAGCTTTTTCGTTTCGTTTTTACCGCGCGCAAACGCTGTCGGCAAGCTCGAGGATCTCGCGCTCGACGCGCGCCTGCGCCTGCTCGGGCGTCTCCTTTTGCGCCTCAAGCTCGGCCTCGCGCGCGGCGGCCTCTTCCCTCACGCGCGCCTCCTCTTCCTCCCGGCGGCGCTTGTCGCGTTCTTTTTTCTCATGCCTGAGCACGGGGATCAGCGCGGAGACGAGCAGCGCGGCCGAGGCGAAGGCGCGCGCGATATCGAACAGACGCGGCATATCGGGATACAAGCGCTGCAGCACCACGTCCGCAATGCAGAGGACGGTCGAGCCGCCCAGCACCCACAGAAGGCTGCGCTTGTTGAGGATCTTTTTCAGCGGCGTCTTCGGAAACACGGTCTTCACCGTGATCGCCAGCGCCGCAAGGATCATCAGCGCGATCACGACCCACTTGGCGATCGCCGCGCCGACGGGAGAGAGCAGGCCTGTCCAAAGCAGCGAGACGGCGGAGATCAGCGCCCAGCCGACGCACCAGAGCGGCACGGCCACGCAGGCGCGCACCGCGACGGGCAGACGCAGCACGAAATCTCGCGTCCGCTGCCGCAGGCCTCCTTTTTTCTTTTCTTCCCCGTCTTCCTCCGCGACGGCGTCCTCGTCGCCTGCGTCGCCGCCGTCGGGCTCAACCTCGGCGTTCAGGGTCTCGACGATCGTGGGCGGGGCAAGCGCGTAGTCATTGTCCTTCAGGATATCGGCCGGCGCCTCGAAGCTGCCGCCGATGAGCACGCCCGCGGCCGCGATCGTGGCAGCCGTCGCCGCCGTGCCTTTGTTTTTCATCTTGTCAAGGCTGAGTTTTTTCATTGTCTGCAACCTCGTTCTCTGTGAGATAGGGATATTATAAAAGCTTTTTTCCGCGCTGTCAAATCAAGGCGAACGGGACTGTTTCAAGCAGCCCCGTTCAGTTTACATAATTCATTTCTTTTCCCGCGAGCGGAAGAGCAGCGCGGCGATCAGAGCAAAGAAAACCGCCGCGCAGATCCCGCCCGCCGACGCACCGATCCCTCCTGTAAAGACGCCGACGAGTCCTTTTTCCGCTACGGCCTCGCGCACGCCCCTGGCCAGCAGATTGCCGAAGCCCGTCAGCGGTACGCTCGCGCCCGCGCCGGCAAAATCGACCAGGGGCTGATAGAGCCCCAGCGCTCCAAGCACAACGCCCGCCACGACGTAGCTTGTGAGGATGCGCGCGGGCGTCAGCCTTGTCTTGTCAATGAGCAGCTGCCCCGCAAGGCACAGTAGGCCCCCGACGGCAAAGGCTTTGAGATATGGCCAGATCATCTCCATCGCTCAATCCTCCCTTTCGATGACCACGGCGTGGCAGATCGAGGGTATGCTCTCGCCCTGCTGGGCGGAGGTCGGCGACATCAGCGCCCCGGTCGCGGCGAAAAGCACGCGCTTCCAGATCCCCTTCTCCATCGCGGGCAGGATATGCGCCGCGAGCACCGAGGCGCAGCAGCCGCAGCCCGAGCCGCCGCTGTTCACGCCCTGCGTCCTGCGGTCGTAGATCAGCATCCCGCAGTCCATATATTTCACGCCCATGTCATAGCCTTCCTTTTCCAGCAGCGATTGCAGGATATCGTGTCCCACAGCGCCGAGATCGCCGGTAAAGACCGCGTCGTAGTCGGCGAAGCTCCTGTTCGTGTCGGCAAAGTGCGCCTTCAGCGTGGCGCAGGCGGCCGGAGCCATGGCCGCGCCCATGTTGTTCGCGTCTGTGATGCCCGCATCGACGATCACGCCCGTCGTGATCTGCGTCAGATGCGGCCCCGCTCCTTCTCGCCCGAGGATCACCGCACCCGCTCCCGTGACCGTCCACTGCGCCGTCGGCGCGCGCACACCGCCGTATTCGAGGGGGAAGCGATACTGCCGCTCGGCCGAGCAGAAATGGGAACCCGTGACGGCGCAGACCCTTTCGGCGAAGCCGCCGTCGACAAGCATCGCGCCGAGCGAGAGCGCCTCCGCCATCGTCGAGCAGGCGCCGTAGGTGCCGAAATAGGGCACGGCTGTGTCGCGCATTGCGAAGGCGGAGCTGATGCATTGGTTGAGAAGGTCGCCGGAGACGATATAATCGAGCTTCGACGGCGGGAGTTTGGCCTTGTCACAGGCGAGCGAAAAGCAGATGCGCAGCATCCGGCTTTCCGCCTTTTCCCAGCTCATCTCACCGAAATAGGGATCCTCCGCGATCTGGTCAAAGGCGTTTTTCAGCGGCCCCTCCCCTTCTTTTTTCCCTGCCACGGCGGCCCAGCCTCGCAGAACAGGCGGCCGGGCAAGCGCGACAGTCTGTTTTCCGATGCGTTTTCCCATGAAGGCACCTCCCGAGTTTTTTTCGAGTTTAGCTTTTCCCGGGAAAAGGAAAATATGAAAAAAACGGGTATGGCAGAAGCCATACCCGTTTTTGTTTGTTGTCTGTGCGGTCAGATGCGCATGCAGACGTCCCATGCACGCCAGATGACGGTGCGCAGGTTGCCGATGGCAACGCAGTCGCCGACGCGGTGGACGTGGACGCCCTTCTCGCCGACGGGAGCCGGGACGAAGCCGATGCCGTTGATGACGGCGTCGCACTCGACGCGGAAGCTCTCGTCCGGGGTCTTGATGACGCAGTAGCCGTCGCCGATCTCGGTGATGGTGCTGTGCAGATAGACCGGGACCTTGTGATACTCCATCGCGTCACGCAGGAAAGAGGTGTTCGCAAGGCAGGTGGCCTGAGCCGCAACAAGGTCGTTGCCGTACTCGACGATGGTCGGGTGCTTGCCGGCGAGGACCAGATCGTAAGCCGCCTCGCAGGAGGACTGGCCGCCGCCGAGGAAGACGATCCTGTCGCCTTCCACCTTCTTCTCGCGGAGCAGCTCGCGGAAGGTGCGGGTCTTGTCGAAGCCCTTGATCTGGGGCATCGTTCTGGGAACGGAGCCGGTGCAGACGATGATCTCGTCAAAGCCGCGCTTGATGGTGCCGAGGTCGTTGACTTCGGTGTTGAAGCGGACTTCCACGCCGGCCTTCTTGATCTCGTTCTCGTACCAGCGGAGAAGCTGCTTGTCGTTCTCCTTGAAGGTCATGGCGGAGGCCGTGAGGAACAGGCCGCCGAGCTTGTCTTCCTTCTCGAAGATGACCGGATTGTGGCCGCGCTTCTTGAGCACGAGCGCGCACTCCATGCCGCCGACGCCGCCGCCGATGATGGCGACCTTCTTGGGCTTCTTGGTCGGGACGATCTTGTAGCGGTTGCGCTGCATCGTGGGCGGGTTCAGCGCGCAGCGGGCAAGGTGCAGCGAGTCGCCCAGGGACTGGATGTTCTCGGTGCCCTCGAACTTGGCGAAGTTGAAGCAGCCGTTGTGGCAGCGGATGCAGGGACGGATCTCGTCCTCGCGGCCCTCTTTGATCTTGGTGACCCAGTTCTCGTCGACCAGGTTCTGACGGGCGATGGCCACGGCGTCCAGACGGCCCGCGGCGATCTCCTCGGCGGCCTTGACCGGATCCATACGGCCGGCGCAGGCAACGGGGATGTCGACGAAGTTGCGGATGTGCTCGACGTCGGGCAGGTTGCAGTTGTCGGGCATGTACTGTGGCGGATGAGCCCAGTACCAGGCGTCGTAGGTGCCGTTGTCGCAGTTGAGGAAGGCATAGCCGGCATCCTGCAGGATCTTGACGGCCTTCTCGGACTCGGCCATGTCACGGCCGAACTCGACGAAGTCCTCGCCGGGCATGGCGCCCTTGCGCCAGCCCTTGGTGCAGGAGCGGACGGAATAACGGAGGGAAACGGGGAAGTCGTCGCCGGCCTGCTTGTGGATCTCCTGAACGATCTCGGTGGCGAAGCGCAGACGGTTCTCCAGCGAGCCGCCATACTGGTCGGTACGGAAGTGCATGTTCGCGATGGCGAACTGGGCGGGGTTGTAGCCCTCGTGAACGGCGGGGAGCTC
>JAFRDM010000044.1 GCA_017403885.1 Oscillospiraceae bacterium
TGCGATCATGAAGGGCCAGGAGCCCCCGATCAACGACACCAAGACCTACGACAACGGCACCGGCATCATCCCCAGCTTCCTGTGCGAGCCCGTGGCCTGCACGGTCGACAACTACAAGGAGCTGCTGATCGACTCCGGCTACTACACCTTTGAGCAGCTCGGCATCGAAGAGGGCGCCGCTCCCGCCGCCGCCGAGCCCGCCCCCGCAGAGCTCATCACTGTCGGCATCATCAACCTTGACCCGTCCGAGTCCGGCTACCGCCAGGCCAACGTCAAGGATCTGACCGACACCTTCACCAAGGAGAACGGCTATGACGCCACCTTCGTCACCGCCCCCACCGCCGACAAGCAGCTGGAGGCCGCCAAGGGCTTCATCACCGCCGAAGTGAAGTACATCCTCGTTTCCGCTGCCGAGACCACCGGTTGGGACGAAGTCCTTGAGGAGGCCCAGGAGGCCGGCATCAAGGTCTTCCTGTTCGACCGCATGATCGATTGCGATCCCAGCCTCTACACTGCCGCTGTCGTTTCCGACATGCGTCAGGAGGGCGAGACCGCCGTTGCCTGGCTCGAGAGCCTTGGCCTTGACGAGTACAAGATCCTGCACATCCAGGGCCAGCTGGGCAGCGCCGCCCAGATCGGCCGCAGCGATCCTCTGACCGAGAAGTGCGCTGCTGACGACAAGTGGACCATCGTCCGCGAGGGCACCGGCGGCGACAGCTGGGATCCCAATGAGGCCAACAAGATCGCAAAGGCCGCCATCGACGCCGGCGAGTCCTTCAACATCGTCTACGCCGAGAACGACGGCATGGCCGACGGCGTTGTTCAGGCGCTTGACGCCGCGGGCATCACCCACGGCGTGGGCGGCGACGTCATCGTCATGGGCTTCGACTGCAACAAGTGGGCTCTGGAGAAGCTGCTTGCCGGCGAGTGGAACTACGACGGCCAGTGCAGCCCGTTCCAGGCCGGTGTGATCGACCAGATGATCAAGACCCTTGAGGCCGGCGGCCAGATCGAGGGCCTGAACGAGCTCAACCAGATCATCTCCGACGAGAAGGGCTTCGACGCCACCACCATCACCCAGGCCGACATCGACACCTACGGCCTCGGCTGATCCTTTCCCGCACGAGACTGACGCATTCATAGAATAAACAAACAGCGCGGTGTGGAAAGTGGAGCAATCCGCGATCCGCACCGCGTTTTTTCAAGGCAATCTCCCCGTATACACAGACTATCGAACAGGAGATGAACGGATGGAAGACGGAATCGTTTTGGCCATGCGCGGGATCTGCAAATCCTTTCCGGGCGTGAAAGCCCTGAACAACGTGGATTTTACGCTGCGCAAGGGCGAGATCCATGCGTTGATGGGGGAAAACGGCGCCGGGAAATCCACGCTGATCAAGGTGCTCACGGGCGTCTATGAAAAGGACGCGGGCAGCATCGAGATCGAGGGTTGCCCGGGCGAGGCGCACATTCATTCTCCTCAGCAGGCCCAGAACATCGGCATCAGCACCGTCTATCAGGAGATTACGCTCTGCCCGAATCTGACGGTTGCGGAAAACATGTTCATCGGCAGAACGAGCGACAGGCTCGTCCACTGGAAAGACTACGAAAAAAGAGCGACGGAGATCCTCGACAATCTGGGCATCCCGGCCCGCGCGAAGCAGGAGCTGTCCCGCTGTTCCCTTGCCGTGCAGCAAATGGTGGCCATCGCCCGCGCCGTGGATATGAACTGCAAGGTCCTGATCCTCGACGAGCCGACCTCCTCGCTTGACGATAAAGAAGTGGCCATGCTCTTCCAGCTCATGCGGGATCTGCGCGGCAGAGGCGTGGGAATCGTCTTCGTCACGCACTTCCTCGAGCAGGTCTATGAGGTCAGCGACCGGATCACGGTCCTGCGCAACGGCGAACTGGTGGGCGAATACACGGTCAAGGATCTGCCGCAGGTAGAGCTGGTCGCCAAGATGATCGGCAAGAGTCTCGACGATCTGGCCGAGCTCGAACAGTTCCAGAAGGGCAAGGGCGCGCAGGACGAGGTCGTCTACGAGGCGGAGGAGCTCTCCAGCTCCGAGTGCCGCCCCTTCGACTTCAAAATCCGCAGGGGCGAGGTCAACGGCTTCACCGGCCTGCTGGGCTCCGGCCGCAGCGAGAGCGTGCGCGCCATCTTCGGCGCCGATCAGGTGACGGGCGGCAAGGTGAAGATCAACGGCAAGACCGTGCGCGTCTCCAACCCGCACGAAGCGATGAAGAACGGCATCGGCTACCTGCCGGAGGACCGCAAGCGCGACGGCATCATTGCGGATCTCTCGGTGCGCGAGAACATCATCCTCGCGCTGCAGACCATTCGGGGCATGAACCACCCGATCCCGCGCGCGAAGGCCGAGGCCTTCGCCGACGAATACATCAAGGCGCTCGATATCAAGACCGCCTCGCAGGACACGCCGATCAAATCGCTCTCCGGCGGCAACCAGCAGAAGGTCATCCTGGCCCGCTGGCTGCTGACGCACCCGCAGTATCTGATCCTCGACGAACCCACCCGCGGCATCGACGTCGGCACCAAGCTCGAGATCCAGAAGCTGGTGCTCAGACTGGCCGAGGAGGGCATGAGCGTCACCTTTATCTCCTCCGAGATCGAGGAGATGCTGCGTACCTGCTCGCGGCTCATCGTCATGCGCGACCGCAACATCGTGGGCGAGCTGACCGGCGACGAGCTGACGCAGGCGCAGGTCATGAAGACCATCGCGGGAGGTGAGGAGTAAGATGAAAAAGAAGAACAACGCCTCCGGCGGTCTCGGCCAGCTGCTGATCCCGCTGGTCGCGCTGGGTATTCTGATCGTGTTCAACCTCTTCCGCGATATCGGCTTCTTCTCCATCGTCATGCGCGTGAACAACAGCGGCAACATCGTGCTGACAGGCAACCTCGTCAGCATCATCGACAGCGCGAGCGAGCTGGCCATCATCGCCATGGGCATGACGCTCGTGACGGCGGCCTGCGGCGGCCAGGACATCTCCGTCGGCGCGGTCGGCGCGATCTCGGGCGCCGTCTTCGTCAAGGTGCTCCAGGGCATGGGCGGCATCACGCCGACGAGCGTGATCGTCGGATTCCTGCTTTGCTGTCTCGCGACGATCCTCTTCAAGCTTTTCAACGGCACGCTGGTCGCGGTCTTCCGCATCCAGCCGATGATCGCCACGCTGATCCTGTACTCCTGCGCACGGTCGATCGCCTACTGGATCAACGGCGACGCGACTCCGCAGCTCAACAGCCCCATCATCAGCTCCATCGGCATGACGATCCCGGGCATCCCCATCCCGACGCCGATCTTCGCGGTGATCCTGGTGGGACTGCTGCTGTTCCTGATCTTCAGGTTCACCAGCCTCGGCATCTACACCCAGTCCGTGGGCATCAACGAGGGCGCGGCCAGACTCAACGGCATCAACCCGACGAGGATCAAGCTCATCAGCTTCATCCTGCTGGGCGTATGCGTCTCCGTCGCGGCGCTCATCGGAGTGTGCCGTCTCGGACAGCTCAACCACAAGACGCTGCTGGTAGACATCGAGATGGACGCGATCCTCGCGGTCGCCATCGGCGGCAACAGCCTCGGAGGCGGCAAGTTCAAGCTCATCGGCAGCATCCTCGGCGCCTACATCATCCAGATGCTGACCACCACGCTCTATGCGATGAACGTGGCTCCGGTCAATGTCAAGGCATACAAGGCGATCGTGATCATCATCATCGTCGTGGCGGGGTCTCCGGTCGTCAAGAGCTTTCTGACGAACCTCTGGCGGCGAGTGCGCGCGCCCTCGGCTCCGAGCGGCCCCAGAAAAGAGGGGGTGAGCTGAATGTCGGGGAAAAACGGCAATAACCGGCTCCGCGCCAGAGAGCCGCTGACCGATACGCAGCTGCTGATGTACATCAGCGTCGGCATCTTCGTAGTCATGTACGCGGCCGCTGCCCTCACGCTCAAGGGCGGCTTCCTCAAGCCGCAGATGATCTTCGACCTGCTCAACGACAACGCAGCGCTGATCATCATCTCCTGTGCGCTGACGATCGTCATGATCGGCGGCGGCATCAACATCAGCGTCGGCGGCGTCATCGGCCTCACGGTCATGAGCTGCGCGCTGTTCCTCAACAACAACCACATCGAGAGCAGCGCTCTGAGCATTTTGGTGACGCTGCTGCTCGCGCTGGGCATCGGTCTGGGCTTCGGCCTGCTGCAGGGCTTCCTCGTCGCCCATCTGGAGATCCAGCCCTTTATCGTCACGCTGGCGGGCATGTTCCTCGCCCGCGGTCTGACGACGATCCTGTCCGTCAATCCGGTCAAGGTGGCGCACGAGGGCTTCCAGGAGCTGGTGAAGACAAAGCTGAAGATCTCCTGGCTGGGCTACACGGCCCAGAACGGCAACCTGATCCCGGCCAAGATCGAGATCGGCGCGATCGTCGCCGTCGCCGTCGTCATCGTGATGTTCCTGATCCTGCGTTATACCAGGCTCGGCCGCAACGTCTACGCCGTCGGCGGCAACCGACAGAGCGCGCTGATGCTCGGCATCAACGTCAAGAGCACCGTCTTCTGGAGCTATGTGATCAGCGGCCTGCTCAGCGGTCTGGCCGGCTTCGTCTTCCTTATGCACAAGCCCGCCGGCAACGCCAGCGTGGCCATGCGCAGCGAGATGGACGCCATCGCCTCCTCGATCATCGGCGGCACGCTGCTCACCGGCGGCGTCGGCAACGTGATCGGCACCTTCTTCGGCTCGATGATCCTCGCCACGATCCAGAAGATCATCGCGCTGAGCCCGCTCAACGCATCCTGGTGGCAGGAGATGGCCAGCGGCGCGATGCTGAGCTTCTTCATCCTGCTGCAGAGCCTCGTGCTGATGCGGAAGAACAGGAGCAAGCGCAAGGCGAAGCAAAAGGCGGCGGCGAAGACCGCCGAAGAAAAGCCTTCGGGCACGGGAGGGGGGACTGCGTGATGGATCTGAAAAAAACCGCGCTGGGCATTGAGCTCGGCTCTACCCGCATCAAGGCGGTCCTGATCGACGAGCGGCACCGCCCCATCGCCTCCGGCGATTTTGAGTGGGAAAACCAGCTGGTAAACGGCGTCTGGACCTATTCCATGGACGCCGTCCACACCGGCCTTCAGACCTGCTTTTCCAGACTCAGGGCCGACGTGAGGGATCGATACGGCGCCGAGCTGGACACCGTCGGCGCGATCGGCGTTTCGGCCATGATGCACGGCTATCTGCCCTTCGACAGGGACGGCAGACAGCTGGCGGAGTTCCGCACCTGGCGCAACACGATCACCGGCGAGGCCGCGGAAAAGCTCACGGCGCTCTTTGGCTTCAATATTCCGCAGCGCTGGAGCATCGCCCATCTGTATCAGGCGATCCTGAACGGCGAGGAGCATGTGAAGGATATCGCGTTCCTCACGACGCTCGCAGGCTACATCCATTGGCGGCTCACGGGCGAGAAGCTCATGGGCGTGGGCGAGGCCTCCGGCATGTTCCCCATCGACAGCGCGGCGATCGACTATGACGAGGGCATGATACGGAAATTCAAGGCCCTCACCGGGATCGAGCTGCGCGCGATCCTTCCGAAGGTGCTGCCCGCAGGTGCGAATGCCGGCGAGCTCACCGAGGCCGGCGCCCGCTTCCTCGACCCGAGCGGAACGCTGCGCCCGGGCGTCCCGGTCGCTCCCTGCGAGGGCGACGCGGGCACCGGTATGGCCGCGACGAACTCCGTCCGCGTCCGCACCGGCAACGTCTCTGCAGGCACCTCGGATTTCGCGATGATCGTTACCGACAAGCCCCTGGGCGTCCACCGGGAGATCGACATGGTCACCACGCCGGCGGGCGCGCCCGTGGCCATGGTGCACTGCAACAACTGCACCAGCGACATCAACGCCTGGGTCGGCCTTTTTTCCTCCTTTGCCGAAGCCATCGGCGCGCCGCAGGAAAAAGGGAAGCTTTTCACGCTGCTTTTCCGCAAGGCGCTCGAGGGGCAGGCGGACTGCGGCGGACTGATGAGCTTCAACTACTATTCCGGCGAGGGCGTGACCGACCTTGACGAAGGGCGCTGTGTGTTCGCCCGGATGCAGAACGCGGATTTCACGCTGGCAAACTTCATGCGCACGCATCTGCTGTCGGCGCTCGCCACGCTGAAGATCGGTCTCGACATCCTCACGCAGACCGAACGGGTGGAGATCGACAAGCTGTACGGCCACGGCGGCTTCTTCAAGACGCCGGAGGTCGGCCAGCGCATGCTCTCCGCGGCGGTCGGCGCGCCGGTCTCCGTGATGGAGACGGCGGGCGAGGGCGGACCTTACGGCATGGCGCTGCTTGCGGCCTACATGCTTTGGAAGGACGCGGACGAGAGTCTGCCGGATTATCTGGACAACAGGGTCTTTGCCGCGGCGAAGTCCTCCACGCTGATGGCGGACGAGCGTGACGTCGAAGGCTTTGACGTCTTCCTCGGCCGCTACCGGAAGGCGCTTGCCGTGGAGCGCGCGGCAGTCGAGGTGCTGTGATATGCTCGATGATTTGAAACGGCAGGTGCTGGAGGCCAACCTCCTTCTTCCGCGCTACGGTCTCGTGACCTTCACCTGGGGCAACGTCAGCGGCATTGACAGGGCAAGCGGCCTCGCGGTCATCAAGCCCTCCGGCGTTTCCTATGAGGGCATGGGACTCGAGGACATGGTCGTCGTCGACCTCGACGGAAAGGTCGTCGAGGGAAAATGGAAGCCATCGAGCGACACGGCGACGCATGTGGAGCTTTACAAGGCTTTCCCGGAAATCGGCGGCGTTGTGCACACGCACTCGAGTTATGCGACCTCCTGGGCGCAGGCCGGGCGGGATATCCCCTGCTACGGCACGACCCACGCCGACTATTTCTACGGCGACATACCCTGCCTCCGCTGCCTGACGAAGGACGAGATAGAGCAGGCTTACGAGCGCAACACCGGCCTTCTGATCGTGGGCGAATTCGCACGGCTCGGCAAGGACCCCGCCGCGATGCCCGGCTGCCTGTGCAAGAACCACGGGCCCTTCGCCTGGGGAAAGGACCCCTTCGAGGCCGTCCACAACGCGGTCGTGCTCGAGGAGGTGGCCAAAATGGCCTATCGTTGCGAGCAGATCGCCCCGCAGGTCAGACCCGCTCCGCAGGAGCTGCAGGACAAACACTATCTGCGCAAGCACGGCAGGAACGCCTACTACGGGCAGGGATGACCGGCGCAGAGAAAAACGGCCTTTTCAGGCGCAAAGCGCCTTGACAACAAAAGAGCAAATTTGTAAAATCTGTTTAGAGATCTTCCCTGCGCTCTGCCCGGAAAACAGAGCTCTTCGAGCCGGCGCAGGAGCTTTTCCGATCGTTCCGGACACTCTCCCGTCCGGAAGAGAAAAGCAATTCAACTCTCGGGTTTGGAGGGGATAACTTGTCGGACAACATTCTGGAAATGCGTGGGATCACCAAGGAATTCCCGGGCGT
The DNA here is from genome assembly GCA_017403885.1 of Oscillospiraceae bacterium. Lineage (GTDB taxonomy): Bacteria > Bacillota > Clostridia > Oscillospirales > Oscillospiraceae > Limivicinus. Next base: position 7,475 of record JAFRDM010000044.1, read on the forward strand.
CAAGGCGCTCGACAACGTCAACTTCGCCGTCGAGAGGGGCAGCATCCACGCCCTGGTCGGCGAAAACGGCGCGGGGAAGTCCACGCTGATGAACGTGCTCAGCGGTTGGTATCCCTACGGCAGCTACTCCGGAGACATTGTATACGAGGGAGAAGTATGCAAATTCTCCAAGATAAAAGACAGCGAAGAAAAAGGCATCGTCATCATCCATCAGGAGCTGGCGCTCGTGCCCTACATGAGCATCGGCGAGAACATGTTCCTGGGCAATGAGCAGGGGAAAAAATACGCCATCAATTGGGACAAGACCCACGCTGAGGCGACCAAATATCTGAAGGTCGTCGGCCTGACCGAGTCGTCCAAGACGCTGATCAAGGACATCGGCGTCGGCAAGCAGCAGATGGTCGAGATCGCAAAAGCGCTGGCAAAGAACGCCCGACTGATGATCCTCGACGAGCCGACCTCCTCCCTCAACGAGGAGGATTCGCAGGCTCTGCTTGACCTGCTGCTGGAATTCAAGAAGCAGGGCATGACCTCGATCATCATCTCGCACAAGATCAACGAGGTCTCCTATGTGGCGGACGATATCACGATCCTGCGCGACGGCAAGACGATCGAGACGCTGCACAAGGGCGTCGACGACATCAGCGAGGACCGCATCATCCGCGGCATGGTCGGCCGCGAGATGGACGACCGCTTCCCGAAGCGCCACGGCGTCAAGATCGGCGAGGTCGCTCTCGACGTCAAGCACTGGAACGTCTATCACCCGATCTACACGGAAAAGAAGGTCATCGACGACGTATCCTTCCACGTCCGCAAGGGCGAGGTCGTGGGCTTCTCCGGCCTGATGGGCGCGGGACGCACCGAGCTTGCGATGTCGATCTTCGGGCGCAGCTACGGCACAGAGATCTCCGGCACCGTGGAGATCCACGGCAAGGAGGTCAAGCTCCACTCGCCGCGGCAGGCGATCGACGCGGGCCTGGCCTACGTCACCGAGGACCGCAAGGGCAGCGGCTTGATCCTCTCCAATCCGATCTCTGTCAACACGACGCTGGCCAATCTCAAGGGCGTATCCAAGCGCGGCGTGATCAACCGGGACAAAGAACTCGCGGTGGCGGAGGAATACCGCAAAAAGCTGAACACCAAGACGCCGTCCGTCCGTCAGAACGTGGGCAACCTCTCCGGCGGCAACCAGCAGAAGGTGCTGCTTGCCAAGTGGATGTACGCCGACCCGGATATCCTGATCCTGGACGAGCCCACGCGCGGCATCGACGTCGGCGCGAAATACGAGATCTACTGCATCATCAACGACCTGGTAGCGGCCGGAAAGTCCGTTATCATGATCTCCTCCGAGCTTCCCGAGGTTCTGGGCATGAGCGACAGGATCTACGTCCTCAACGAGGGCCGCATCGTCGGCGAGTTCGAGGCAAAGGACGCCAGCCAGGAGAAGATCATGGCCTGTATTCTTTCCACTGATCCGGCAAAGGGAGAAAAGGAGAAAGAGCAATGACGACAAAGAGAAAGATCCTGAACTTCGTTCAGAAATACACGATGATCATCGCGCTGGTGCTGGTCACGGCCTTCTTCGCCTGGCGCACCAACGGCAAGCTGCTTCTGCCGCAGAACCTGACGAACATCATCGCCCAGAACGCCTACGTCTTTGTACTGGCGACCGGCATGCTGCTTTGCATCCTCACCGGCGGCAACATCGACCTGTCAGTCGGCTCGGTCGTCTGCTTTGTCGGCACGGTTGGCGCCGTGATGATGCGCAAGGACCTGAACATGTGGCTGGCGGTGCTGGTCATGCTTCTGGTCGGCCTGCTGATCGGCGCATGGCAGGCCTTCTGGATCGCCTACGTCAAGGTCCCGCCCTTCATCACCACGCTCTCGGGCATGATGGTATTCCGCGGATTGTCCAACGTCGTGCTGCAGGGCAAGACGGTCTCCGTCACCAATGAAAAGTTCGTCCAGCTCTTCGGCGGCGGCGCCAACTGCTACGTGCCCGACGTTTTCCACGGAGAGGGGATCAACCTTCTGTGTATCGTGGTGGGCGTCATCGCCTGCGCGCTCTATCTGTTCTTCACCTTCCGCAGCCGCAGCGTGCGCAAGCGCAACGGCCTCGAGGTGGACGCTCTGCTCAAGACCGTTTTCAAGGCTGTGATCATCGTGGCGGTCGTGATGTTCTTCACAATGCGTCTGGCTCAGTACAAGGGCATCCCGATGGCCCTGCTGTGGGTCGCGGTGGTGGTGCTGATCTACACCTACATCACGTCCAAAACCACGGTCGGCCGCTATCTCTACGCCATCGGCGGCAACGAGACAGCCACCAAGCTCTCCGGTATCGACACGAGGAAGATCTACTTCTTTGCCTACGCCAACATGGGTCTGCTCGCGGGTCTCGCCGGCATCCTGACGATCGCGCGCATGACCTCGGCGCAGCCGACCTACGGCCAGAACTACGAGATGGACGCCATCGGCTCCTGCTTCATCGGCGGCGCCTCCGCCTACGGCGGCGTCGGCACCGTGCCCGGCGTCATCATCGGCGCTCTGCTGATGGGCGTCATCAACATCGGCATGAGCATCATGGGCGTCGACGCGAACTATCAGAAGGTCGTCAAGGGCCTCGTGCTCCTGGCCGCCGTTATCTTCGACGTCGTCTCCAAGAAGAAGAACAGCTGATACGACTCAAAAACGGACGGCTGCGTCAAAACAGCCGTCCGTTTACCATGACAGGGGGGGCAGGGAACATGGGTGAGGACAAAAAAGTGAATCCCGCCGCGGGGAAAAACCGCGCCGTCAATCTCTTCGCGCTGCGGCTCGCGGTCGCGGCCTATCTCGCCTACCTGGGCTTTGACCTTCTGCGCGCCTATCTCGTCGGCGCCTCTTCACTGACGCCCGTCGCGGCCTGGGGCTGCGGCGTCGGCTTCATGGCCGCGGGCCTGGGCTTCGGCGTATACAGCTTTCTGCGCTATCGCCGCGAAACGGCGGAGGAGAAAAACAAGACGGAGGAGACAGGCAAAGCGCCTGAAGAAGAGTAACGCTGCCTCAGACGCTGTGCGTATCCCCTCGGTCCCCTTTGCGTTGATCCATTCGGGCCGGACGGCCTTTGACAAAGATTATTTTCCCGGAGGTGGTCCCCATTAACAAAAACTTTATCGGCATCGACCTCGGAACGTCGGCGGTGAAGCTGCTTCTCGTCGACGCGCGCGGTCAGATCCTGGGCGAGGTCACAAAGGAGTATCCCCTGTCCTTCCCGCAGCCCGGCTGGTCCGAACAGAACCCCGAGGACTGGTGGAAGGCCGTGCAGCACGGCATCCTCCAGCTGACCGAGCATGTGGACAAGTCGGAGATCCGCGGCATCGGCGTGGGCGGGCAGATGCACGGTCTCGTCGCGCTCGATGAGCAGGATCGGGTGATCCGTCCGGCGATCCTGTGGAACGACGGACGCACCGGCGAGGAGGTGGAGTACCTCAACAACGTCGTCGGAAAGGAAAAGCTCTCAGCGCTCACGGCGAACATCGCCTTCGCGGGCTTCACGGCGCCCAAGCTGCTGTGGATGCGCAAAAACGAGCCGGACAACTTCGCGCGCATCGCAAAGATCATGCTGCCCAAGGACTATATCAATTACCGTCTCACCGGCGTGCACAGCTGCGATTACTCCGATGCCTCCGGCATGCTGCTGCTCGACGTCGAGCACAAGCGCTGGTCGCGGGAGATGATGGAGCTCTGCGGCCTGACGGAGGCGCAGATGCCCCGGCTTTTCGAGAGCTACGAGGTCATCGGCACGGTCCGGGGCTTTGTCTCCGGCGCGCTGGGCCTGCCGCGCGTCTGCGCGGTCGTGGCCGGCGCGGGCGACA
>JAFRDM010000045.1 GCA_017403885.1 Oscillospiraceae bacterium
GAATTTAAGGGTGGAGCTCTTGGCGGCGGCGAGACGTCTCTCCTCGGCGTCGGCCTGCGCGGCGATGCCGCCGATCTTGGCGTTTACCTGGCGATCGGCCTCGGCAATCATGGAGCGGGCGCGGGAGCCGGAGCGGCAGCGGCGGCGGCAGCCTCGGCTGCGGCCTTCTCCTCGGGGATGAAGCCGTTGCCGATATCCTCGATGTTCTGCATCTGCTTGCTGCAGACCTCGCGCATGGACTCGAGGAATTTAAGGGTGGAGCTCTTGGCGGCGGCGAGACGTCTCTCCTCGGCGTCGGCCTGCTCGGCGATGCCGCCGATCTTGGCGTTTACCTGGCGGTCGGCCTCGGCAATCATGGCGCGGGCGCGCTCACGCGCTTCGGACTCGATCTGAACGGCGAGCTTCTGGGCGCTGAGGACGGCCATGTTGAGCGCTTCCTCGTTGGCGCGGTACTCCTCGATCTTGTCGACGAGGATCTTCATCTTGCTCTTGAGGACGGCGTTTTCCTTCTGGGCCGCGGTCACGTCCTCGGCAAGCTCTTCAAGAAAATCGTCGACGGAAGCCATGTCGTAACCGCCGAACTTGGCCTTGTCAAACGTCTTTTCGCGAATGTCCTGTGCGGTAATCATACCTTTGTCCACCTTTCAGTCTGAATGTCTTTCTCTTGCTGGGTCCTTAACGCCTGCCGCGGCACGGCAGGCCGAGTATACGCTCTCAGAGATAGTCTCCGTCGCTCTCCGCGGCGTCGCCCTGCGCGCCGAGCACGTCGACGTTCCGGGGCGTGACAAAATAGGTCTTGGCGGAGATGGGGGTGATCTTCCCCTCCAGCGCGAAGGCGATGCCGGACATGAAATCGAGCAGCCGGCGCGCGTTCTCGGTGGGAAGACCCTCGAGCGTCATCACGACGCTGCGGCTGCGCAGCATGTGGCCCACCAGCTCGCCCGCCTCGTCAAAGGTCTTGGGATTGAAGAGGATCACCTGGGTGTCGCTGCCGCCGAAATTGACGGTGCGTTCGCGCAGCGGCGTGCGGGGCCTGGCTTTTTCGCGGCGGGAACCGAAGGCGCCGAACAGACCGCCGCCCTCCGCGCTCTTGGGCGCGGGTTTCTTTTCGGCGGGCTCGGCTGCGGAGACGCTCTCCTCGCCGAAGGCGTTTTCAAACTGCATCTGTGCGGCGCTCACCGCGGCGGCGGAAGAGGCTTCGCTCTCGCTCCCCTCAAAAAAATCGTCGTCATCGTCGTAAGGCTGCGTCAGTTTTTTCAGTTCGTCCATGAAACCCATGGCTGTTCCTCCGGAAATTGCGCTTGTCAGTCGCTTGTTTTTTCGGGATAAACGCGCGGGCCGAAAATGGCCGTTCCGACGCGGACGATATGCGCGCCGCATTCCACGGCGGTCTCGTAATCGCCGCTCATCCCCATGGACATAAAATCCATACGAACATTATCGTATTTTTTCTCGCAATTGTCAACAAAAAGCTGTTTCATTCTCACAAAATATTGACGGTTTTCCTCCCCGGATGCGCATATAGGGGGTATTGCCATCAATCCGCGGACGCGCACGCTTCCCAGCGACGCAGCCGCGGCGAGCGCGGAGGGGAGTTCCCCGGGTGCGAAACCGGACTTGGAAGACTCCGCGCCTACGTTGATTTCCAGCAGCACGTCCTGCACAAGGCCCTTCGTCCCGGCCACGCGATCGATCTGCCGCAGCAGCTCGATCGTGTCGACGCTGTGGATCAGCGAGGCGAGCCCGACGACGTTCTTGACCTTGTTGCGCTGCAGATGGCCGATAAAGTGCAAAGGCGCGCCCTCGTAGGCACCGAGGGCGGCCTTTTCCAGCATTTCCTGCACGCGGTTCTCGCCGCAGGCGTCCACGCCTGCGGCGATGGCCTCGCGCACGCGGTCGGCGCCGTTCGTTTTCGTGGCGGCGACGAGCAGGATCTCGGAGGGGTCCCGCCCGGCGCGCAGCGCGGCCGCGGCGATATTTCTCTTCACGAGGGCGACGTTTTCGGCAATGGTCATAGAGAAGTACCTTCTTTCTGTATGTCCTCCCTTGTGTAAAGGGGGCGGCCGAACGGCAGCAAAGGCGGAGGGACTGTCGGGCCGCGGAGCGGAAGGGAAGGAGACAATCCCCCTGTCGGGCTGACGGCTGACAGCGCTCTTTACACAAGGGAGCCCGTTTACTCCGCTCCCTCCAACGCGACCGGCCGCACGGGCACCACCGTGGAGATGGCGTGCTTGTAGATCATCTGTTGCCTGCCGTCCGAATCGAGGATCACGGTAAAGCCGTCGAAGCCGCGGATCACGCCGCGCAGCTGAAAGCCGTTCATCAGAAACATCGTCACGGCGAGCTTTTCCTTCCTTGCCTGATTGAGGAACATGTCCTGGAGGTTTTGCGTTTTCTGCATACAGAGCGCTCCTTCTTTCTCGCGGAGCGGTCTTGCTTTGCCGCCCCGTCATAATGTAAGTTGCCCGAGCGATCGGGTACGTTACATTATGATAAACCGCGGCGGGCGAGGAAATCTGTCGAAACGCGCAGGGCCTCTTCAAAATCCGGCGCGCCGTCCCAGCGGAGCCTCAGAGCGTCTTCCGTGCGGGAAAACCAGGTGAGCTGCCGCTTGGCGTAGCGGCGGCTCGAGAGCTTGATCAGCTCGACGGCCTCGGCGCGCGAGATCTCGCCGCGCAGCGCGGCGGCGCTCTCCTTATAGCCGATGGCCTGCATGGCCGTGCTGTCGGGCGGGACGCCCTCGGCGAGCAGCGCTGCGACCTCTTCGAAAAGGCCGCTTTCGATCATCGCGTCCACACGCGCGTCGATGCGCGCATAGAGCGCGGCGCGGGAGCGGTAATCGAGATGGATGCGCGCGGCCTCATAGCGCGGCGGGAGCGCGCGGGTGCGCGCGTCGTGGGCGCTGATCGTCTCGCCGGTGAGCCGGTAGATCTCGATGGCGCGCACGATGCGGCGGCGGTCGGAGGGATGCAGCTTCGCCGCCCGCTCGGGATCAAAGGAGCGCAGCTCGGCAAGCAGCGCCTCGCCGCCCTCGGCGTCCCAGCGCGCGTTGAGTTCTTCGCGCAGGCTCTCGTCGCCCTCGGAGCGCCCGGCGAAGTCGCGTCCGGAGAGCAGCGAGTCGATATAGAGCCCCGTCCCGCCGACAAGGATCGGCAGCTTTCCGCGCGCGAGGATGTCGTCGCAACAGCGCGCCGCCTCCTCAACATAGCGCGAGACGGAATAGCTTTCCCAGGGCTCGGCCACATCCAGCATGTGGTGTCTTGCCGCGGCTCGTTCCTCGGCCGTGGCTTTGGCCGTGCCGATGTCCATGCGGCGGTAGACCTGCATCGAGTCTGCCGAGACGATCTCACCGTCCAGAGCCTGCGCGAGCAGGATGCCCAGACGCGTCTTGCCCGTGGCGGTCGGCCCCGCCACGACGACGAGCTTCGGCGCGCTCATACGATCCGGCGGAAGAGCTTGTCCAGCTCTTTCTTCGTCAGCACCGCCGAGACCGGGCGGCCGTGCGGGCAATATTTCACCGCGCCGGAGAGCACGGCCTCGCAGACGCGCTCGAGTTCCTCGGGCGCGTTGTCCCAGCCGGCCTTGATCGCGGCCTTGCAGGCCACGGTGTGCAGGATCTCGTCGCGCGCGTCCGCACATCCCGGCGCGCCGCCGCGGCGCAGCTTCTCGCAGATCTCCTCGACCGCGCCGGCGACGTCCGCGGCGTCCACGTCTGCGGGCAGAGCACGCACGACGTATTCCGCGGCGCCGAAGGGCTCGATCTCAAAGCCGAGCGAGGAAAGGAGAGCGGCGTTCTGTTCGAGCAGCTCGCCATCCGCGGCGTCGGGGCGGAGCGTGACGGGAACGAGCAGGCCCTGTGCCATGATCTCGCGATCCTGCGCCTTGAGGCGGTCGAAGATCATGCGCTCATGCGCGGCGTGCTTGTCGATCAAAACCAGGTCCTCGCCGCGCTCGACGAGGATATAGGTCTTCATGGCCTCCCCCAAAATCTTGTGGTCGGGGATGCGCGGCTTTTCCACATTTTGAACAGTTTTTTCAACAATCCGACTGCCTGCGGGGGCCTTAACCTCTTGCGCCGCAGGGCTTTTCTGCTCTGAAAGCGTCGAATTCGGCGCTTTCAGATCGAGCCGCTCCTGCCACTGCATATCTGGCGCGCGCAGAGAGGTCGGCCGCCAGGCGGACGAGGCGGTCTTCGCCGCGGCGGAGGGGCGTGCGGGAGCGGCCGTACCGCCCTTCGCACGGAAGTCCGCGGCGCTCATGGACTGATAGAAATTCTCCTTCGGCCGGAGCGCCTCCGGAAGCTCCGCGGCCGGGGCCTTCGTGCGCTCCTCCCCCGCGAGGGCGGAGAGCGCGGCGTAGTATACCGCGTCAAAGACGAGCCGTTCGTCGGTAAACTTCACCTCGGTCTTGGCGGGGTGGACGTTCACGTCAACGCTGCCGTAGGGGAGCGTGAGATACAGCGCGCAGGCGGGGAAGCGCCCCGTGAGCAGGGTGTTTTTATAGGCCTGCTCCAGCGCGGCCTGCAGCAGCTGCGAGCGGATCGCGCGGCCGTTGCAGAAAAAGAACTGCATCGCGCGGCTGCCGCGCCCGGCAGAGGGCGAGGACACGTATCCCGAGACGGCGACGCCGTCCCTTTCCCCCGTGCATTTGAGCAGATCCGAGGCGAGAGCCCGCCCCAGCAGCGCATAGATGCAGGAATCCTGCCGCCCGTCGCCGGGAGAGAAGAACTGCTCTTCGCCGTCCCGGATAAAGCGGAAGCTGATCTCCGGGTGCGCCAGCGCGCAGCGCAGGGCCGCCGCCTGGCAGGCCGCGGTCTCGGCGCGGTCGGATTTCAGGAATTTCTGCCGCGCGGGGGTGTTGTAGAACAGCTCCGAGACCTCCATCGTCGTGCCGTCGGGGCAGCCGAAGGGCTGCATGTCCGTGATCTCGCCGGCCTCGAGCGTGACGAGGGTGCCGCTGTCCGCGCCGCGCTGCCGCGTCGTGAGGCGGACCTTTGACACCGCGGAGATGGCGGCGAGAGCTTCGCCGCGGAAACCCATCGTGCGGATGGCCTCGAGATCCCGCTCGTCCCGGAGCTTTGAGGTCGCGTGGCGCAGAAAGGCCACGCCCGCGTCCTCGGGGGACATGCCGCATCCGTCGTCGCGCACGCGGACCATCGCCGCGCCGCCGCCGCGGATCTCGACCGTGATGTTCTTCGCCCCTGCGTCGATCGCGTTCTCGACGAGCTCCTTGACCACCGAGGCCGGCCGCTCGACGACCTCGCCCGCGGCGATCAGGTCCGCCACGTGAGGGGAGAGGATATTGATAACGCTCATAGATCTTTCTCCAATCGTTTCGATAAGCGTATTATACAGGATTGCTGTTGAATTTTCCATAGCTTTTATGGTAATATAGACTGTAAAAATCTGTGCACATAAGGGTTTGAGGAGCAGAAATGGCCTACGTCAGAAAAACCATAGCGCCGGAGGAGATCCGCCGCCAGGAGGCGATATGCGCCCGCATCTGCGCGCGCGTGAGGGCGGACGGCGCGCAGCCGCTCGCCATGGTGGACACCTACGGCTGCCAGCAGAACGAGGCCGACAGCGAAAAGCTGCGCGGCTATCTCGCCGAGATGGGCTACGGCTTCACGCAGGACGAGTTCGCCGCCGACGTGATCGTCGTGAACACCTGCGCCGTGCGCGAGCACGCCGAGATGCGGGTGCTGGGCAACGTCGGAGCGCTGAACCACACCAAAAAGGCGAAGCCCTCGCAGATCATCGCGGTCTGCGGCTGCATGGTGCAGCAGGAGCATATGGCCGAAAAGATCAAACGCTCCTATCCCATCGTCGACCTCGTTTTCGGCCCGCACGAGCTCTGGCGCTTCCCCGAGCTGCTCGAGACCGTGATGGAGAAAGGGAAACGCGTTTTTGCCGCCGAAAAAAACGACGGCGCGGTGGCCGAGGGCATCCCCCTGCAGCGCGACGGCACGGTGAAGGCGTGGCTCTCGATCATGTACGGCTGCAACAACTTCTGCACCTACTGCATCGTCCCTTATGTGCGCGGACGCGAGCGCTCCCGCCTGCCGGAGGACGTCGTGGCCGAGGCAAGAGACCTGGTCGCGGCGGGCTATAAGGATATCACGCTGCTGGGGCAGAACGTCAACTCCTACGGCAAGGACCTTGACTGCGGCGTGGATTTTGCCGACCTCATCCGCATGATCGACGCCATCCCGGGAGATTTCCTCATCCGCTTCATGACCAGCCATCCGCGCGACGCCACGGATAAATTGTTCCGCACGATGGCGGAATGCAGAAAGTGCGCGCACCATCTCCATCTGCCTGTGCAGTCCGGCAGCGACCGGATCCTGAAGCTGATGAACCGGCACTACGGCCGCGCGAAATACCTCGCCGAGATCGCGGAGGCGCGGCGGCTGATGCCGGATCTCGTCGTGACGACGGACATCATCGTCGGCTTTCCCGGCGAGACGGAAGAAGATTTTGCCGAGACGCTCTCCCTCTGCGAGGAAGTGCGCTTCGACGCGATGTTCACGTTCATTTACTCCCCGCGCGTCGGCACGCCGGCGGCAAGGATGGACGATCCCTATACGCGCGAGGACAAGCAGAAGCACTTCGACGCGCTCACGGAGCTGGCCAACCGCATCTCGGGCGAAAAGCACGCCGCCTACGAGGGGCGGACCCTGCGCGTGCTCATCGACGGCGAGACCGGGCGGGAGGAATACAACCTGTCCTCCCGCACCAACGGCGGCCGCCTGGTGCATCTGCACGGCGATCCCTCGCTGATCGGCCGCTTCGCCGAGGTGAAGATCGTCTCGTCCAACACCTGGGCGCTCTACGGCGAGCTGGTATAGGGCGTGGCTTTCAGTTTCTGGTTTTTGAGGACGCGAGGGAAAACAGGAGCAGAGAATGAAACAAGTGGAAAAACTCGTGGAAAATCTTCAAGCGGAGCTTGAAGGCAAGCGTGTGATCGAGTTGGCCTGCGGGAGCGGGGTTTTTTCCGCCGCCGCCGCGAAATACGCGGAAGCGGTGTTCTGCGTTGATCTTGATGAAAGCAGACTGAACAAAACGGTCGGCAGCCTGAACAACGTCTCTTTCCTCCGCTGCGATGCAACGAAGCTGCCTTTTCCAAATGGCAGTTTTGATCTGGCGGTGTTGTACAACAGCTTTTTTCATGTCAAGGAGGTATGGCCGCAGATATTTCAGGAGAGCAGGCGTGTTTTGAAAGACGGCGGAAACCTCTTGATTATATCCTCGTGGAAGCTGGATAAAGAGATAATGAAAACCGTCTTGCGGAACGTCGAGAACATGGACGGATATGCTTTTTCACGGCTTTGATCTACCAAAGGCAGATTCATGGCTTCCCCGCGCACGGGGAAGCTGTCGAGCGAAGCGAGACTGATGAGGTCCTTTTTCGGGCGGACTTCAGAAAACTGCTTCATGACCTCATCCACCGCTGAGGCGGTCCCCCTTCCCCGTGCGCGGGGAAGGTAAGGAGAAGCAAAATGGAATACTATGCACCGCATTTGCGGCAGTATGCCCGCGAACTTCGGAAGAACCAGACAAAAGAAGAGAGGAAACTCTGGTATCAGTTTCTCAAGGAGCTTCCCCTTACGGTCAAGCGGCAGGAACGGGTCGGCAGATATATAGCCGATTTTTACATTCCCTCTCTGCGCCTTGCCATCGAGCTTGACGGCGCTCAGCATTTTGAGGGATCAGGGCAGAGCTACGACAGGATGAGAAACGCTTTTTTTGAGAAAAAAGGGATCCGCGTTGTCCGATATCCGAACAATGCGGTCAATCAGAACTTCACCGGCGTCTGCGAGGACATCATGCAGCAGATTCGAGCGGCGGAGAAGAAAGATACAGAAACGGAGAAGTGAAGCCATGGCCGAACTCACGCCGATGAAGCGGCAGTACAACGAGATCAAGGAGCAGCACAAGGACTGTCTGCTCTTTTTCCGCCTCGGCGACTTCTACGAAATGTTCGACGAGGACGCGAAGGTCGCCTCGCGCGAGCTGGATCTCGCGCTGACGACGCGCGACCGCAACGTCCCCGACCCCGAGGAGCGCACGCCGATGTGCGGCGTGCCCTACCACAGCGCCGAGGCTTATATCGCCCGGCTGATCGCGCGCGGCTACAAGGTGGCCATCTGCGAGCAGACCGAGGACCCGGCTTTGGCCAAGGGGCTCGTCTCGCGCGAGGTCATCCGTATCATCACCCCCGGTACGGTCACCGACAGCTCGATGCTCGAGGAGGGGAAGAGCAACTACATCTGCGCCGTCTGCCTCGAGAGCGGCCGCGGAGGCGTGGCCTTCTGCGATATCTCAACGGGCGAGTTCTGCTGCGCCGGCTTCGCGGGCGACGCGGTGAGCCATATCGTCAACGAGCTGGGCCGCTTTGCCCCGCGCGAGGCCATCCTCTCCTTCGGCGCCGAGGGCGAGAGCGCGATCGTCGATTTCCTGTCGAAAAAACTCGACGCGATGATCGAAAGCGGCGCCGAGCGCTTTGAATTCCTCGCCGCGTCGGCGCGCCTGTGCCGCCAGTTCGGCTTGTCCGACGTGGACGAGAGCGGTCTGGGCGACGCGCCCGCAGCGGTCTGCGCCGCCGGCGCGCTGCTGGACTACCTCGCCGAGACGCAGAAGTGCGAAATGAGCCACATCGACCGCCTGGACGTGTTCTTCGGCGGCCGCTTCATGGAACTGGACTGGACCACCCGCCGCAATCTCGAGCTGACCGAATCGCTGCGCAGCGGCGAAAAACGGGGCTCACTGCTGTGGGTGCTGGATAAAACGAAGACGCCGATGGGCGGACGGCTGCTGCGCGCCTGGGTCGAAAGGCCGCTGCTCTCCGCCGTGGCCATCGGGCGCCGTCTCACGGCCGTGGACGAGCTTTATCGCGACAACGTCGGCCGCGGCGAGCTGATGTCCGCCCTGCGCGAGATCGGCGACATGCAGCGCCTCATCGGCCGCACGGTCTACGGCACGGCGGGCGGGCGCGATCTGCGCGCGCTGGGCCTCTGCTGCGCGGCGCTGCCGCGTCTGATCGAGCTGCTCGCGCCTTACCGCAGTCTCGCCCTGCGCGAGATCGGCGCGATGGACGCGCTCGAAGACGTACGCCGCAGCATCGACGAGGCGATCTGCGACGAGCCGCCCTTCTCCGTGCGCGAGGGCGGTATCCTGCGCCCCGGCTACTCCGAGGAAGTCGACCGCCTGCGCGACGTACGCGACAACGGCGCTCGCCTCGTGGCCGAGCTGGAGGCGCGCGAGCGCGAGCGCACCGGCATCAAGAAGCTCAAGGTCGGCTACAACAAGGTCTTCGGCTACTTTATCGACGTGCCGAAGTCCGCCGGCGAGGAAAACATCCCCGCCGACTACATCCGCAAACAGACGCTCGTGTCGAACGAGCGCTACTTCACACAGGAGCTCAAGGAACTGGAGAATACGCTCCTGACGGCGCGCGACCGCATCAACGAGCTCGAATACCGCTATTTCTGCGAGGTCCGCGACGCGGTGGCTTCCGAGGTCGAGCGCGTACAGGCCTCCGCCGCCGCGGTGGCGCGGCTCGACGCGCTCTGCTCGCTGGCGGAGGTGGCCGTGCGCAACGGCTACACAAAGCCGGAGGTGGACGCCTCCTGCGAGATCCGCATCGTCGAGGGCCGCCATCCCGTCGTCGAGCAGACGATGAAGGACGTGCTTTTCGTGCCCAACGACACCACGCTCAACGACGGCGAGGACCGCGTGGCCATCGTTACCGGCCCGAACATGGCGGGCAAATCCACCTACATGCGCCAGACCGCGCTGATCGTGCTCATGGCGCAGATGGGCTCCTTCGTCCCGGCAAAGAGCGCCCTCATCGGCATCGTCGACCGCGTGTTCACGCGCATCGGCGCCTCGGACGACCTCGCCTCCGGCCAGTCCACCTTCATGGTGGAGATGACCGAGATGGCGAATATCCTCGCCCACGCCAGCTCCCGCTCGCTGCTGATCCTCGACGAGATCGGCCGCGGCACCTCGACCTTCGACGGCATGGCCATCGCCCGCGCGGTGCTGGAATACTGCGCGGACAAGCGCCGCCTCGGCGCAAAGACGATGTTCGCCACGCACTATCACGAGCTCTCCGTTCTCGAGGGCGAGATCGCGGGTGTGCGCAACTACAACATCACGGCCAAAAAACAGGGCGGCACGCTGGTGTTCCTGCGCAAGATCGTGCGCGGCGCGGCCGATGACAGCTACGGCATCGAGGTCGCCAAGCTCGCGGGCGTTCCCGAGAGCGTCATCGGCAAGGCCAAGGGCTATCTCAAGGAGCTCAACGAGGGCGGAACCGCGGCGATCTCCTCCGGCGCGCCGAAAACAAAGCAGGGGCAGATCAGCCTCTCCGACCTCGGCGGAGACGAAGTGCGCGACATCCTCTGCGCGACCGACCTGAACACGATCACGCCCATCGAGGCGATGAATCTGCTCTTCGAGCTGCAGAGAAAGGCGCGCGGCTGAGATGGAGACGGAAAGGATCCCGTTTACCAGCTCCATGAGCCGCTGGGAAAGAGCCGTCGCGCTCGGCTATATCCCCGTACACATCTACCTTCTGCCGCGGCTGCTCGTGAGCTTTTATGAGGACAGGCGTATCCCGCTCAGCGCGTTGACAGCCAACGCCGTGTGCTACGTCGTCGCGGCGCTTGTGCTGTTCGTCTGCCTGCGGCGTTTTTTCCGCCGCGAATTCGACGCGCTGTGCGACTACGGGCCCGGCGCGCTGCTGGAGGTCGCGAAGCACTACGGCGCGCTGCTGCTGTGCAACATGGCGGTCAGCGTGGCGCTGGTCCTTCTCGGAAAAGTGGAAAACCCGAACAACGCCGCGATTTTCTCTCTTGCGGGGGAAGATCTGGGCATGACCACGGCCGTGGCCGTCTTCCTCGCGCCGATCGCGGAAGAGGCGATGTTCCGCGGGGGCGTCTTCGGCCTGCTGCGGCGCCATAGCCGCATCGCCGCCTACGCGGCAAGCATGCTGCTCTTCTCGGTCTACCATATCTGGGGCTATGCCGTCTCCGATCCGACGGCCTGGCTGTATCTGCTGCAGTATCTGCCCGCGAGCTTTCTGCTCGCGCGGATCTATGAAAAAACGAGCTCGCTGTGGGCCTCTGTCTTTCTGCACATGACGGTCAACGGCGTGTCGATGATGGCGATCTCCGCCCTGAGTAAACTGCTATGAGGGAACACACGATCCGTCCCGTCGCGCATATCGAAAGCGACTTCCCCGAAAAGTTCGGCATCCCGCGCCAGGCGGGCGTCGTCGACGCGCTGCGCGCGCGGGTGGTCTTCGACGGGGAATATCGAAACGACGACGCGCTGCGCGGCATCGAGGGTTTTTCGCATCTCTGGCTGATCTGGCATTTTTCCGAATCCGAGCGGGACGCCTGGTCTCCCACGGTACGGCCTCCGCGGCTCGGCGGCAACACGCGCATGGGCGTGTTCGCCACACGCTCGCCCTTCCGTCCCAACGCGCTTGGCCTGAGCTGCGTCAGGCTGCTCGGCCTGGAAAAATGTGAAGGCAAGGGCACGACGCTGCTCGTCGCCGGGGCCGACCTCATGGACGGCACGCCGATTTTCGACATCAAGCCCTATATCCCCTATGCCGACTGTCACGTCGGGGCGGCGGGGGGCTTCGCGCCCGACGCGGGGCGAACGCTCGCGGTCGTCTTCGCGCCGGAGCAGGAGGAGAAAGTGCCCGCGGAAAAGCGCGCCGCGCTGCGCGGCGTGCTTGCAAACGATCCGCGCCCGCGCTATCAGGACGATCCGGAGCGCGTGTACGCGATGAGCTTCGCCAGCATGACCGTCCGCTTCCGCGCGGACGGGGAGAAACTGACCGTTACGGAGGTCATCCCGGAATGAGAGATTACGCAAAGGAATTTGAAGGGCGCGTGGCGTATATCCGCGCGCAGGTGGAGAGCGCGCACGCCTCCGGCATCGTCTTCGGCAACTCCGGCGGCAAGGACAGCGCCCTCGTGGGCATCCTGTGCAAGGCCGCCTGCGAAAACACCGTCGGCGTTCTTCTGCCCTGCGGGTCGAAGCGCAGCTACGGAACGGACGCCGAAGACGGCCGCGCGCTGGCGGAGGCCTTCGGTATCGAAACGCGGAAGGTCGATCTCGGCGCTGTGCGGGAACAGCTGATCGCCGCTCTCGGCGAAGCGGCAGCGCTCAACGACATGGCGCTGACGAACCTTGCCCCGCGCCTGCGCATGACGGCGCTTTACGCGATCGCGGCGGCCGAAAACCGGCTCGTGGCCGGGACGGGCAACCGCAGCGAGATCTATATGGGCTACTTCACCAAGTGGGGCGACGGCGCCAGCGACTTCGACCCGATCGCAGACCTCACGGCGGGCGAGGTGTTCGAGTTCCTCGAATATCTCCGCGCGCCGCGCCGCATCATCGACAAGGCGCCCTCGGCCGGGCTCTTCGACGGACAGACCGACGAGCAGGACATGGGCGTGAGCTACCGTGCGATCGATGAATGGATCCTGTGTGGCACGGGCGAGGAAAAGGATCTGGCCGTGATCCGCCGCTACCATTCGCGCAGCGAGCACAAGAGAAGAGCGATCTCCACCTACAAGGAAGGATAAACGCAGACGAGCGCTGAAAAAACGGGGAGGGAAAAGCCATGAGTGCCGAAATGATCCGGCGGGAGCTGGAAATATTCTGGCAGAAGCTGTGCTACTTTTTCGGGCTGTTTCTGGACTTCGCCCGACAGGTCGTTGAGGACCCGTCGATGGTCGCGCGCGGCGATCTCGTTATGATGGCCGCAACGCTGCTGATCGTCGTACTGTTCCTCCTCGGCGGGCTGATCCGCTTTCTCACGGAGCCGTGGAAAAAGAAATGGGAAAGCCTGGTCGGTACGCTGCTGGTGCTGCTGGTGCTGGCCGTCATCGCCTTTATCGTTTTGAAAAAAGTATCTATACCGTAAGGGAAAAACATCATGTCAATGGAATGGCTCCGACAGCTGCTGTATGGGCTGTGGGATAAACTGAAAATCATCTTCGCCCGCGCGCTGGACGCCCCGACGATCATCCGCGCATGGAGCGAGGGCAGAGCGAGCCTGGGAGACAAGGCTTCGCTCGTCGTCGCGGTCGTGCTTGTCGTCGCCGTCGTCTCCTGGGTCGTGAACTTCTTCAAGGCAGGCTTCTGGAAAAAGCTCGGGATGCTGCTCTCCGCCGCTCTGATCGTTTTCGCGGCGGCGGTCGTGCTGTCCTTTTTCTCCGCCACAGGGGAGAGCCCCGCCGCGGAGGAGCCGGGCGCGAGCGCAGCGCCGGAGCAGCCGCAGATGAGCGCCCCGGCGGAGCTCCCCGCGTCCTCCGGCGAGCCGTCGTCCCAACAGGCTCCGATCCGCCGCTCGGACGGGCAATACAGCCTTGCGCGCGGCGAGACCGACCCGCTCAGCCTGCGCACGGGTGATATGTGGCGCCTCTGCGACGACACGATCTCCTGGCAGCTCGGGGACGATCTGGTGCTGCAGATGAGCAGGCTGAATTCCCTGCCCGGCGTCGGCCGCTTCGGCGTCGAGGAACTGGCGCAATACGGCGATATGGCCTCCATCCGCCTGCGGCGGACCGAGGGCAGCGGCGACGCGAGCTCCAACCGCCGCTCGGAATGCGTGCTGGAGATCAGCGTCTGGCCCGGCGCGAAGATCGAGCGCAAGAGCTGGTACGCCGAGGCGCCCAGCTATATCAGCGCCGGCGAGCAGGTGGGTTATTTCATCACCGAAAACAGCGGCCGAGAAGTGATGTTCCTCGAAAAGGACGAGACGATCACCGATCCGGACGGCGACGCGGTGTACGCCCTGTGCCTGGGCCGCCAGATCGAGGGCGACGTCGTGCTGGTGAAGGCGCGCGCTTTCACCGCCGAAACGGACGAGGACCATGTGGAATATACCGAAACGAACCCCGGTACGGACGACGAGCTCCATCGCCGTCTGCTGGAGCTCTGCCGCGCCGTGTTCGACGGACGGATCCGCCTGCTGCGCGGCCTGAGCGAGCAGAGCCTCGCCGCGCTCCTGCCCGGCAAGCTCGTCGACTCTCCCGTGGGCACCGGCTCCGGGCGCGGCGGCTTCTCGATCCCCTGCACGCGCCTGCTGGAAATGCGCCGCAGCGAGGGACTCGGCGCGGTGCTCCGCCTGACCGGCCCCGGACCGAAGGGCGAGGAGCTGCTCTATTCGCTCGTGTCCGGAGCGGCGCTCTATGACAACGTGCGTACGGACCGCTATTTCACCTGGCGCGAAGCCTACGAGGGCGGCTGGCTCGATCCCGACGAGGAGATGACGGCCTTCCTCGGCTGCCCGGCCGTGAAATGCGACGGGGGCTGGATCCTCGATCCCGGCGACTTCTATTCTCCCTCCGCGGACGCGGTGATGGAGAACTACTATTTCCTCTCGACCGAGCTCCTTACGCCCGCGCCGACGCCCGAGCCCAGCCCGGAGCCGACGCCCGCACCCGGGGAGACGCCGGCCGACGCCGAAGGAGGGACAAGCGATGGCTGATAATACCGACTGCGGCCTGCAAAACCAGATCATCTACTCCGTTTACGTCCGTGCGCATACGGCGGAGGGGACCTTTCTTTCCATTATCCCCGACCTCGACCGCATCCGCGCGCTCGGGGCGGATTGGATCTGGTTCATGCCGATCCATCCCATCGGCGTGAAGGGCAAAAAAGGCTCGCTGGGCTGCCCCTATGCCAACCGCGACTACCGCACGACCAATCCCGCTTACGGCAGCATGGAGGATTTCCGCACGCTCTGCGGCGAGATCCGCCGCCGCGGTATGAAGGTCATGATCGACGTGGTGTACAACCACACGTCTCCCGACGCCGTGCTGCTCGAGCAGCACCCGGAGTTCTACTGGCGCGACAGGAACGGAAATACGGGCAACAAAATCGGCGACTGGGCAGACGTGATCGACCTCGATTACCGCAAAAGCGCGCTCTGGGATTATCAGATCGAAAGCCTGAAGATGTGGGCGGAGATTGTCGACGGCTTCCGCTGCGACGTGGCGCCCTTCGTGCCGACCGAGTTCTGGAAACGGGCACGGGCGGCCGTGGCCGAGGTCAATCCCGACTGCGTATGGCTGGCCGAGAGCGTCCATATGAGCTTCGGCAACTACGTCCGGCGCGAGGGCTTTCCCTGCGGGCGCGACACCGAGCTGTACGAGGCCTTTGATATCGAGTATCAGTACGACGTGTGGGAATGCTTCGAGCGCCTGCTGGAAGGAAAAGCCCTGCTGCACGAATGGACCGAGCTGCTGAACATGCAGGAGGCCCTGTATCCGGAGAATTACAACAAGCTGCGCTTTCTGGAGAACCACGACCAGCCGCGCATCGCCGCGCGCGTGAAGGATGAGCGGGCGCGGGACAATTACTCCGCGATGCTGTTCTTTCTCAAGGGCACGACGCTGCTCTACGCCGGGCAGGAGTTTTCGTGTACGCATCAGCCCAGCCTGTTCGAGCGGGAGGTCTTCCCCCGCACGGGACGGGATGTCAGCGCCCTTTTCGCGCGCCTTGCGCGCTTCAGTCATGCCTTCCTCGGCGGCGGCTTCTTCCTCGCCCGCGCGGACGACGAGCGCGCGATCGCCGTGATGGAGCGCTCCGGCATCGGCTTTCGGGCTCTCGGCGTGTTCTCGCTGCGCGGCGAAAGCGGCCCGGTCAAGGTGGACGTGCCGGACGGAGAGTACGCGGAATGGGTCCGCGGCGGGCGCGTCCTTGTGGAAAACGGCCAAGTTTTCTGCACCGGGGAGCCGCTGATTTTTACGCTGCCGCACTGATTTTCCCGTTGCGCGCGCGGGGCGGGGAACGTATAATGTTTTCATTCAGATATAGAAAACGGAGGAAATGGAAATGACTCTCGAATCCCGTCCCGAAAGCATGAAGCGCATCGACTCTCTCGAACTGGCGCAGGCCTATATCGAAGAACGCATCGTCATGCTGCGCGAGCAGATCGGCGATAAAAAGGTCCTCCTGGCCCTTTCGGGCGGCGTGGACTCGTCCGTCGTCGCCGCGCTGCTGATCCGCGCGATCGGCAAACAGCTCACCTGCGTGCACGTCAACCACGGCCTGCTGCGCAAGGGCGAGCCCGAGCAGGTCATCCGCGTGTTCCGCGGAGAGATGAACGCCAACCTTATCTACGTCGACGCGGCCGACCGCTTCCTCGACAAGCTCGCCGGCGTTACCGACCCGGAGCAGAAGCGGAAGATCATCGGCAGGGAGTTCATCGACGTCTTCGCCGAGGAGGCGCGCAAGCTCGACGGCATCTCCTTCCTCGGTCAGGGCACGATCTGGCCCGATATCCTCGAGAGCGAGGCGGGCATCAAGGCCCACCACAATGCCGGCGGCCTGCCGGAGGATCTGCGCTTCGAGCTCGTCGAGCCCGTGCGCATCCTCTTCAAGGACGAGGTCCGCATGGTCGGCCGTGCGCTCGGTCTGCCCGAGGGCATGGTCGAGCGCCAGCCCTTCCCCGGCCCGGGACTCGGCGTGCGCTGCCCCGGCGCCATCACGCGCGACCGTCTCGAGGCTGTGCGCGAGTCCGATGCGATCCTGCGCGAGGAGTTTGCCGCGGCGGGTCTTGCGGGCAAGGTATGGCAGTACTTCACCGTCGTGCCGGACTTCAAGTCCACCGGCATCCGCGACGGCAAGCGGACCTTCGAGTGGCCCGTCATCATCCGCGCGATCAACACCACCGATGCGATGAGCGCCACGGTCGAGGAGCTCCCCTTTGCGCTGATGCATCGGCTCGTGAGCCGCATCACCTCTGAGGTCAAGGGCGTCAATCGCGTGCTCTACGACTTCACGCCCAAACCCTGCGCGACCATCGAATACGAATAATCAGAAAGTGATTCTGCGAGGCCGGAAAGCCTTGAAAATACTGGCTTTTTGATTGTTGTTTCTTCGAATGATAGCAAATTGATAGCACGAGAACCCGCAGATTATTAAGGGCAGAGCCAAAGGTTTGCGGGTGCGTGCGACTCCTATTATCCATAAATCAAAGAGGTCCAAGCTGACTTTTGCAAGTCGGCTTGGACCTCTTTTTTCTGCGTTTGAAGGAGCTTATTCGTTTTTTAAGCTCTCGATCAGCGCGTCGGAAAGCTCTTGGGACGGGACCTTTGCCCGGATCCCGCCGGCATCAAATTCCGGGTATCTGTAACGCCAGCGATCGTATTCCTCCCTGCTGATCTCGCCGCGCTCCAGCTTTGCTGCCTCTTCCTTCCAGGCGAGGAGCATATCGAACATCTGCAGGTAGGTCGTACCTTTGCTTTTGTCCAGACGGAGACAGAGCTCGCCGTCAATCTCCCCGGCTTTCAGACCATACAGATCCTCCAGCGCGAACAGCGTGTGCATCAGACCGTCGTAGCTGTCGATGTCCGGGACATCGAGAGCTCTGGGCGAGACGTCCAGCACACGGGCCAGCTCCGCGGTGAGATCCGCTTTGGGCGTCCGAGCCCCGGTCTCGTATTGAGCCATACGGACATCGGCTGTCTTCTCCGAGAAGCCGACCATCATGCCGAGATATTTCTGCGTCATGCCCCGCAGACTGCGAATGAAGTGGATTCTTTCTCCGATAGCCATAGCGTTAATCTCCTGTCTACTCGTGATATCGGGATCATTTTAGCAAATATGTTTAGTGTTGTCAAGGAATAATTAAATTTATTTGTTTAGTTTTTCTGCTTGACTTAACTGTTTTCGTTTAGTATAATTACCGTGAGCTAAACTAAAATGTTTAGCAAACAATCAAATGACCGTCCGACCGGAGATAAACCGCCATGATCTTGAAAGAGGTAGCGCGCCACATGAAGGGGCGACGACACAGCGCCGCGCAGGGTTGCCTGTCAGAAAACCGGATCGGGAGAGAACGGCACAAAACAAAACGAAAGGAGGTGTTTTTTATAGCAGAGCAGATTTTTATGAGGGTCGACGAAGTCGCCGCAGAACTCGGCGTTTCCAATTCCTACGCCTACAAGCTGATCCGGGAACTGAACAAAGAGCTCAAAGCGGCCGGCTGCATCGTCATCAACGGTCGTATCGACCGAAGGTTTTTTCACGAGCACTTGTATGCTACCCAGAAAAAGAAGGAGGATTGATCATGGCAGCATTCAAAGACAAGAAAAACGGCACATGGTATGTGCAATTCCGCTACACCGACTGGACCGGGGAACGGCAGCAGAAACTCAAGCGCGGCTTTGGCACAAAGCGCGAGGCACAGGAATGGGAACGCGAGTTTTTGCGAACAAAGCGGGCAGACCCGGACATGAGCTTTGAGAGCTTTGTGGCGCTTTACGAGCAGGATATTAGGCCAAAGATCCGCTTGAACACTTGGCTCAGCAAGGAATCGGTGATCAAAAGTAAGCTTCTGCCCTATTTCAAGAAGCGCAAGCTGTCGGAGATCACGCCGCGCGACGTGATGACCTGGCAGAATCAAATGCTGAAGCAAAAAGACAAAAACGGGCAGCCGTATTCGCCCACCTATTTGAAGCACATCAACAATCAACTCAGCGCTATTTTTAATCACGCCGTCCGTTTCTATGGGCTCCATGAGAACCCGGCACGAAGAGCCGGAGCCATGGGCGCGAACGAGAGCGATGAAATGGCGTTCTGGACGAAGGAGGAATTCCTGCGGTTCATCGATGCGATGATGGACAAGCCCATGCTGTACTATGCCTTCGAGATCCTGTACTGGTGCGGCATCCGGGAGGGCGAGCTTCTGGCGCTGACGCCCGCGGACTTCGATTTCAAGGAAAAGACGCTGCGGATCAGCAAATCGTATCAAAGGATCAACGGCGAAGACGTGATCACGCCGCCAAAGACAAAAAAGAGCATCCGGACGATCACGATCCCGGAATTCCTGTGTGATGAGATCCGGGACTATTTCAAGCTGTTCTACAGCCTTCCGGAAGACGCGAGGGCATTTCCTCTGTCGAAGGATCAGCTGCAAAGAGGTATGGAGTACGGCTGCAAAAAGAGCGGAGTGAAGAAGATTCGGGTCCACGATCTCCGCCACAGCCATGTTTCCATGCTGATCAATATGGGATACTCGGCGGTCGCGATCGGAAATCGGGTAGGCCACGAGAGTGTCGATATCACATTCCGTTACGCCCACATGTTTCCGTCCGTGCAGAAGGATATGGCAAACAAGCTGGATGAAGAAAGGAGCGCATGACTATGTCTGCAAAAAACAGAGACGAACACGGACGCTTTCGGAACATCACGGTGGGGTTCCGGGTATCGCCGGAAGAAAACGAGCAGATCAACACCGCCGTGGCGCTCTCCGGCCTGCCAAAGCAGGAGTATTGTTACCGGAAGTGCCTGAACAGGGATATCGTGGTTCAGGGCAATCCGCGGGTGTACAAGGCGCTGCGGGACCAGCTTGCATCGGTTCTTGATGAATTGAAACGCATTGAGACGGCCGGCGAGCTCCGGGACGAGCTGCTGGAGAACATCGAGCTGATCGCCCGGATCCTTGACGGCTTGAAGGAGGAACGACGATGACAGAAGAAAAAGAAACGACTGTCCTCGGCTCATCTGTTGGCGCAGATGAAGGACAGCCGAATCAAAACCTTTGTAATCACAGTTTATCAGATTCTCTCGAAGAACTCAACAGATTTTTTCAGCAGACGAACGATCCCTCGTATCTGGCGACGGTATCCATGCGGGAATTGTATGAAACGGCGTATGAGAGCAAGCCGCCGCTGATCGACGGGCTGCTCTATCCGGGGACGTATCTGCTGGTCGGCGCTCCGAAACTCGGAAAAAGCTTTCTCGTCGCGCAGCTCGCCTACCATGTCAGCACTGGAACGCCGCTATGGAATTTTCCGGTGAGAAAGGGAACGGTTTTGTATCTGGCGCTGGAGGACGATACCCGGCGCCTGCAAAACCGGATGTATCAGATGTTTGACATGGCGATTGCCGATCAGCTTTTCTTTGCCACCAATGCGCGGCAGCTCGGAAACGGACTGGACGAACAGTTGGAGCGCTTCGTCCGGGAGCATCCGGATACCAGGCTCATTATCATCGACACGCTGCAAAAGGTGAGGGAGGTCGGCGGCGAAGCGTACAGCTATGCCAGCGACTACGACATCATTACCCGTCTGAAAAGTTTTGCCGATTGCCGCGGTCTGTGCTTGATCCTGGTACATCATACGCGCAAGCAAAAGGCGGAAGACGTATTCGATATGATCTCCGGCACAAACGGCCTTCTCGGCGCGGCTGACGGCGCGCTCCTTCTGCAAAAGCCGAAGCGCACCGCCAAAGAGGCCACGCTGGATATTTCCGGCAGGGATCAGCAGGATCAACGACTCTACCTCTGCCGAAACGAGAAAAGGCTGTGCTGGGAATTGGAACGGTGCGAGACAGAGCTGTGGAGAGCGCCGCCGGAAGCGGTTCTGGAGGCTGTTGCATCTCTCGTAAACGCGGAAAGACCGGAGTGGACCGGAAGCCCGACGGAGTTGACGGAGGCGCTTGCCGTTGACATGAAAGCAAATGCGCTGACCATGAAGCTGAATGTAAACACCGGGCGCTTGTACCGGGAGTACGACATTCGGTACTGGAACAGCCGAACGCACGACGGGCGAAGAATCACCTTGCGGTATGAGCCGGAGAGCGCGTGACGATGTGTGACGGTCGTGACGATGATTTCAGCAGCGGGTGCGGTATCAAAAACACCGTCACCATCGACACGGATCGTCACAAGGGTTTGGGCGGGGGTGCAGGGGAAGCCCTTTTCAAAGGCTGCTCTTTGCCGGGGAGTCGGTCGCAACCGACAGGGGCAGCGCCCTTCCGGGAGTATCGGAACGCGGCGGCGGGAAGATGCTTCCGGCATCTCCGCCTTGCCGCAGAAACGTTTTCCAGCTCCGCGTTCGCCAAGAGCTGAAAAACGTGCGGCTGCGGAAATTGCGTGCCGCCTGTGTCTGCCACTGGCAGCGGCGGCCCGCAATTCCCTCGGAGAGCGCAACAGCATCTTTTGACGGCTCCGCTGTCAAAAGTGCCTTTGCGTTACTTTCGCAGAAAGTAACAAAGGCCGCTGCTGGCGCAGCGCAAGGAAAGGATGTGATTTGAAATGAAAAGAACGATCAGCGCCATGGTCGGGAAAGGCTCCGTCAACCACAACAGCCGCAAGTTCAAGGCAGAAAACGTGCACGGCGAACGCACCCACCTCAATATCGATTACTGCAGCGAACCGATCAAGGAGGTCTATCACAAGCTCTTCGATGAGGCTCTGGAACGGTACAACGCCAAGCAGACACGCTCCGACAGACGG
The DNA here is from genome assembly GCA_017403885.1 of Oscillospiraceae bacterium. Lineage (GTDB taxonomy): Bacteria > Bacillota > Clostridia > Oscillospirales > Oscillospiraceae > Limivicinus. The sequence continues at coordinate 21,277 of JAFRDM010000045.1, forward strand.
ATCGACGATTACTACGAAAAGATCCGGACCGGCAAGCAGGAGAAACCCTTCCATGAGCTGATCCTGCAGATCGGCAACAAGGACGACACCGGTTCGGAATCCGAGACCGGGGAACAGGCCAAGGCGGCTCTGGATGAGTACTACCGAGGCTTCCAGGCGCGCAACCCCAATCTCTATGTGTTCTCCGCCCATCTGCACGTGGACGAGGCAACACCTCATATCCATATTGATTTCGTCCCCTTCACCACAGGAAGCAGCCGGGGTCTGGAGACTCGTGTTTCGCTGAAAAAGGCTTTGGCGGCGCAGGGCTTCCAAGGCGGCTCCCGGGGGGCGACGGAGTGGAGTCAATGGGTGCAGTCCGAAAAAGAGCAGCTTGCCCGGGTCATGGAGCGTCACGGTTTCGAATGGGAGCAGCGAGGCACCCACGAGGAACACTTGAGCGTGATCGAATACAAAAAGCAGGAACGGGCAAAGGAGCTCACCGCCGTGGAAACGAAGCTGACCGACAAGGTCGAGGAATTCAACGCTTTAGCCCGGCGGATCAACAATCTGGAAAAGGGCGAGCAAGACTACAGCGAGATGGAGCAGAAGCTTGCTTCGGACCCGGAATACCAGTTGCCCGAGCCGTCGGGTTTGATGACAGCCAAGGCCTACAAGACAAAATATGCCAATCCCTTGGTAAAGCGCTTGAAGAAACTCGTGAAAAACCTGCTGGTCCGGTATTTCAAGGCAATGGACAACTATTTCCGGCTCAACAAGACCAACGGGGAATTGAACAGGGACAATGAAGCCCTGACCCAGAACAACGACCGGCTCAAAGAGGAAAACACCGTCTTGCGGGAGCAGAACAAGGACTATGCCCTCCTTCGGAAGGTGTTCGGAAGCAAGCAGATCGACGATCTGGTCGCCCAGGCAAGAGAAGCTCAACAGGCAAAACGGCGTCAGCGCCAGAGGAGCCATGATTATGAAAGGTAGGGTCAAACAATGAAAAAGCAAATCTACGATGAAAAGAATGGACTGTGGTACGAGCTGCACGGGGATTATTATCTTCCGTGCCTGACTGTGCCGCCGAGAGAGCAGCGGCCCATAGCCTGCCTTGAGAAGTCGGGACTTACTGCCCGGAGTGCACCTGTTCGATCGTCCCGCCGCCGAGGACGAGCTCGCCGTCGTAGAGCACGACGGCCTGCCCGGGCGTGATCGCACGCTGGGCCTGATCGAAAACAAGCCTCACGCGCGAGCCTGCAAGCGGCCAGACTGTGGCCAGGTTTTCGCGTTGGCGGTACCGCGTCCTTGCCGTCACACGGATCGGGTGCTCCGGCTCCGGGATCGAGAGCCAGTTGAAATCTGAGGCGATCAGCTCGCGGCTGTAGAGCGCCTTCTCCGGCCCGACGGTCACGCTGTGTTTTTCCATGTCCTTGGCTACGACATAGAGCGGTTGCTTTGCAGCTACGCCGAGGCCGCGGCGCTGTCCGATCGTATAACGGACCGCGCCGCGGTGACGCCCGATCACGCGTCCTTCCAAATCGAGGATCTCGCCCTCCGGCTCGCGGAGACCGGCCCAGCGTTCAAAAAAGGTACCATAGTCCCCGTCGGGAATAAAGCAGATGTCCTGGCTCTCGTGCTTGGACGCGGTCACGAGACCGGCCTTTTCCGCGATCGCGCGGGCGTCCGTCTTGCTCAGCTCTCCCAACGGGAAACGCAGGTGAGCCAACTGCTTCTGAGAGAGCATATAGAGCACATAGCTCTGATCCTTGCTCCCGTCTACCGCCTTGCGGAGCTGCCAGCGCCCGGTATCCCGATCCTGTGTGATCCGGGCGTAATGGCCGGTCACAAGGCAGTCAAAGCCCTTTTCCAGAGCCAGCGACAGCAGCAGATCGAATTTCAGGCAGCGGTTGCAGACGATACAGGGATTCGGCGTGCGCCCGGTTTCGTATTCCCGGATGAAGTTTCCGATGACGGCCTTTTCAAACTCTTTGGTACAGCAGAGAGACTCAAACGGGATGCCCAGCTGCCAGCAAACATAAGCGGCATCATCCTCATCCGCGTCGCTGCAGCAGCTTTTCAGTGACGTACGCTCCATTCCCGGCGGGCGGTACAGCCGCATGGTGACGCCTGTGCAGTCATAACCCGTCTGCTGCATCAGAAGCGCGGCGACCGAACTGTCGACCCCGCCGCTCATGGCGATCATGGCACGCTTCATTCTGCTTTTCCTTTGGAAAGCGCGTGATCGTAATCGGCAAAGAAGTCCTTCGTATCCTTTACCACGATTCCGCCGAACAGGATCAAAGAGAACAGGTTGGGAATGGCCATGAGACCGTTACAGACGTCTGCCGCGTCCCAGAGGAGCTGGACGCTGATGAGCGCGCCGAGAGCGCAGATGACCATATGCAGCCCCCGGTAAATCTTCACTTTATGTGTGCCGAACAGGAAGGCAAAGGCGGATTCCCCGTAGGTGTACCAGCCCAGTACCGTAGAGAGGCAGAACAAGATCAGGGAAATGACGATAACAACTTGCCCAAGCCCACCCAGATTCTGACGGAAAGCCGTAGCAGCCAGCACCGTGCCGTCGGTAACACCGCTGTTCCACACGCCGCTGACCATGATGATAAGCGCAGTAAAAGTGCAGATAACGAAGGTATCGAAAAAGACCTCGATGACGCCGTAGAGCGCCTGCTTGACGGGAACGTCCACCTTGGCCGTGGCGTGGACCATGGCAGAGGAACCGGTGCCCGCTTCGTTGGAGAACACACCGCGCTGCACGCCGCGCCGGATGGCGATGCCCATCGTGGCACCGGCCACACCGCCGATCACCGCATCGCCGGAAAAAGCGGACTTGACGATGAACCACAGAGCCTGCGGAATAAGCGTGATATTCATGATGAGGATCACGAGCCCAAAGCCCAGATAGATCAGCGCCATGATCGGTGTGAGATAGGTGGTGACATCCGCAATTTTCTTCACCCCGCCGAAGATGACCAACCCGTCAATAACCAGAATCAGGATCGCGATGAGCCAGGGGATCACCGTGCCGCCGCCTGCAAGGCCGCTGACAGCGCTGCTGATGGTGTTTACCTGCAGAGCGCCGCAGGAGACAAAGGAGACGAAAACAGTGAAGACAGCAAAGGCTCCGCCCAGGATCTTCGCAATGGTTTTCTGCTTCATGCCCTGTGTCAGGATGTACATGACACCGCCGCGGAAGTTGCCTTCCTCATCCTGTACACGAAAGTGCATGGCCAGGGCGATCTCCGCAAATTTCGTGGCCATACCGCCCAGCGCGGCGATCCACATCCAGAAGATCGCGCCGGGCCCGCCCACGGCGATCGCATAGGCCACGCCGACGATGTTGCCGTTTCCCACACAGGAGGACAGGGCGGTGGCGAGCGCTTTGTAGGAGCGGATCTGCCCGATGCCCTCGTCGGACTTCTTCTCCACGTTCCATACGACTTCCCGGAAAGCGGTTCTGAAACGGGTGAATTGTATTCCTTTCAGGCGGATTGTA
>JAFRDM010000046.1 GCA_017403885.1 Oscillospiraceae bacterium
ACCCGCATCAGCGCGGGCTGCAAGCTCAACGGCATGAACTACTCCACCTTCATGCACGGCCTCAAGCTCGCGGGCGTCGACATGAACCGCAAGATGCTCTCCGAGACCGCGATCCACGATCCCGAGGCCTTCACCGCTCTGTGCGATCTGGCCAAGGCCGCCCGGTAAAGAATCAGAAATGGACAAATGCCGCTCTTTGAGCGGCATTTGATTTGAGAAGAAATGCTGAAGAACTATTTTGAAAAAAGCGAGCGGGCCTACGACGTGCTGACGACCTTCTACACGATCGTGCTCGACTTTGTTTACGCCGTCGGCATGAACATGTTCATCGTCCCCGCCGGGATCTACAGCGGCGGGCTGATGGGCATCTGCCAGCTCGTCCGCACGCTGCTGGCCGATTACGCCGGGATCCGTTTTTCCTTTGATATTGCCGGCGTGCTCTATTACGCGGTCAACATCCCGATCTTTCTCTTCGCGTGGAAGAAGATGAAACGCAAGACGCTCGTCAAGACGATCATCACCGTCACCTTCTCGACGATCTTCCTCGCGCTGATCCCCGTGCGGGCGATCCTGCCGGACGACCGGCTGGCGTCCGTGATCGTCGGCGCGCTCGTCTGCGGCTCTGCCTGCGGGCTGATCCTGCGCTGCGGCTCCTCGGGCGGCGGGCTTGACATCATCGGTCTGCTGATGGCCATGGGCAAGCGCGAGACCGGCGTGGGCCAGGTCTATCTTGTCGTCAACGCCGTCCAGTTCGCGGCCTACGCGCTGCTCTTCGGCGCCCCGGTCGTGATCTACTCGCTGATCGCCACCTTCCTGAGCTCCTTCGCGGTCGATCATTTTCACTTTCAGAACATCAACGTCGAGGTCAAGATCATCACCAAGCGCAAGGACGAGCTGGCGGACGCAATCCTGCGCGGCCTGGGCCGCGGCGTGACGGAATGGGCCAGCATCGGCGCCTACACCGACGAGCCGAGCGACGTGCTTTACGTCATCATCTCCAAGTACGAGATCACCCGGCTGAAGAACATCATCCACCGCTGCGACCCCAACGCCTTCGTCGTTTTCGGCGACAAGGTGCACGTCTTCGGCAATTTCCTGAAAAGACTGTAAAGAGAAGCTCTCGCCGTCCTGTCACGGCGGGAGCTTTTTCTTTGCTTGCATCGACGGGACAAATCCCTTATAATACTACTGTCTGAATTTCATGCGGAGAGGGAAGCTTATGCTGGACAACGCCGTTACTTTTTTTGAACGCTACAGGAACGATGAGTCGCTGCGCGAGCGCGTGCGCAGGGCCGTCGACGCCTATCCGGGCAGCCTTGAGATCCGCGAGGCGCTGGTCGAGGCCGCGCTGCTGCCGATCGCGCGTGAGCTGGGGCTGGATTTCACCGTGGCCGAGCTCCGCGCCTTTGAGACCAGAGTCAAGATGAGCCGCCTCAACAAGAGCGACGAGGAGTATTTTGCCTCCATCGAGGACGAGGAGGGCTTTTGGCTGCTCGACAACGGCTGGGAATACGACGAGGAGATCCTCCGCGCCGGAGAGGAGTGGAGAGCATGAAGGTCCTGTCTTATACGAAAAACGGCGGCGATCTGCGCGCGACGCTGCTGGCCGAGGCCGCGGAGATCGAGCGCTTCGGCGGCGTGCGTGAAGCGGTCGAGGGCTGCATCCGTCTCTTCGCCGAGCGGGAGGGCCTCGGCCGGCTGGCCCTGCCGCGCGTCACACGTATGGACGCCGCGGCGGACGGCGCCACGGAATTTGATTTTGACGCGGCCGTCCCGCCCGCAGTCGAACTGGGGCAGTATCTGGGGCTCGAGGTCTACGTCCCCTCGGACGAGAAGCCCGACCTCCACGTTCTGCGCGCCGCGGCCGAGCGGATGAGCGCGGACATCCCGGAGACCTATATCAGCCGCAAGACCGACGCCCTGGTGCGTCAGCGCCTCGAGGACGTTGCGCAGCGCACGGGCTTCGTCACGCTTGCGGACATGGCTGCGATCCTGCGTACCGTGAATGAAGAATGTTCTCTCGGCCGCAGCGACGACGAGCTTTGGGCCGCCGCCGTCGCCGCCGCCGACGAGATGAGCGGGGCGCGCCTGCGCGCCCACAGCACGGAGGAGATCTGCGGCATTATCGCCGAGGCGCTTTTCGGCGAGGGCGCGAAGGACGAGAGCGGCGCGATCGGGCGGGCGCTGCGGCGCCGTGCGGAGGAAAAGCAGCACACGAGCCCCGAGACGCTTGCCGGGGAGAGCTTCGCATGCTATCTGCGCATGGCCGGCAAGACGGAGGAATCGCTGCGCGAGGAGTTTCGCGCGGATGCGACCGAGCTGGTCCGCTTCGATCTGCTGATCGACGAGGTCGCCCGCAGGGAGGGCCTGGAGATCAGCGACGAAGAATTCAACGCCGCGCTCGAGACGATCGCCGGCATGTACGACATGCACCCGGCTGAGGTGCTGCAGCTCATCGGCGCTGCTTCGCTGCGCGATCAGCTTCTGCGCGACAAGGCGCGCGCGATGATCGTCGACAGCGCCAAAAGGATCTGAGACAAAAAAAGCATCCGTCGTACGACGGATGCTTATTGCTTGTTGATTATCTGCTTTCCAGGAAAGCCGCCTTCGCCGCCCTGCGCCAGCTGCGGCTGATCGGGATGCGCGTGCCGTCGCAGAGAACGAATTCGCCGCCCTCCATCGCCGTGATTTTTTCCCGGTTGACCCAGTAGCTCATGTGGCTGCGGATAAAGCAGGCGGCCAGCTCGCCCGCAAGAAGCTGGCAGGGCCGCTCGGAGCTGATATACTCGCCGTCCTCGGTGCGGATCAGCGTCCGCCGCCCGTCGCGCTCCAGATAGAGGATCCTCTCGAGCGGGATGAGGCTGGCCCGGCCCTTGCCCCTGATCAGAACGGAGCGGCCGCGTACAGTCTCCGGCGCCGCCAGCGCCTTTTCCAGCGCGGGGCCGATGCGCCTCTCCAGCTCCTCGCGCAGGATGAACCACACGTGATCCGCGCGGTAGACCTCGGTGGCGAAATGCAGGGAATTGGCCACGAAAACGATCCGGCAGGAGGGGACGAGAGCGTTGAGGCGGACGGCCTGTTCGATCCCGTCGCCGTCCCATAGCTCGACGCCCAGAAAAGCCACGTCCGGCCGGTAACCGCCGGACGTGATATAGCGCTGCAGCTCGCCCGAGGAGGGAAAGCGCTCGATCTCGGCGCTGCGGCCCTTCAGCTCGCGCTCGAGCAGCGCGGAGATCTCGTCACAGTGTTCTCTTGTGTCGTCATAGACCGCGATCCGAAGCATATCCATATCCTCCGGCCTTTTGATGCAAAAGGAGTTGCCAACGCATGATCATTCCGTTCGGCAAAAAAAGTATAACATTTTGAAGTATTTCCGTCAAGCACGGCGGACGATCATTCACTTGCAAAATGAGGGAAGAAAAAAGTATAATCGAAACCGAGGAGGGGTTTTCATGGAGAAGATCAAACGGAATTTCGGCTTCGGCTGCATGCGCCTGCCGATGCTCGACGAAGAGGTGGACGTCGAGCAGGTAAAGAAGATGGTGGACCTGTTCCTCGCGCGCGGCTTCAATTATTTCGACACGGCCCACGGCTACATCGACGGCAAAAGCGAGCTGGCCGTCCGCGCCTGCCTGACGAGCCGCTATCCGCGCGAGAGCTATGTCCTGACGAACAAGCTCTCGGGCAATTTCTTCGAAAAGGAAGAGGACATCCGCCCGCTTTTCGACAAACAGCTCGAGGCCTGCGGCGTGGAATACTTCGATTTCTATCTCATGCACGCGCAGGGAGCGCGCAACTATCCGCACTATAAGGCGTGCCGCGCGTATGAGACGGCCTTTGCCCTCAAGCGCGAGGGGAAGGTCCGCCATGTCGGCATCTCCTTCCACGACACGCCGGAGATGCTCGATCGGATCCTCAGCGATTATCCGGAGATCGAGGCCGTGCAGATCCAGTTCAACTATCTCGACTTCGACGATCCCGCGATCCAGAGCCGCGCGGTCTATGAAACGGCCCGCAGGCACGGCAAGCCGGTCATCATCATGGAGCCGGTCAAGGGCGGCCGTCTGGTCGAGCTGCCCGAGGAGGCGCGGGAGGTCTTTTCTTCCCTCGGCGGCGGCAGCCCGGCGAGCTATGCCATCCGCTTCGCCGCGGGCTTCGAGGGCGTGATGATGGTACTCTCCGGCATGAGCGACCTGCCGCAGATGGACGACAACAGCGCCTTCATGGCCGATTTCAGACCCCTGGACGGGCGCGAGCGCGCCGCCGTGGCGGAGGTGCAGCGGATCTTCAAAACGAAGAGCTTCATCCCCTGTACGGCCTGCCGCTACTGCACGGCGGGCTGCCCGATGGGCATCGCCATCCCGGAGATCTTTGCCACCGTGAACGCGCAGAAGCTGCATCAGAACTGGAACAGCCGCTTCTACTATTCCGTGGTCTGCGGCAAGGCGGGGAGCAAGGCCTCCGATTGTATCGGCTGCGGTCAATGCGAATCGGTCTGTCCGCAGCACCTGGAGATCCGCGAGCTGCTCAGGGCCGCCACGGCGGAGTTTGAAAAAGAATAGCAGAGCTCAAAAAGAACGACTCCCGCGGAGGGATGAAAAGAGAGACCGCTCATCGAGCGGTCTCTCTTTTCCTGCGCAGAGATCCGATCGGCCCAGGCCGGCTCAGCCGAAGTTGAAGCCCGTGCCCGCGCTTCCGCCGATCACGTCCACCTTGTAGATATAGTCGGAGCTCGGGTAATTCTGATAATAGACCGTACAGCTGCAGCCGTCCTTCAAAACGCCGCTGACGAGTTCCATGATGATGACCGGCTTGCCGTGCCGCAGGCCGCCGAGAGCAGCATGAGGACCGCGAGGCTCAGGAAAAAGGCTCTTTTGATGGCTTTCATATGCTTTACCCCCTGTTCGGTATGATCAACTGCATCGATCCGGGATCCGCCGGGTCGCGCTTCAAAGATAATCCCGCACGTTCAGTCGCTCGTCCGTCTGCGTCTCCTCGGAGGAGATGCCGCTGACAAATTCGGTAACGGTTGTCTCGCCCGAAACCGGGTCGATATAATAGCGGATCAGCGCGCCGGTATACGAGCGGAACAGGACCACGATCCCGGAAGCGTCGCTCGACTCGACTTCCCAGTAAACGGCGGCTCCTCCGGTGTTCGCGAGATTCTCCAGGTCGGGATTGCCGATGAGGCAGTATCTCCTGACGGCGGCAAGAGCCTGCTCGTCCGAGAGGGTGTTCTCTCCCCGGCTGTCAATGACCGCGAAGGTGTCCATGAAATAGCGGAAGCGGCGTCCGAAGCCCTCGGAGCCTTCGATGGCGTAGTGCGCCGTCGCGACGCGGCAGCCGTCTGCCGCCGGGATGATGTACACCATCTGCAGCTGATCGGGCATTGTCAGACCGCCGACGTCCGCCGATGCGTCGATGCGGATGCAGCGGCCGGCACGCTCCAGCGGGAACGAATCGTCCCGACTGATTTCATAATCGTTTGAGAGTACCGCGCCGATGGCCGCGGCGACCGTTTCGGCATCCCGCGGGTCGTATCGCACTTCAAGATAGTTTTCCGGGCTGTCGGCCTCGTCCCAGCACGAGACGAAGCGTTCGCGGTCCGGCGCGCTCTGCCGCACGAACAGATCATAGTCATAGTCCATCTCAAAGCCGATCGCGTCGTTTCGGGCATGCTCGTACCTGACCGTCTCCTCCATGCCCTCCAGGATGATAACGGCTTCAAAGCGCTCGCCGTCCCGCTTTCCGGGCTCGGCCCCGGGCTCAGACGCCCCGACGGCCTCGGCCGCGCCGACGTTCCCGCTGTCCGAAACAGGCGCGCCGGGCTCCGGTGCGAAGGTGCTCCTGCCGCGGCCGACAACGATCACCGCGAGCAGCAGTACCAGCGCAAGCGCGATGAAAATCACAGGAAAGAGTTTTCTTTTTCTCATGCTTCTTTTTCCTCCAAACACTTGATGTTTTGGAGATTATATCCTCTTCTGAAGAGATTCACAAGCGGGCGGGGCGCATTTTAAGAAAGCTTAATCGTAAAGGAGCGCTCTGCGTGCCCCCGATCCCATCGCAGCGAGCCATCTGCGGCCGCCGTAAGACAGCAGGCCCGCGATCCCGGGCCCGAGCCCCTCCGTTTTTTCGCGCAGATCCCGGAGAGGCATATACAGCGGGAAAACTGGCCGGAGGCCAAAGTCTCAAGCCCCTTATCTTCAAAAAATTACCACACAAGCGGCGGAATAGCAAGGAGGGATTTGACCTGCGCTGCGGCGCGGCTGCGGAAATTGCGGCTTTGCTGCATTCGCCCTTGGCGGCGCAAAGCCGCTTTGCCACCTTGCCGCGTTTGCCTCTTTGCGTGTCTCGGCATAAAGCCTCGGCCCGCAAAGCGGCGCGGCTGCGGAAAAAGCGGGGCTGCTGCATCCGCCCCCGGCGGCGCAGCCACGCTTTTCCCTCGCGCCCGATGGGCGCTCGGAGATCAAAGCCTGCCTGCCCCACCATATGAAAACAACCCCCATCCGACAGATGGGGGTTGTTTTCATGGCTTAGTACTCATATTTTGATAGAAAAATGCACCCAAGGAAAAAGCTCGGGTGCATTTTTGGTTTTTCAGGGTGCATTTCTGAAAAAGCGGGGTGCATTTTTTGGAGAGCCGGGTGCATTTGGGGGGAGGCAGGGTGCATTGCTGAAAACAGGGAGCATTTAGGGAAGGCTGGGTGCAATCTTTGTTATGCCGTGCAAAAAGCGATATTCTGTTCTTGACATGAGCGAAGACTCATGATAGTTTATAATTACCATTTGGTTAATTATAACCATCAGGTAATGTTAGAAGGAGGCCTTCCCATGTCCGACAAACAGACAGCCGCCATGCTCGACAAGAAGCTGGACGAAAAAACCGCGCATACCATGTTCATCTGCGGGATCGTCATGGTCATCGCCGTGCTGATCCACGACGGCGACCATATCCGCCAGGCGCTCAACTGGGGCTATACCATCCCGCTTTCCCTCTGGGCGCTGAATCTCACGGTGTACATTTTCCCTGTTGTCACGATCTTCCTCGCCAGATCCCGCCGCATGTCCGCTACCCTCGTCGGCGCGATCGGCGGCATCTTCACGCCGGCGTCCTTCCTGGGCCTGCACCTCTTCGGCTCGGCCACCGGTCTCTGGGGTGTATGGAACTTTTCCTACTTCGCGCTGATGAAGGGCGTGGAATACCAGGGCAATTTCTATCAGGGCGTGGACTGGCTCAGCTGGGTGCTGCTGTTCCACATGGTCCCCTGCTGCGTGCCCTGTGCCGTGATCGGCTTTAAGCACTGGCGCAGACTGAAGAAGGAAGCGCAGCTTGGATAAGGAAAGCGTTGTCCTCGGCTGCGGCTGTGAGGTATTCGGGGATGAGGCGGAGGAGCTCAAGCAGCGCTTCCGCCTGCTTCGGCTGCTGATCGTCTCCACCGCGCTGAGTATGCCGCTTCTCTGGGATCTGCCGCCGCGCTTCCAGTTTGTGCTGGCAACGGTGCTGCAGTTCGGGCCGGGTCTGTACTTTCTCCGAAATGCGATCCGTGGGCTGAAAAACCGGAGTCTTGGCATGGATCTGCTGGTGGCGCTTTCCACCACGGCGATCTATGTTTACAGCACAGTCGTCGCCTTCACCGTGACCGAGAACATCAAGCTTTATTATCTCTGTGACGGGGTGCTCATTTCGCTGCTGCTCTTCGGGCGCTATCTGGAATCCGTGGCGATCTATCAGAGCGGTGAGGCAGTGCGAAGTCTCCTGCGCCTCCAGCCCAAAACGGCGGTGGTGCTGCGTTGTGGGGTTGAGACCGAGATCGACGCATCGGAAATCGTCTCCGGTGATACGATCCTGCTTCGTCCCGGCGAAAGGATCCCCGCCGATGGGAAGATCCTTGAGGGAAGCTGCTTGGTGGACGAGTCCCTGCTGACCGGCGAGAGCGAACCCGTGCATAAAAATCCCGGCGACAGCATCACTGGCGGCACGCTTGACCGCGAGGGCAACGTGACCTATACGGCGACGTCCGTCGGCGAGGCTTCGACCCTGCAGCAGATGGCGGCCTTCGTGCGCCGCGCTCAGAGCGAAAGGGCACCTGTCCAGCGCTTTGCGGACAGGATCGCCTCGATCTTCGTCCCATCTGTTATCGCGCTTGCGGTGCTGATCTTCGCGCTGTGGTTTTTCCTGCTCGCTCCCGGCGACTGGGGAAAAGCTGTCTCAACTGTCTGCGGTGTGCTGGTGATCGCCTGCCCCTGCGCCCTGGGTCTCGCCACGCCCGCGGCCCTGATGACGGCATCCGGACGGGCAGCGGAGCTGGGGATCCTCTTCAAAGGAGCCTCGGCCATTGAAAAGGCATGGAGCATCGACACGGTCGTCTTTGATAAGACCGGGACCCTGACCGAAGGCCATGTTGAGCCCGGGATCCGCGATCCGCTGCGCGAAGACGCGAAAAGCGCTGTGGACGCCTGTAAGGCGTTGGGTCTGGAGGTCTGGATGATCTCCGGCGACAAGGAGGAAACGGCAAGACGCATCGCAGGAGAGTGCGGAATTGAGAATGTCCTCTTTGAGGTGAAGCCGGAGGAAAAGGCCGCGCAGATCGCTCGGCTGAAAAACGAAGGCCGCTGCGTCGCCATGGTGGGCGACGGGATCAACGACGCCCCGGCCATGGCGAAAGCGGATCTTGCGATCGCCATGGGTACCGGAACGGACATTGCCATTGAATGTGCCGACGCGGTGCTGCCCGGCGGGCGCATCGGTCGGGTGCCGCAGGCATTGCGGCTCGCCGGAGCTGCGCGCAGAACGGTGCGGCAAAACCTCGGCTGGGCGCTGTTTTATAATCTGATCTGTATTCCCGTCGCTGCCTGTGGGATCGTGAATCCCTCCATCGCCGCGGCGGCCATGACGCTCTCGTCCAACGGCATTTTGCTGCACTCGCTGCGGCTGAACAAGGCGGAGGCATCGAATGAAAACGGAACGCTGTGAGATCAGGATCCGCGGCATGATCTGCAGAAGCTGTACCGACGAGGTATCCGGGATGCTGCTGCGGACTAAGGGGGTCGTCAAAGCGACTGTCAGCTATCGCAAGGCACTGGCTGAAGTGAGCTTCGATCCCGCACTTGTTACACCGGATGAACTGGAAAGCCGCATCAAGTCACTCGGTTATGATACCGGTGAACGCAGCCGTGCCGAGCGTTTGCTGGACTTGGGCTGTGCTGCCCTTACCGTCCTGCTGGTGTGGCTGCTGCTTCGCTGGGGCGGCGCCTCGCCCGAGATCGGCGGTGGGAGCTTCGGCGCGCTGTTTCTGGTCGGCCTATCGACCAGTCCCCACTGTCTCGGCATGTGCGGCGGCATTCTGCTCTCGGCCTGTGCCGGTCGTGAGGGACGAAAAGCGCAGCTCGGCGCCGCGCTCGGCTATAACGGCGGGCGTATGATCTCCTATACAGCTCTGGGCGCTGTGTTCGGCGCATTGGGCACGGTGCTGACATATACGCTCAGCATGAAGTCGATGCTCTTCACCATGCTGGGACTTGTCGTTGCCCTGCTGGGCCTCAACATGTGGGGCCTGCTGCCCGCGCTGCCGTCCCTCCCAGGGGAACAGAACGCGGCCTGCCGTCTGCCCGACAGGTTCCGGCGTCAAACGCCGCTGCTGGTCGGTCTGCTGACGGGGCTTATGCCCTGTGGCGCGCTGTACGCCGCCTGGCTCTGCGCCATGTCCTCCGGCAGTGCAGGAAACGGTGCCCTTCTGATGCTGGCCTTCTCGCTGGGCACCGTGCCGCTGATGCTGCTGTTCGCCTCTCTCGGCGCTCTGCTGCCGCGCGGCTGGACGAAGTACCTGCGCAAGCTCGGCGCGGTTCTGGTCACGTCCATGGGACTGAAAATGCTGATCGGCGGTCTCTTGCTTTTGCGGGGATAATTCGTTATACTTTTTCCGAAAGCGAGGGATCCATATGCCGTTGATCGTCGATAAAGAGGCCGTCCG
>JAFRDM010000047.1 GCA_017403885.1 Oscillospiraceae bacterium
CCGGCGAGACGCGGCGTGCCGCAGATCGAGGTCCCCTTCGACATCGACGCCCACGGCCTCGTGAACGTCTCGGCAAAGGACCTCGGCACCGGCAAGGCGCAGCACATCACCATCACCTCCTCCTCCAACATGTCCAAGGAGGACATCGACAAGGCCGTCAAGGAGGCCGAGATGTACGCCGCCGAGGACGCCAAGCGCAAGGAAGAGGTGGACACCCGCAATGCCGGCGACCAGATGGTCTACCAAACCGAAAAGACTCTCTCCGAGATGGGCGACAAGCTTGATCCGGCCGACAAGAGCGAGGTCGAGAGCAAGCTCCAGGCGCTGAAGACCGCGCTGACCGGCACCGACAGCGCCGCCATCAAGCACGCCACCGAGGAGCTGACGCAGGCCTTCTACAAGATCAGCGAAAAGCTGTATCAGGCCGCGAACCCGCAGGGCGCTCCGGGCGCGGGCTTTGATCCGAGCCAGCAGGGCGGCCAGAGCGGCGGCCAGGACTATTACGACGCCGACTACACGGTCGTTGACGACGACAGCAAGAAGTAAGACCGCCCCTATATCAAATAACGCCATGAGGCGGAGAGCACTTCTCCGCCTCAATGGTCTGTGAGGGTACTATGGCAGAAAAACGCGATTACTACGAGGTGCTCGGCCTGCAGAAGGGCGCGAGCGCCGAGGAGATCAAAAAAGCATACCGCAAGCTCGCCAAGGAGAACCACCCGGATCTGCACCCCGGCGACAAGGCCTGTGAGGAGCGCTTCAAGGAGATCAACGAGGCCTACGAGATCCTCTCCGACGATGAAAAGCGCGCGAAGTACGATCAGTACGGCCACGCCGCCTTCGACCCGAGCGCAGGCTTCGGCGGCGCGGGCTTCGAGGGCTTCGGCGACTTCGGAGATCTCGGAGACATCTTCTCGAGCTTCTTCGGGGGCGGCTTCGGGGGCGGCTTCGGCGGCACGCGCAGCAATCCCAACGCTCCGCGCCGCGGCGAGAACCTGCGCGCGAGCGTGAACATATCCTTTGAGGAGGCCGCCTTCGGCTGCAAGAAGGATGTCACGGTCGGGCGCGTGGAGAAGTGCGCCGACTGCAAGGGCACGGGCTGCGCTCCCGGCACCACGCCGGAGATCTGTCCGGACTGCAAGGGCACGGGCAGCGTCCGCACGACGCAGCGCACGCCCTTCGGCATGGCCCAGTCCACGTCCCCCTGCCAGAAGTGCCGCGGGACCGGCAAGATCATTCATCAGCCCTGCAAGAGCTGCCGCGGCATGGGCAGCGTCCGCCGCCAGCACAAGATCAGCGTGACCATCCCCGCCGGCATCGACGACGGCCAGGCCATCTCTCTGCACGGGCAGGGCAACGAGGGGGCGAACGGCGGCCCGGCGGGCGATCTGCTGGTGTCCGTGATCGTGCGTCCGCACGCCCGCTTTGAGCGAGACGGCAATTCCGTGCTGCTGCTGCAGGACATCTCCTACGCGCAGGCCACGCTCGGCGCCGAGATCGAGGTGCCGACGCTCGACGGCAACGTCAAGCTGACGATCCCGGAGGGGACGCAGCCGGGCTCGACCTTCCGTCTGCGCGGCAAGGGCATCCCCTATCTGCGCGGCAGCGGGCGAGGCGACCAGTTCGTCACCGTGAACGTCAAGGTCCCCAAGGGCCTGACCGGCTCGCAGAAGGAGCTGCTGCGCCAGTTCGCCGCCTCGATGGGCGAGCTTGACCGCGCGGGATCCTCCTATGGCGGAGGGATCTTCGGGAAAAAGAAAAAATAAGCAAACGGAGCGCGGCTCGCGCTCCGTTTTGTTTACAAAAAGGAATTGCATCCGCTCCGAATTGCGGTATAATGAAAATATCTCAAGGAAAAGGAGTTCAGCCATGGATTTCAGAAGTCTTTCCGTCAAGGAGCTTTTCGACAACCCCAAAACCGCGGCCGTCATCAAGGAAATGGCGCCGCAGCTTCTCAAGTATCCCGTGAAGATGTTCAACAAGAAGAGCTGCGGCGAGATCTTCGACCGCGTCGTCAAGGTCGGCATCGTGCCGCTGGATCAGGCCAGGAAGATCGAGGCCAAGGTCAACGAGCTCATCAAGTAAGGCGCATAAGCGAAAACGGCAGGGGCAAGCGCCCCTGCCGCTTTTTCATTTCTTCCCGCTTTTTGCATCACGCCCGCCGGTTTTCCGGGTGTTTTCTGCCGCTATGCGCTCAATCGCCGTACGGGGCGAAGAAAGCCATTATCTCGTCCAGCTTGTCTGCGTCCTGCGAAGTGGCCGTGATCGTCGCCATATAGCGGCCGGTCTTGATCAGGACCATCCGCTCAAAAATCCGGACTCCGTTGATCTCGCCGGAAATCAGCATGGTGGCATGCTCTCCCCCGGCGAAGCTGCAGCTTCCCTTTTCTGTCTGAACATTGTTCAAGCCCATCTGCTCAAAGACGTCTTTGAGCTGGCTGACGCCCAGATCCAGATAGGAATCCTCTTTGATGATGATGCCGTTGATGGCGCCCAGGTCTTCGAGCATGATGTTCACGTTGTTGAGGCCGCTCAGGATGTCGACCGCATAGAGATCGCAAAGCGAGCCGCTCTCACGCAGCAGGTCGGCCAGGTCCTCGTTGCTGAAGCTGTCCGCTACGATGCCCATCACCTGCGCGGTCTCCTCGTCGCTGAGGATCACCCAGCCGGAGGGGAACTCCGCCCGGATGCCCAGAGCCCGGTTGGTATAGGTGTTTTCCCCCGACTTTTTGCCAAGCATGTCCTCGGCCTCCGGCTCCGCTTCCGTCGCCGGCTCTTCCGCGGGGGCTTCCTCCGCGGGGGGCTCCTCGGCGGGAGGCTCTTCCGCGGGGGGCTCCTCGGCGGGAGGCTCTTCCGCGGGAGCTTCCTCGGCGGGAGCTTCCTCGGCGGGAGCTTCTTCCGTGGGGGCTTTCTCGGCCGAGGGCGCTTTCGTCTCCGGCTGCTTTGCCAGTCCCTCTTCCACAGCCTGCGCCGCGGCGTTCGTCTTTGCCGTCTGTGCGCCGCAGGCCGCCAGAGCCAGCAGCATCGAGGCGAGCAGGAGGATGCTGAGAATCTTTTTCATGTTCGACTCCTTTCTTTTCTCGCGAAAAACATTAAATCAAGCGTCTGCGCTGACTGTAAACGCGTATTTTTTCAGTCTCTCCATGGCCTCGCGAAGTCTTGAGAGCGGCAGCGCAAGGTTCATGCGGATCGTCTCCGGCCAGACGAAGTGCTCGCCGTTCTGCCAGATCACGCCCGCGCGCACGCCGCGGCGCTGCAGCTCGCCGATGGAAACGCCGTGCGCGGCGCAGAAATCGTGACAGTCGAGGAAGAGCATATAGGTGCCCTGCGGCCGCATGACGCGTACGCCGGGGAAGTTTTCCGCGATGAAGCCGCAGGCGTAGTCGAAGTTGCCCTCGATCGCCCGGATCATCTGATCGGCCCAGTCCTCGCCCTCCGGGGAGTAAGCACCGATAAGGGCGTGCATCGACAGCACGCTGCAGGAATTGTAATGGCTCTGCTCGCTCTGGCGCTCAAGTCTCTCGCGGAGATACTTGTTGAAGACGACATGGTACGAGCCGACGAGGCCGGCGAGCGAAAAGGTCTTGCTCGGCGCATAGAAGGCCAGCGTCCGCTCGCGCGCGTCGGCGTTCACGGACTGGGTCGGGATGTGCCGGTATCCCGGCATGATGATATCCGACCAGATCTCGTCGGAGATCACAAGACAGCCGTTGTCGCGGAACACCGCCATCGCGCGCTCGATCTCCTCTCGTTCCCACACGCGGCCGGAGGGATTGTGCGGCGAGCAGAAGATGGCGAGGTGGATGCCATGCTCCCTGATCTTTGCGTCCATGTCGGCGTAGTCCATGCGCCAGACGCCCTTTTCATCCCGCACGAGCGGCGAGTGGACAAGCACGCGGCCCAGCGTCCCAATCGTGTGCGTGAAGCCGATGTAGGTGGGGCTGTGGACAAGGATCTTCTCGCCCGGCGCGGTAAAGGCCTGTACGGCCGAGGCCACGCCGCCGAGCACGCCGTTCTCATAGCCGATATGCTCCCGCTCGAGTCCTTCGACGCCGTTGCGGCGGCGCTGCCAGGAGAGGATGCTGTCGAAGTATTCGTCCGAGAGGCTGTAATAACCAAGCGTCGGCAGGTCGAGACGGCGCCGTATCGCGTCCAGCACCGGCGGTGCGACGGGGTAGGCCATGTCCGCGATCCACATCGGGATGGGATCGAAGCCCTCCTCCGGCTGCTCGTTCCAGGGGATGATGTCCGCGGCGACGGAATTCGTTCCGCTGCGGTCCAAAACAGTCTCGAAATCGTATTGCATGGCGCAAACCCTCTCTTTTTCGAATGTCAAGGCCATTATAGCATGGTTTTCCCGTTGAAAACAGTCCCCTGTGATGATAGAATGTTTTTATTCTTTTTTCGGACGGGGGGACGCTTCATGGACGACAGACGCATCGGAACCGGCATCGAGGGTCTGGACCGCGCGATCGACGGGCTGCGCAGCGGAGATACCGTGCTGTGGCAGATCGCGCATATCCGCGACTATATCTTCGCCGCGACGCAATTCGTGGCTCATACCGCGCGCGACGGCCAGCGCATCGTCTATCTGCGCTTCGGCGATCACGACGAGGTCATCGACGCCCAGGCGCTCGCCGAGCGCGGCGCAAACGTGAAAAAATACAGGCTCGATCCGACGGTCGGCTTCGAGACCTTCGCCGTACAGGTGCATCGCATCATCGCCGCAGAGAACGAGGGCGCCTTTTATATCTTCGACTGTCTTTCCGAGCTGCAGAAATACTGGTTCTCGGACATGATGGTCTGCAACTTCTTCTGCCTGACCTGTCCTTTCCTGCGCGAGAAGAAGTCCATCGCTTACGTGCCGATCATGTACGAAAAGCACATCTATGAGACCGTCTCCCGCATCCGCCACGCAACGCCCGTACTGATGAACATCCGCACGATGAACGCCGCGACCTATATCCACGCGGTCAAGGTCGAGGGGCGGAGCACCGAGTACATGTACTTCCCCATCCGGATCGACGGGGCGAACTGCACGCTCGTCACCTCCAGCGCGGAGAGCTACGGCATTTTCGACATCTTCACGCAGACCGGCGAGCGGCGCGACTGTTGGGACAGCATGTTCGACTTCGCCGCCGCGAAGGGCGACGAGCCCGAAGACGCCGCGGCCGCGGCGCGCAAGGACAATATCATCCGCTGCCTGCTCGGCACGGAGCCGCAGCGTTTTGCTCTCTGCCGGAAATATTTCACGACCGCCGACCTCATGGCGATCAAAAAGCGCGAGATCGGCACGGGCTGCATCGGCGGCAAGGCCGTCGGCATGCTGCTGGCCCGCCGCGTCCTCAAGGCCACCGACCCGGAGCTTTTTGACCGGCGCGTCGAGGAACATGACTCCTATTTCATCGGCGCGGACGTGTTCTACACCTACTTCGTGCAGAACGACGCCTGGAGCCTGCGCACACGGATGGTCGAGGTGGACGACTATCTCGCCGTCGCGCCGCTGATCCGCGAAAAGCTGCTGACCGGAGAGTTCATGCCCTCGATCAAGGAGCAGTTCCGCTCGATGCTCGAGTATTTCGGTCAGTCGCCGATCATCGTGCGCTCGTCCTCGATCCTTGAGGACGGCTTCGGCAACGCCTTTGCGGGCAAGTATGACAGCGTGTTCTGCCCCAATCAGGGCACGCCCGAGGAGCGCTACGCCGAGTTTGAAGCCGCGGTCAAGACCGTCTACGCCTCGACCGTCAACGAGGACGCGATCCGCTACCGCGCCGATCGCGATCTCCTGAGCCGCGATGAGCAGATGGCCCTGCTGGTCATGCGCGTGAGCGGAGACATCCACGGCGACTACTACTTCCCGCACGTCGCGGGCGTGGGACATTCGCAGAATCTCTACGTTACGAGCGCGGCGGCCGCCGCCGACAACCGCGGCGCGCTGCGTCTGGTCATGGGCATGGGCACCCGCGCCGTCGACCGCGAGGCCGACGACTACGCCCGTCTGCTCGACATGGCCCGCCCCCTCGCTCCGCTGAAGGTGGCCTACGGCGACGAGTACAAATTCTCCCAGCACAAGCTCGACGCGATCAACCTCAGGAAGAACCGCTTCGAGACCGTGGAGATCGACACGCTCGACAAGCGCGATCTCAAGACCGATCCTTTCCTCTTCATGGAGCCGGACGCCCCCACGCGCGCCCGCTTCCGGGAGATGGGCGTGGATTATCCCGTGCCGGACATCGTGAACTTCGACAAGCTGCTGCGGCGCACGGATTTCTGCGCGGTCATGACGAAGCTCATGCATGATCTCGAGGAAAAATACGACTACCCCGTAGATGTGGAGTTCGCCTGCAACTTCCGCCCCGACCGCGAGTACAAGATCAACCTTCTCCAGTGCCGCCCGCTGCAGACGCGCGGCATCGGCGCGCAGGGCGTCAAGCCCAAGGTGAAGGATTACTTCTTCCACATCAGCGGCAACTTCATGGGCGGCAACGTGTGTCTGCCCGTGCGCTACATCATCAAGGTGGACGTCGAGGCCTATCTCGACCTGCCGGAAGGGAAAAAGTACCACACCGCGCGCTGCATCGGCAAGCTCAACCACCTCCTGAGCGGCGAGCACACCGTGCTCATGGGGCCGGGACGCTGGGGAACGAGCACGCCGTCCCTGGGCGTGCCGGTGAACTATAACGAGGTCTCCAAGTTCGACTGTATGTGCGAGCTGGCATACAGCTCCCACGGCCTGCGGCCGGAGCTGAGCTACGGCAGCCACTTTTTCCAGGATCTCGTCGAGGCGGGGACCTTCTACACCGCGATCTATCGCGGCGAGTACGGCTGCGAGTTCAATGACGCTCTCTTTGACGAGTACGAAAACTGCTACCGCGCCCTGCTCGGCGACGAGGCCGAGGAGGAGATGGCAAGGGTCATCCGCGTCTGCGACACGGAGGGCAGGGCCATCCTCTACTCGGAGATCGCCAGTCAGGAGTGCTTTCTGGCCCGGATCTGAGGAGGGAAGACATGAAAAAAGAGCTCTTTCACATGGACTACCGGCAGGTAAAGGAACGGGTCGCAAAAGAAAAAGCGGCCCTGCCTTCACTCGTGACCGGGGCCGGGATCGGGATGCTGGCCTTCTTTCTGGCCTGGATTTTTCTCGGGCACTAAAAAACAGGAAAACGCCCGCGCTCCTTTTCGGAGCGCGGCGATTTTTTCACTTATTCCCGCCGACTCTCGCCCGTGGCGTAGTCGATGACGATCCCTGGCTGGACGTTGTAGAGGAAAACGTGGAAGCACAGCTCCCGCCCGCGGTCCTCGACGGAGCAGGCCTCCATCTCGATCCCGCAGGCGAGCGCGTCGTGCCCGCGGTAACGCGGAGTGACGCGGTAAAGCACATGCATGCCTGTCTCCGCGATGCATTCCGCGACCTGCTTTTCATAGGGCAGCATCAGTTCGCGGTTGAGATGCCGCGTCCCCGTGAAGAGGTTTTCGGCCGTGGCGCTGTCGCCGCAGAGCAAATATCCGATCACATGGCAGCGGTTATACAGAAAACCGTCCTCGATCAGATCGTCATAGCGCGCCGTGCGCCAGCCCGAGGGCCGGATCGAGGCGTCGATCGCGCCGCGCGGCTGCGTCGGCAGCGTCTCCGTTCCGAGACAGGCCATGCCCGCCCCGGTTCGGCCCCGCTCGTCGAGCGGCGAAAAACGCACAAAGCACGCCTCCGTCAGCTCGCTCTCCGAAAAGGCGGGCAGACCGCCGTTCAGGATGATCACATCCTCCCCGGAATAGGCGGGGATCTCCGTCTGCCCCGCATCGCCCGTCAGCGCGGCGGCAGGGTGCGTGAGACGATAGGCCAGCACGCCGCAGAGGATGAAGAGCAGCAGCGCGAGGCAGCTCCAGAAGAGCTTTCCCTTTTGCGGTCTCTGCGCCGCGCGGGCCTTGCGGCGCAGACGGCTCGCCGTGAGACGGCGCGGCGGCGGGCGCCTCATGTCAGATAACGGCCGAGCTCGAAGCCCGCCCGCTGCGCCATGTCGACGAGCTCCCGCGGCGAAGCGCTTTCTGCCTGCGTCAGCTCGATCACGGCAGCCAGCATGCCGCTGAACACGGCCGTGCCGTAATAATCCTTCAGATCGTCCCGAAGTCTGGAAACGTCGATCTCCATAGCTCTCTCCTTTTTTCTCTCATGCGCGGAGAAGCGCGCAGATCTCGCGCGCGCAGTCCTCCGGTCGGTTGAGCGAGAATTCGCCGTGGTACAGCCCCGGCAGGACCATTACCGTGCAATCGGGCACTTCCCGCCCCAGCAGCTCCGCCGAGCGAAGAACGCCCCGCGTTTCCTTTTCGCCGACAACAACGCGCATCCGCGCCCCGCAGCGCGCGAGCGAGGGCTTCATCCCGTAGGCGGCGTTCGCGCGCAGAAAGGCGATCATGTCCTCTTTCGCGATCGCGCAGCTGTCGCGGTAATAGTCCTCGAACAGCTCCTCCCGCATATGCAGCGACTTGAACTGCAGCCGGGCGAAGCGCCTGTTTTGGATCAGACCGTAGCTGCTTGAAAAAGCGGGCTCGATCAGCGCCTGCGTCAGCCTGGAGGGCAGGAGCATCGCGCTCTCGATCAGGGCACAGCGGCACAGCCCGCGACGCTGCGCGAGCATCTCCAGCGCCGTCTGCGCGCCGAGCGAGAGCCCGCCGAGCAGCCCGATCGAGCCGCCCAGCTCGCTGTCGATGAAATCGAGCAGCCGTGCGGCGCAGTCCTCGATCGTCGTAAAGGGACGGCCGCTCCCGGCATGGCCGTCGAGTACTGGCAGGATCACACGGTATTCGTCCGCAAGCAGCGCCGCCTCGGCGCGGTAATTCCACCACGACAGGCCGCCGCCGTGCAGCAGCATCACCGTCTCAGCCCCCTCCGGGCCAAAGGCTTTGTATATCATGCGCCGCGCCCTCCCTTTCGTCGTTTTCCCTGCTTTCATTGTAGCCTCTGCCGAGCCGGAACGCAAGAAAAAAGCGCGGCGACCCGCTCCGGATCGCCGCGCTTTTCTGCTTAAAGACGGACATTTTTCTTCAGCTGCTTGATATTTCCTTTTGATTTATTGATTGCCGAGATGGTACTGCCGTCTCCGGCCTTTGCGGTCCATGAATTCCCACAGGAGCGACAGGTAAAGACTTTCTTGTAAACGACCTCGTTGATTGATTGCGAAACCGTAGTTGACTTGCCTTTATACTTTTTCTTTTTGAAAATCTGTGCCAGGAGACGAATCGGGAACAAAAAGATCCAAAGAAACAGATCTATTGACCACCACCACCAGCCGATAAATAACCACCAAAGAAGACCGTGTCCCGCCTGCTTAAATTTGAATTTTTCCTTGGAAACGGTCGTCGTTCCGAGGTTTTCTTGAAATGTTTCTACCGAAATATCATCCGAGCCGCAGCTGGGGCAAACCAGAGCCTTTTTGGAAGCGCGTTCAACAGAGTGACTCGTCTCCGTTCTTTCTTTTTTGGTATTCAGCTCTCCGATAACATCAAAACCATAAGCCTTCAGAAACGAAATAGCATCTTCATAGCCAAGCTGCGGAAAGATGTATTCAACAAGTCGATCCCATCGCTCATGTTTCCACATATCTACAATGATTATACCGTCGGGAAAAGCCTCATGCAGCTCTTCCATCAAATGCTCTATATATTTTTTGTGCTCCTCCGGCTCTTTTCCTGGCTCATAGATCATTTTAATGCCTCCTCTTATGTTTTCCCTTTTGCGGGTATGAACAAATAGTAGCACATTTGTGTTCAATTGGCAACATATGTATTCATAAAAGAGGCGCGCATTTCGTACACTAACAACAAAAGGAGGTGTGCGAGATGCTTGACCCGGTGGTCGTGGGTAAAGTCATTCAAGAGTTTCGGGAGGAAAAAGGGCTCTCGCAGGAAGTCCTCAGCGGCCTCGCGGCAATCCAGCGCACACACCTCAGCGCCATTGAACGCGGCGCAAGACGGCCGACGCTCGAGACCTTTTTTCGGATCGCGGAGGCGCTTCAAATCAGACCATCCGCAATCATGGAGGTCATTGAGGCAGAAATGCAGAAGGAACAGGCAAAAAATCCATGAAAGAATAAAAAGCGGCTGTCTTTCGACAGCCGCTTTTTGACGCGGTTTTCAGCCGAAGAACGCGCTCCTCGCCCCGGGCAGGAGCAGCACGAGCAGGATCGCGAGATACGCCGCGAGCTTCAGAAGCGGGAAGAGACTGATCTTGCCCTTGAGCTTGAACAGTACGGAAACGACGGAAAAGACGGTGAAGCCCAGCGCGATCCCGTAGAGGAGCCCGCTGCCGCGCCGGAACAGCGCGAAGGCCGCGAGCCCCTGCACGAGGCCAACGACGAAGGTCACCCAGCCCATCCGGACCGTGAAACGTTTCAGCTTGTCCGCATCGGAGAG
The DNA here is from genome assembly GCA_017403885.1 of Oscillospiraceae bacterium. Lineage (GTDB taxonomy): Bacteria > Bacillota > Clostridia > Oscillospirales > Oscillospiraceae > Limivicinus. The sequence continues at coordinate 10,408 of JAFRDM010000047.1, forward strand.
CCGGGACATGATCTTTTCCGACAGCTCCAGCGGATTGAGTTTTCGTTTCCCGCGCGCGTACATCAGTCCCGTGACGATGCTGAACACGCACAGGACGGAATAAAACACCGCGCAGAGTGCGAGCGGCAGAGTCATGCTGCGCTTGTCCTCCTTGTTGTTTTTCTGAGTCAGCGCGTTTTGAAGAAGCGCGGGCCCTCTTCGCCCATGATCCCGGACGGCGCAAAGCCGCATTTCTCAAGCACCCGCTGAGAGGCTTTGTTATCCGCCTCGGTCTCCGCCTCCACACGGCATACGCCGGGCTGCTCCAAAGCCCAGGCCGCCGCCGCGCGGACAGCTTCCGACGCGAAGCCCCGGCCGCGGTTTTCTTCCGTGACGCCGTAGCCGATCTCGACCGAGCCGTCCGGCCGCAGGCCCTTGAAGCACAAATCTCCGACATGCGAGCCATCCTTTTGTTCGATCATCCAGATCGCGTACCATTCCCGCTCATCCGGGTGGTCAAGGCTGCCCTGCAGCATTTCCCGGTAGGCCGCGATCAGGATCTCGTCGGTCTGCTTTTCGATAAAACGCTCCATTTCATCCCGGGAGGCCATGCGGATGATCAGACATTCCGTTTCCATTTCCATTTGTTCTTCTCCCTTAACGGCGGCCGCGCGGTTCACGCGGCCTTCCTCCCCTGCGGTTTGCTCCATGCTCCGATCTTGATCAGCCTGCCGACGCAAGTATACCATGTCCCGCCGGGGCAGACAACAGGAAAGCTCTTTTGCCCGATCGGCAAAAGAGCTTTCCTGTGAACGGCGGGCCCTTCGGGCTCCGTCAAGGTTTTCTCTTGTGCGCGCATGCCTTTCCGCAGGCCGCGCAGCTTCCCGTGCAGCCGCCTTCCGCGCAGCAGGAGCAGCCGTTTTTCCGCATGATGCGGATACGCCGCAGCGCGAGGATCACGGCTAGCACGATGACGGCAAGTATGACGATATCGATCGCGTTCATGTTTCCTCCTCAGACAGCGCCGAGCAGCAGACCGATCAGACGCACCAGCAGCGCGGCCAGCCAGGCGACGGCGCATTGCCAGAGCACAACATAAACCGCCCATCTGCGTCCGAGCTCCCGCCGCACCGAGGCAATGGCCGCCACGCACGGCGTATACAGCAGGCTGAACACCAGCAGCGAGAACGCCGAGAGAGAATCCATCACCGCGGCGACGCCGCCCTGCGCGCCGAAAAGCACTTCGAGCACCGAAACAACGCTTTCCTTTGCGAGGAAGCCGCTGATCAGCGAGGTCACGATCCGCCAGTCGCCCAGCCCGAGGGGGGCGAACATCGGCGCGAGCATACCGGAAACGGTCGCCAGCACGCTGTCGTGCGAGTTCTCGACAAGATTGAAGCGGAAATCGAAGCTCTGCAGGAACCACACGACGATGGTGGCGATCAGAATGACGGAAAAGGCGCGCTGCAGAAAGTCCTTCGATTTTTCCCAGAGGAGCTGCAGCGTGTTCCGCGCGCTGGGCAGGCGGTAATTCGGCAGCTCCATCACGAAGGGGACGGCCTCGCCCTTGAACAGCGTCCTTTTGAACAGGAAGGCCACCAGCACGCCCGCCAGAATGGACAGCAGGTACAGCCCGATCATGATCAGGGCCCGGCGGTTCGGGAAAAAGGCGTTCACGAAAAACGCGTAGATCGGCAGCTTTGCGGTGCAGCTCATGAACGGCGTGAGAAGGATCGTCATTTTGCGGTCGCGCTGGCTCGGCAGGGTGCGCGTCGCCATGACCGCCGGGACCGTGCAGCCGAAGCCGATCAGCAGCGGGACGATGCTGCGGCCGGACAGACCCAGCTTCCGCAGCAGCTTGTCCATGACGAACGCCACGCGGGCGATGTAACCGCTGTCCTCCAGCAGGGAGAGGAAGAAAAACATCGTCACGATGATCGGCAGAAAGCTCAGCACGCTGCCGACGCCCTCGAAGACGCCGTTGACGATCAGGCCGTGGAGCATCCGGTTCACCCCGGCGGAAGTCAGGGCCCCGTCCACAAGGGCCGTAAGCGCCTCGATCCCCGTCTCCAACAGGTCCTGAAGCCATGCGCCGATCACATTGAAGGTCAGGAAGAACACCAGACCCATGACGCCGATGAACACCGGGATCGCCGTATACTTGCCGGTGAGCACCCTGTCGATCCGACGGCTTCTGGTCTGCTCGCGGCTTTCCTTCGGTTTTTTCACACAGACGCCGCAGACCTTCGTGATGAAGGAGAAGCGCATGTCGGCGATGGCGGCGCTTCGATCCAGACCGCGCTCCTTCTCCATTTGCAGCGTGATGTGCTCGAGAGTTTCCTTCTCATTCTCGTCCAGGCACAGCTGATCGATGATCAGTCTGTCGCCCTCGATGGCCTTGCAGGCCGCAAAGCGGACCGGGATCCCCGCGGCCTTCGCGTGATCCTCGATCAGATGTATCACCGCATGCAGGCAGCGGTGCACCGCGCCGCCGTGCTCGTTTTCATCACAGAAATCCTGTCTCCGCGGCTTTTCCTGAAACCTCGCCACATGGACCGCGTGATCGACCAGCTCGTGAACGCCCTGATTTTTGGCGGCGGAGATCGGCACGACCGGCACGCCGAGCATCGCTTCCATAGCGTTAATGTCCACCGATCCGCCGTTGCCGGTCATCTCGTCCATCATGTTCAGCGCCACCACCACGGGGATATCCATTTCGAGCAGCTGCATCGTCAGATACATGTTCCGCTCGATATTGGTGACGTCGACGATATTGATAATGCCCTTTGGTTTCTCATCCAGGACGAAGTTGCGGGAAACGAGCTCCTCGCTTGAATAAGGCGACATGGAATAGATGCCGGGCAGGTCGGTGATGGAGGTGTCCTTCTGCCCGAGGATCGCGCCGTCCTTTCGGTCCACCGTTACGCCCGGGAAATTGCCGACATGCTGTTTCGCTCCCGTCAACTGGTTGAAAAGCGTCGTTTTTCCGCTGTTCTGGTTGCCTACCAGCGCAAAGGTGAGCAGCGTTCCGTCGGGGAGCGGGTCGCCGCTGCCCTTCGGATGGAAGCGCCCGTCCTCGCCGAGACCCAGATGCTCCTGAACCGTATTCTGCGGCCTCGCCTCCTCAAGGATGCTGTCGGAGACCTCTTCAACTTCGATTTTGTCCGCGTCGTCCAGCCGGAGCGTAAGCTCGTAGCCATGCAGGCAGACTTCGACCGGGTCGCCCATCGGCGCGTATTTCACGACCCGGATATCCGTGCCGGGAATGATGCCCATATCCAGAAAATGCTGACGCAGCGCGCCGCTGCCGCCCACAGTCAGCACGCGGGCGGAGCAGCCCTCTTTTATTTCTTTCAGTGTCATTTTTCTGCCTCTTTCTTTCGTCGCAGGACGATTAGCATTCGCTAACCGCACGGCAAAAACAATCGGTTAGTATCCACTAACCGCATTTTATTATAATTAGCACAGGCTAACTTGTCAAGAGGCCATTGCCGCAAAAAACTGCCCTCGCGGGCGATTTCATCTTTTCGTCTTCTCTTATTCCGGGCGGCGGGGAGCGCTCCCCGCCGCCCGGTTTCGGTATTCTTACAGCTTTTTGCAGGTATAATCGTCGAACATCAGGCAGTCTTCGCCGAAAGTCAGCTTGAGCATTCCGCCCTTGCGGCCGAACTCGTTTTCGCCGATGGGGTAGAGGCGGAACTCCAGCGGGTCGCCGTCGTCGTCAATGCACTTCGCCCATAGCTCGCCGTCCTTCATCCGGACCTCGTCCACGATGAAATCGGCGTCCTCAAGGTGCTCGTATTTGCCGCAGAAGCGTTCCCACCTCGACTTGTCGGGGTCTTTGATCGCGATTTCCTCGATGGAGACGATGGGATCCGGCTCTTCGTCCCTCGCGATCGCTCTCATGCCGTCCCAGTAGCCCATATACGCTCTGACGTCCCTGTAGTCCCGGTTGCCGAGGATCACAAGCACCCTGTCCGCGTCGAGGAAGCGCTCGAACCAGGTGGCGACGCCCGGCATACCGCCGCTGTGACTGACGATCAGCCCGAATTCCTCATCGTGTTCGACGGCCCAGCCGAGGCCGTAGCCCAGCCCGTCGTCCTCGTCGTAAACGGCGTCCTCGCCGTTCTTGAGCTTTCCGGGAGTGTACATGAGCCGCTGCTCTTCCGCCGTGAGCACCTTGCCCTCGCGCAGCGCCCGGTCCCAGCGAAGCATGTCGAAAATATCGGTATACACGTAGTCGTCGCCGTTCAGACCGTCAAAGGCGACCACGTCGCCGTCCTCGGACGAGTCCACGTCGGCGACCCATTTGCCGTCCTCGAACACCGTCGCCCGGGCATAGTTGGCAAAGGGCACGCCGTCCCTGCGGATGTGGCAGCAGCGGGCAGAGCTCATGCCGGCGGGCTCGAAGATATTCTTCTGCAGAAACTCTTCATAGGGAAGGCCGGAGAGCCGCTCCACCAGCAGCGCCAGCAGATTGAAGCCGGTGTTGGAGTAATGCAGGCCTTCACCCGGGGCGAAATACGGCTTCGCCTCGGTCTCCCGGAGGAAGCGCAGGATCTCGTCGTTGCCCGGAACGCGTTTTTCTTCCTTCCAGATCTTGATGAACCAGTCCGCGTCGTCAAAGTAATCGGGCACGCCGCCGGTGTGGGTCAGCAGATGCCGGACTGTCACGCCCTCATACGCAGTCAGTTCCGGAAAATACATTGTGATCTTGTCCTCAAGAGACAAAAGTCCCTGACGAATCACCAGCATCACCGCCGCCGCCGTAAAGGTCTTGCTGACGGAAGCCAGCTGGAAGATCGTGTCCTCCGTGATGGGCAGCGTGTTCTCGGGATCCCGGAAGCCCAGAGCGCCCTTGCTTACGATCTCGCCCTTTTCGGCGTAGAGCCACGCCCCGTTGAATACGTCCTTTTCATCCAGCGCCCGGGCCAGGTTCTGCATCATGGCATTCTTATCCATAAAGAAAGCCTCCTGTAAATGATTCAAACCGTCAATTTGTATACTCTGGACCTGATCATGACAGGGTTCCCGTCCGCGTCCTCTTTGTATGCGGCCAGAAATCCTCGTACCGCGATACTTCCGCGCTTGAAAAGTATTCATGCACGCCAGGCACATCGTCCACCGTGTAATTGCGCAGGATCGGTCTTTCGGTCTCAAATCTTATCATGTTGTTTCCCTCACAAATCCGGTTTATTGATCTTCACGACCATATGCTTCGGTATGAAACGGCTCCCGCAGGAAGTCGGCGGCTGAAAACAAGCGCAAAAACACAATGGAAATCACAGCACAAAAGCGCGGCGAACATCTCGGCAACCCGGAAATACGCCGCTAAGCCGTTCTTCCCGCTCGAATCAGATATCCTTCATAAGCAGCCGCTATCGTTGCGGCCGCACAGATCGCCGCCCCGCTGTATTTCAAATCGATAACTGCCGGCGTCAACGGGAAAATGAACAGCAAACAGCCGGTCGCCTTGTTTATTGCGGAATGCACGGTCACAAACGCTTTCTCTCTGACGTATCCCGCGGCGATATTGAGCAGCTTCATCATCGTCTTTGAAAACGCCCGGTTTATTGAGATGATTATACTATATCTGACCCGGCTGAACAACAGGAAAACCTCTTTTGCCTATGGGCGCGCGTTTTGTCAAGGTCTTTTTTCCCTTTGAGCCTGATCGCTCAGAGGGATTTCCTTTCTTTTAAGGTTAGATTAACTTTATGCGCTTATGATGGCCTCAGAAACGAAAAAAGGAGGATGCCTGCATGAGAAAGGATCATCATGTGTTTCTGCGCGTTTTTCTGTGCGCGCTCCTGCTCTTCACCGTCTATGTTCTGCTCGACACCTTTGTCATTGAGCGCAGGATCGAAACGGCGGCCGAGCCGCAGACCGCGAGCGCAGCGGTCGACAGCGAGACGGAACCGTCGGCCGCTTTGCCGCTTGCCGCCTCGCCGGGAGAGAAAGCGGAGACTGTTGTTACAGAGAACAGCTATCACGACGGAAGCATCTCCATCGATATCACCGAGGAGCGCGTAGGCGACACCACCGTGTACGTCGCGGACGTGCATCTCGCTTCCGCGGAGTATCTCAAAACGGCGTTTGCCGACAACACCTACGGACGGAACGTCACGGACACGACCTCCGCCATTGCGGAGTCCGTGGGCGCCATCCTCGCCGTCAACGGTGATTTCTACGGCGCGCAGCAATCCGGCTTTGTTATCCGGGGCGGCGTCCTCTACCGAAGCGCGGCAAAAAAGGGCGCGGAGGATCTGGTGATTGACGCCGACGGCAGCTTTGGGATCATCCGGGAAGCCGAGATCACGGCGCAGGCTCTTTTGGACAGCGGCGCGCGGGACGTGCTCAGCTTCGGCCCCGCGCTGGTCGAAAACGGCGAGATCTCCGTCTCGGTCAACGACGAGGTCGGCCGCGCGAAGGCCAGCAATCCGCGCACAGCGATCGCGGTGATCGACGAGCTGCATTATCTGTTCGTCGTCTCAGACGGGCGGACGAGTGAAAGCGAGGGACTGAGCCTGTACGAGCTGGCCGCCTATCTGCAGAGCAAGGGCGTGCAGACGGCCTACAATCTCGACGGCGGCGGCTCGTCCACGATGGTATTCAACGGCCGGGTCGTCAACAATCCCACGTCAGGGAGAAGCGTCAAGGAGAGGAGCGTGAGCGACATTGTATACGTCGGATAAACCCATCTCAGAAAAAAGATATACCTCTGCCATCAAGGCCTATCTGCTGGCGACAGTGGGCTGCGCCATCTTCGGCGCGGTATACGAGCTGTTCAGCCACGGGGTCTGGTCCTGCTTCATGCTCTGCGCCTTTGTCCTCCCGCTGCTGCTCGGCGCCGTCCCGTTTTTCCTGATGCAGAAGCGCGGGAAGCTCTTTCCCGGAAAAGCCGCAGACCTCATCCACGCGGGCGTGGCCGCGCTGACCGTCGGCAGTATTCTGCAGGGCGCACTGGAGATCTACGGAACAAGCAATCCGCTCACGATAGCTTACTTGGCCGCGGGAGGGGCGTTGACCGCAACCGGCTGGCTGCTGACGTTCAAAAAGCAGGCCGTGCGGAAATAGCCGCCTCACCTCCTTGCGGCGCCGCCGCATTGTACCGATAACTCTCACAATAAGACGCCATACCCCGGCAGACAAAAGAGGCTTTTCTTATGGCGGACTTCGGCTGGATTCGACTTTCGCCGCGGTGGAGGCCGAATCCGCGATGAGTATTCCAAAAGAGAAGCCCCCGCCAAAGGCGAGGGCTTCTCTTTTGCGTAAGTGCGCCCAAAAGGTACGAAACCGCAGATAGTCCGTGTAAAAGGGCAAAACAAGGGAAACTATTTATCATTTGCCGCCTACTACCTTATCCAGCAGGCGGGTCGAGGAGCGTTTCGCTTCCCTTGTCGAGTGAGCGTAGATGTTCATTGTGGTACTGACGTCGGCGTGTCCTAAAAGCTCCTGTACGTCTTTCGGTGCTGCACCATTGGCGAGCAGGTTGCTCGTGAAGGCGTGTCGAAGCTGATGGAAATGGAAGCCCTCGAAAAGCCTATGCCGCTGACCAGTCAATCTGCCGACAACAAAGCGGCATATTGTTGTGCATAATAGTCTATGCCAGCTTGATAAACCTCCGAGTAGCTGCTTCCAATCGTCTTCTTCAGAGAATTGCCATTCAGAAAAGCTTCGATCACCGCATCCATTCCATAGCGCTCACTCAGATATTCAAACATAACTGCGGCTTCAGGATAGGTTAAGGCGGAGCCGCTGGTTTTCTTTGAGCCCTCCGGTTGTCCACGCTTGAAGGCGATCGACTTGTCATAGAGCATCCGGACCTGCGTCCGCTTCAGCTGCCCTTCCGAAAGCAGAGAAACGATGCCATAGGCACGGCAATAGGCTTCGGTATCGTCGTTGTCGGTTTCCGTCCGAAACTCTTGATAGAGCTTCCAGACTTGCTGATGGAACAGCAGGTCGTCCGCCTCTGCTTCTTTGCCGCTCACTTCCTCAAAAAACTGCAGATAGGCATCGAAACCTTCAGAATAGTATCTTGTCGGTGCATAGCGCGTCTGGGCTGCATAGGAAAAATGCTCCGCCAGAGCTTCTTCAAGCCATACTTGCTCTTCGATTACGACGGTTTCCTCCAACAGCAGATGTACCATCTCGTGCCAGATGGCATTGTCTTTGGTCAGAATGATCTTGTTCTGATTGGGATAGGTGTAGGTATAACCATAAGGATCATCGAAGACAATGGTAACAGGCTCAGTGTACCGCTGCTCGGCGATGGCCAATGTTGAAGGGGCTTCCGCAGCAATTTGTTCCAGTACCATATCCATACCGTCAAAGAAGCTGCAGAACCAGCTGTAAAGCCCATCGGGATCGAGCAGCCAGCTGTCTTTTGAGATCTCGACGGTAAAATTCTTTACGCGCAGCACACAGACAGTTCCGGTTTTCATTCCGAGCGTCAGTTCTGCTGCATCGGCACTTCTGACGGGCAAAGACAGCGCAGGCGATATCTCCATGCTGTTCGACCAGGTCGGAAGAAACGATCCGGGATCTGTGGCTTCTCGAAACGCAGAGAAGTCGTCGCTTTCTAAAATGAAAGCCGTCAGGCTTTTGGAGGTCTGGCGCGCTGCAAGAACAGTTTCCGCATCAGACAGGACCGGGGAAAGGTGCATGGCTGAACAGGATGCGGTGAGCGCATGAGCGCTGTCGGCGTAATAGTCTTTGAGGTCGATATCTTTTTCCTCGCCAAAGACAAATTCTGTCAGACCGACACGCTGCCATACGCAAGGAAGAGCATATACCGCACCGGCAAGCGCCTCGCGATAGGTTCCGCTCTCAAAATCCTCAAGGCAGCAAAAGACCTGGCTGCCTACAACCTGCGGACTGCCATACGGTGTAGAGCCTACGAGATAGACTGTAACGGCTTCCGGCTTTTCTCCGGTCGTTTTTTCCAAAGCAGACAGATCTGACAGAAGCATTTTTGCAGCCTCGCGCAGTGCTGTCTCCTCATAGATCCTGTTCTCCATATGCAGTGTGAAGGGGCCAACAGACAGCATATGCGTTTGAAAATCCGCCATGTAGTCATCTTCACGGCGGTGTCTGCCTTCCAGGATCTCCTGACTGCTGATGTCTTCTGTAGTCGGATCGGTCTCGATCCGCCCTTCCGTCCCCGCGCAGCCACATAACAGCACAACCAATAGTATCGCCAGGAAGAACGAAAGGCAAAAACGCAAGCGTGCTTTCATAGCGGCACCAGTCCTTTCTTTCTCAAATACATAACGCCCTATAATCACTGGCGGATGCCTATGATTTCGGGGATTTCAAATCCCGATTTGTTGAGATGATTATACTATATCTGACCCGGCTGAACAACAAGAAACCTCTCTCGTCCCGGCAGACAAAAGGGGCTTTTCTTATGGCGGACTTCGGCTGGATTCGACCTTCGCGGCGGCGGAGGTCGCTTCCAGCCGATGAGTATTCCAAAAGAGAAGCCCCGCCTTGGCGGGGGCTTCTCTTTTGCGTAAGTGCGCCCAAAAGGTACGAAACCGCAGATAGTCCGTGTAAAAGGGCAAAAACAATGGAAAACGGAGCATCATTCGACATCAGACCTGCGGAAATTGCGGGAATAACCGGTGTTTTCAGAGATTCGGATTGATAAATCGGAATTTACCGACGTATCAGAATGCCTTTCATATACTGCGTTTCATTATGCGTTTTGTATACTTCCAGCTTTTCTTCTTCCGAACAACCTACCAGAATTTTGATTTCTGAATCTCTCTTCAATAAATCAACGATACACATGATGGCATCGATCTTTTTATCACCGCTTCCGACCCATACGTCAATTCCTGCACCATCCATAGAGGAGGTATCTTTCAAATATCCATAGTCAACCTTATAAATAAAGTTTGAAAATCTGGGATGAGCAGAGCCTTTGGGCCTGTCGATCACAATTTCTGAATTGCTTACCAATTCATCCAGCGCTTTCCAAAAATCCTCGTTATAGCCGTCCACATTATCGCCTCCTTACAAACTCCGATTTATTGAGACGATTATACTTTATTCACCCCCGCAATACAATAAGAAAACCTCTCTTGTCCTTGGTAGACAAAAGAGGCTTCTTTGATGTGAAAGTCCGCGTAAAAGGTGCAGGCTGAACATCTCGGCAAGCGGGAATTTGTCAGCATCTCATAAACCCACAGCAGCCTATTTCTGAAAAAGCAGAAAAGCCTAATGACTTATAAAAAGAAACTGTTTTAGGAGTGTTGTCCGTAGTCAGCTCAATTTGTCGTACATCAGGATATCTGTCAAGAACGGCTTTCAGCAGAGCGGTTCCAACTCCTTTGCGCTGCTGTCTTGGAAATACTAAAATGTCTTGAACGAATACAATAGTGAATCCGTCGCCAACAACTCTGATGATTCCAAGCAACTCATCGTTTTCATATGCAGCCAAAACGAGCAAGGAATTTTTTAATCCTTGTTCCAATACGGGCATGCTCTCTGTATACGCAGTCCAGCCGACTTCCGTATAAAGCTGACGGATCTCCGCTTCTTTGTAGTTTCCGTATTCTCTGATTTCCATTTTTGCCCTCACAAATCCCGATTTGTTGAGATGATTATACTCTACTTGCCCTCGCTGTACAACAAAGAAACCTCTCTTGCATTTGGCAAGAGGTTTGTCAAGGCCGATTTTATCCTCCGCCATATCGTAGGGGCGCTTCACGAAGCGCCCGCCAGCGGGCCGCCGGGGGCGTCGGCCCCTACAACAAGAGCGCACTTACACCGCCAAACGGTGGTGAGTAAGTGCGCTCTTGATACTCTCATCACGTTGAATCATGAAAAACTATGACTATTTCAGAGGATCAATAGTCATTACGTTTGAAAAGGATATCGTATAAAAGCATAATTGGAAATAGCAAAAGCCTACGAATGAAGCCGCCCGTTAAGAATGCCAGGAAGAATAGCGCCTCAATCACAGCGTGTTCCTATATGAGGCGGTCAAGACGATTTCACCGCGCTCATTACTCGCGATCTCTGCCCAATCCAAAACTGCAGCCAAAGCGAATACGGGATCAAAAACTGAGCTTCCTGTTTTCTTTCCGGCATAGTTATATGCAATCGCGCCTACGACAGTGGTTTCATCACATTCCGCCTCCCCGAGCCGATGGTTGCGACCGTTTCCTTTCCGCGCTTTCCCGTTATTTGCTAAGAGCAGATCAACAATAACATCAAATACTTCAAAACGGTAAGGCGGCGTTATGGGGAGTTTGTCGCAGGTAAATGCGCGCCCATCAGGGGACACAACTATTTCACAAGGTAAGCCCCTCGCCGTATGGACAACAACTCTTCCACCGCAGGCTTTTAGTTTAGCCCGGATAATATCGGATGCTTTATGACTTGTTTCGTCATAAGTCCAGTTCGTCATATCGAGTTTCTCCTTATTTTCGTCTGATGTTTCCTTTTCTTCAAGACCTAATTGAACCAGCAGTTTGTCAAGGCGTTTTTTTGCCGTGGGATAGGATATTTGCAGATTCGCTTGAACCGCGCTCAAATTACCTCTGCTTTTCAGAAAAGAGTACAAGAAGGCGGTTTGATCGTCAGAAAGGCGGTCAAATGGATTCATCTCAAACTCTCCCCTCAATTCCATTTTGCAATTAGGACAAAGCAAAGAGGAAACCAGAAGGGTGCTGTTGCAAGCCGGGCAGTTTTTTATCATCTTTGGCATTTCAATCACCTCTATTTGGAGAATACAACATATTTATCTATTTGTCAATATAGATTTTAATATTTCAATATCTATATTAATTAGATGGTACATTTCTTTATGCCTTTTGCGCAAAAAGAGCTGCAAGCAACAGCAGGGCGGATGTCCCGCCCTGCTGTTGCGCGCGTATTTATTTTTCCGTCGGTTTCCTTTGTTGCAAATGAGCCGCACCAGGCTTTGTTTTGTGAGGATAGATTCCTCCTTTACAAAACAAACCCTGCAGACAAAAGAGGTTTCTTTGATGGCGGACTTCGGTGGGATTCGACCTCCGCTGCGGCGGAGGCCGGGTCGCGGGGAAAACGTGCCCCCGGCACGTTTTCTTACGCCGCTCCCGTTCGAATCCCCCTCGGGTATTCCAAAAGAGAAGCCCCCGCCTTTTGGCGGGGGCTTCTCTTTTGGCGGACAGGGTGGGATTCGAACCCACGAGCCTCTTGCGAGACTACCTGATTTCGAGTCAGGGCCGTTATGACCACTTCGATACCTGTCCATCTATGGTGTGCTGTGTCATTATACCCAATGCGCGGCGAAAAATCAAGTGCGGGTTTGTCCGAAAATTCATATATAATTTGCAAATATATTTATATAATAATCTTGACAAAGTTTTCGGCGGTGCTATAATATACACAGACTAAAACAGGGAGGGTATCCCACATGAAAAAGACCCTTTACAGCCTGATGCTCAACGACGAGGTCGTGCGGGAGGTGGATGCGCTCGCCCACTCGCTCGGCACGAACCGCTCGAACCTGATCAACCAGATCCTTGCCGAATACGTCAACTACACCACGCCCGAGAGGCGCATCAACGACGTGCTCTCCGCGATCGAGCAGCTGATGGCGCCCTCGCGCGAGCTGGTCCCCTTTTTCGCGCCGAACAGCTTTTCCATGTCGCTGAAAAGCTCGCTGGAGTACAAATACCGCCCGACCGTGAAATACGAGGTCGAGCTCTACCGCGGCGGCGGCGAGTCGATCGGCGAGCTTTCCGTCGTGTTCCGCACGCAGTCCGCGGCGCTGATCGCCTCGATGACCGAGTTCTTCCGCCTGTGGAAGCGTATCGAGGATCTGCACCTTGCAGCCGCGACGGGCATGAAGATCAGCTACGCGCTCTATGACGGCAAATTCGTCCGCAGTCTCTCGGCGCCGGACCGCGACTGCGCGGCCGAGGAGCTGGCCGGGGCGATCTCAGAGTATATCAAGCTCTTTGACAAGCTGATGAAGCATTATCTCACCGGACGGCTCGACGCACAGGAGGTCGAGGCCGCCTATTATTCCTACATGCGCAGCGCGCCTGTGAGGATCTGAACACAGTATACTATTGATTGGGGGTGTTCCCATGAACGCTCAAAACTATACGCAAAAAAGCCTTGAAGCACTCAATACGGCCAAGGCCATGGCGGAGGAAAGCCGCAACAGCGCAATTGCGCCGGAGCATCTGCTTTACGCGCTCGTCGATCAGGACGGGGGGCTGATCCCCTCGCTGCTCGGCAGGATGGGCGTGGACTGCAACGAAGTGCTCTCCGAACTCGACACCGCGATCTCCGCGCTGCCGAAGGTGGGCGCGGGCGCGCAGGTCTATCTCTCACCGGAGGCCGACCGCGCGCTGAACGCCGCAGAGAAGGCCGCCAAAAGCATGGGCGACGAATACGTCTCCGTCGAGCATCTGATGATCGGCATTTTCGCCTCTTCCACCGCAGCGATCAAGCGCATCTTCGCCGATCACGGCGTCACGAAAAGCGCCTTTACCGCGGAGCTGGCGAAGGTCAAGACCGCGCCCGTCACCGGCGACAATCCCGAGAGCACCTACGACGCGCTGTCGAAATACGGCACGGACCTTGTCAAGCGCGCCCGCGAGAACGAGCTTGACCCGGTCATCGGCCGCGACGGCGAGATACGCAACGTGATCCGCATCCTTTCGCGCAAGACCAAGAACAACCCGGTGCTCATCGGCGAGCCGGGCGTGGGCAAGACCGCCATCGCCGAGGGTCTCGCACAGCGCATCGTCAGCGGCGACGTGCCGGAGGGACTGAAAGACAAGACGATCTTCTCCCTCGACATGGGCGCGCTGATCGCCGGCGCGAAGTACCGCGGTGAATTTGAAGAGCGTCTCAAAGCCGTGCTTGAGGAGATCCGCAAGTCCGAGGGCGGCATCATCCTCTTCATCGACGAGCTGCACAACATCGTCGGCGCCGGCCGCACCGAGGGCAGCATGGACGCGGGCAATCTGCTCAAGCCGATGCTTGCCCGCGGCGAGCTGCACTGCATCGGCGCGACGACGCTGGACGAGTACCGCAAGTATATCGAAAAAGACGCCGCGCTCGAGCGCCGCTTCCAGCCCGTGCAGGTGGACGAACCGACCGTGGAGGACACGATCTCGATCCTGCGCGGCCTGAAGGAGCGCTACGAGGTCTTTCACGGCGTGCGCATCCACGACAGCGCGCTCGTCGCCGCCGCGACGCTCTCGAACCGCTATATCACCGACCGCTTCCTGCCCGACAAGGCTATCGACCTGGTAGACGAGGCCTGCGCGATGATCCGCACCGAGATCGACTCGATGCCCGCGGAGCTCGACGACGTGCGCCGCAAGATCATGCAGCTCGAGATCGAGGAAATGGCGCTCAAGCGCGAGGACGACCGTCTCTCGCAGGACCGTCTGGCGAAGCTGCGCGAGGAACTCGGAAATCTCAAGGACGACTTCAACGAAAAGAAGGCCCGCTGGGAGAGTGAAAAGAACAGCGTCGACGACGTCAAGCGCCTGAAAACCGAGATCGAGAAGCTGCACGCCGAGATCGAAAGCGCTCAGCGGCGCTATGAGTACGAGACCGCCGCGCGGTTGAAATACTCCGACCTGCCCGCGCTCGAGCGGCAGCTCGCCGATGCTGAAAAGCTCTCGGAAGAGCGCAAGGCCGACTCGATGGTGCGCGACACCGTGACGGAGGAGGAGATCTCTTCGATCGTGGCGAAGTGGACGGGCATACCCGTGGCCAAGCTGATGGAGGGCGAGCGCGAAAAGCTGCTGCACCTCGACGACACGCTGCACAGGCGCGTCGTCGGCCAGGACGAGGCGGTGGAAAAGGTGACGGAAGC
>JAFRDM010000048.1 GCA_017403885.1 Oscillospiraceae bacterium
CCCCCGCAACCATATCGGGTGGATGTAACGGATTTCAGTTACATCCACCTGTTTTTTTGCGCGTTTCCTTGAAATTGATTGAAGTAGTTGCTATCATTCAATCATCCCCCCGACGCAGGAGGTTTCTTATGCAGGATCGATACGCCGGCGATATCGGTGATTACGGAAAGTTTGCATTGCTCCGCGCAATGGAAGCGCAGGGTTTAACGGTAGGTGTGAATTGGTATCTATCGAAAACCTTGCCCTCGGAGATCCATGACGACGGCAAATACAGAATCCCCACTCAATATGAGAACTTGGATCCGGAGCTCTCTGCGACTTTGAACAGGATTTTCGACCTTCGCGAGGCTCGTTCCGTACAAGCTCTGGAACAGGCTCGCCTGCTTGCCAGCAATCTTTTTGTGAACGACGCGGTTCCCAAGGAAGTCGACCAACGAACAGCCTGGCATCGGGCAGCCCTTGCAAGACTTGCGGATTGCGACATTGTATTTTTGGACCCTGATAACGGCTTGAACGTGAAGAGCGTCAAGCCGGGCTCGCAGAAAAGTCCAAAGTACGTTTGGCTCCACGAGGTCTCTGACTACGTTGCATCCGGTAAGAGTGTGATCGTTTACAATCACAGACCGAGAAAGAAGGCAGTTGTCTACCTCGCAGAATATGCCGCACGTTTTTCCGCCGATCCTGTGCTAGGTAGGAAGCATTTTTCCGTGATGACATTTCCTCGCCGTTCCATCCGGGACTATTTTATAATTCCTGCATCCCGGACACATGAGGAAAGAATCAGCCAAGCGATGCAAAGCCTGCTGGATGGGCCGTTTGGGAGTTCAGGCTTTTGCTTTCTACAGCCGTCTTTTCAAGGATTTGCCGAGTAACATTGATGTACTGGAGCAGGTTTCGGCCTGCTCCGGTTTTTTTATTGCTCTTCTTCAACCGGCTCGTACTCCTCGTCGAACAGCTCGCGAGCGCTTTCCGTCGGCTCACAGGAGACGTACTCCACCGCTACGCCCTGCCGGAGATCGGCCTTGTAGTTCGGCGCGGAGAGACGGGAGGAAGGCTTGCCTGCGCTCACAGAAAAAGAGTGGCCGTCGGCAACTGAGACTGTTAGATCAACGTTTTACGCGGACCATGTGATCCGCAGATTGGATAGCTCGCTGGAAAGCGGAGATTGGCCGGAAAGCGGAACTGTCATGTGGTACTGAACCGCATACGCGCCCTATGTAGGTCGCAGGCCTTGGCCTGCGACTGTATTTATGCCTCTGGCGCGTTTTCGGATGAGGCGGCGCATGCCGCCGTCAGGCGGAGAAAAGACCGTTCCGGCTGACGACGCGAAGGATACGGCAGTCCGCAGAGGCTTTTTGTTTTTTTGGCTTGATGAACGGCCGTTTTTTTGATAGAATTCCGATTAGGACGGGATCCGCGCCCCTTTCCGGACGCGGAACGCCCCAAAAGGATAAGGAGGATACTATGGAAGAGAAAATCAGCGGCAGAAAGCCGAGTTACGGTTTCCTCAACAGATTGACTTACGGCGTGGGAGAGATCTTCGGCGGCGGCTGCTTCGTCATCATCAACGCGTTCTTCATCGTCTTCCTGACGGACGCGCTCGGCATGAACGCGGCTCTCGCCGGCACGATCCCGATGATCGGCAAGATCTGGGACGCCATCACCGACCCGATCATGGGCAACATTTGCGAGAGGACCCGGTCGAAATACGGCGCGAAGAGGTTCTACATCCTGGTGGGAAGCATCGCTTCGGCCATCACCTTCGTCATCATGTGGATCAATATCCACGCCTCGTCGATGACGGCCAACTACATCTTCTACGTGGTGATGTACTGCCTGTTCAACACGGGCTTCACGGTGCTGAGCGTGCCCTATAACGGATTGCTTCCGGACATGATGGACGACTACGCGATGCGCGCCAAGTTTTCCAACATGCGCATGGTGTTCTCCACGCTCGGAGCCGCCATCTGCGGGCTTGTTCCGGGCATGATCATCAAGCAGACGAACGATCCTTCGCAGTACATGAAGTGTATGCTCCTCTTCGGCGTGCTCTTCTTCGTGTGCTCGATCACCGTGTTCTTCGGCACCTGGGAAAAGCAGAAGGAGCCCGTAAAGACGACGCTTGGAGAGAGCTTCACCCAGGCGGCCAGCGTGTTCAGGAGCCGCTCGTTCCTGATCTTCCTGGGCCTCTATCTTTTCGGCCAGGGCGGCATGGACTTCATCTCGGGCATGGCGGTCTACTACGTACAGCACGCGCTCGGCGCGTATCCCAGCTACTACATCCCGATCCTTGCGGTGCTGATGGTGGCCCAGCTCGTCGGCATGCTCATCTTCGGGCCGGTCATGAGCAAGACCTCCAAGAAGCTGGCGATCGTCATCGCCGCGCCGCTGAGACTTGTCGGCGTACTGGGGCTTCTGGCCTTCTCGCATCACGGCGCGCCGCTCGTCCCGATCCTGGCGCTCGCGGCTCTGATCGGACTCGGCAACGCCGGCTCTCTCACGGGCATCTTCGCCATCATGGCCGATATGACGGACATCGACGAGCTGATCACCTCGATCCGCAGACCGGGCATCGTATCGAGCATGGCCACCTTTATCAGAAAGATCGCCTCGGGCCTCTCGGTGGCGATCATCGGCTTCATGCTCACGGCCGTGCACTATGACGAGGCGCTCGCCAACGCGGGTCTCGAGCAGACCGCCGCGACGCAGCACGGCATCGGGGTCTGCTTCGTGCTGGCTCCCGCCATCATGTCGGCGCTGCTGCTCATCTGCGCGTGGATCTTCCCGGTGACCGACAAGGAGTTCAAGATGGTCCAGAAGGACATCGCCAGACGGAAGGGCATGAACGCCGAAGAGGCGAGCGAGGAGGAAAAGGCCGCGCTGGAAAAGGTGACCGGCTTTGCCTACGACGCCCTCTGGAAGCAGGAGAACGCCGGACTCAGGAGATGATCCCGGCTGCGCTCCGCTGAACCGACAAAAAGACCGTTTTCGGCAAGAAAACGGTCTTTTTGGTATTTTTCGGAAAGTTCAGAGCGCTGTTTCATAAAAAAGCGCCGATTTTGCAAAAAACTGCCTCAGGCGAAAAAAGCACTTGACCCGGGATGAGGGTATAGTGCAATATTGTATTCGTAAGGTCCGGACGCATCGAAAGCCGAGGGTGAGCGCCGGCCGCGCGAGCAGGAAACAAGAGAACAGGGACCGGGAGAGACCTCCGGAAAACGGATCCTGACAAGGAGAGATCAACATGAAACAATCCCCCGTTTACTTTACCGATTTTCACGTCTCCAACGAGACGCTGCCGCAGAAGCTTCATCGCCTGATGAAGCGCGCAGGCTTTGAGGAGATCGACTTTGCCGACCGCTACGCCGCGATCAAGATCCATTTCGGTGAGCTCGGCAACCTTGCCTATCTGCGCCCGCAGTACGCGCGCGTCGTCGCGGACTATGTGCGTGCGCTCGGCGGCATGCCCTTTCTGACCGACTGCAACACGCTTTACGTCGGCAGCCGCAAGAACGCGCTCGATCATCTGGACACCGCTTACCTCAACGGCTTTTCTCCGCTGCAGACCGGCTGCCACGTGATCATCGCCGACGGACTCAAGGGAACGGACGAGGCCCTCGTCCCGATCAATCTGCCGCTGGTCAGAGAAGCCAAGATCGGCCAGGCCATCATGGACGCCGACGTCGTGATCTCACTGAGCCATTTCAAGGGCCACGAGGAGGCGGGCTTCGGCGGCGCGCTGAAAAACCTCGGCATGGGCAGCGGCTCCCGCTCGGGAAAGATGGAGCAGCACTGGGAGGGCAAGCCCGTCGTGGAGACGGAAAACTGCGTCGGCTGCGGCTCCTGCGTGCGCATCTGCGCGCACGGCGGGCCCGGCGTCACCGACGGCAAGGCCCGCATCGACCATTCCAAATGCGTGGGCTGCGGCCGCTGTCTGGCGGTCTGCCCGAAAAACGCCATCGTTCCCAGCGACGTGAACTCCACCGCGGTCCTCTCCCGCAAGATCGCCGAGTACGCCTATGCCGTCGTAAAGGACCGTCCGGCTTTCCACATCTCGCTGATCTGCGACGTCTCGCCCTTCTGCGACTGCCACGCGGAAAACGACGTGCCGATCATCCCCGACGTCGGGATGCTGGCCTCCTTCGACCCGGTGGCGCTCGATCAGGCCTGCGTCGATCTGTGCAACAAAATGCCCGTTACGCCGGGAAGCCGTCTCGACCGGCACATCAAAAGCTTTTGGGATGACGACCCGAACCACGAGTATTTCCACCTCAACCACCCGGACGCCGAGTGGGAAGCCGGACTCGTTCACGCCGAGGAGATCGGTCTCGGCACGCGGAGCTACGAGTTGATCCGGATCTGAAGCGGAGGAAGGGGCGAGCATGCGCCCTTATCATATAAAAAGGAGCTGTCCCATGAAAAATATACTGATCGCGCTGGAAACGGGAGAAAAGGAAAAAGAGGCCTTCCGCCGGGCCGCGCAGGATGCGGGCGTCGAATGTGCGTTCGTATTTACCACGCCCGCGGCCGCAACGGAGGAAGAGATCGCACAGGCCTGCTTTATCGTCGGCAACGTGCCGCCGAAGAAGATCGCCGCATCGGAGAAGCTGGACGTGCTACAGCTCTTCTCCGCCGGAGCGGACCCCTATATGCCCAAGGGCGTCCTGGCGGAGAAAACGGTGCTCTGCAACGCGACCGGCGCTTACGGGCAGGCTGTTTCCGAGCACGCCTTCGCCATGACGCTGATGCTGATCAAAAAGCTGCACCTGTACCGCAGCTCGCAGCTGCAGTGCCGATGGGAGGACCACGGGATGGTCACGTCTCTCGCCGGAGCGACCGTGCTGATCGTGGGGCTGGGAGATATCGGCCTGAGCTACGCGCGGCTTGTGAAGGCCATGGGCGCGAAGGTGATCGGCGTAAAGCGCCGCGGCGGCCCCTGCCCGGAGGGCGTGGACGAGCTGGTCCTGACGGAGGATATCGACCGCGTCCTGCCGCAGGCGGACGTCGTCATGTCCGTGCTCCCGAACACGAAGGAAACCGTGTATTTTTATACGGCGGAGCGCTTCGGGATGATGAAACCCGGCGCCGTCTTCGTCAACTGCGGGCGCGGGAACGCCGTGTCGCATGAGGTGCTGCTGCAGGCGCTGCGGAACGGCGAGATCGCGGGCGCCGCGATCGACGTATGCGAGACCGAGCCGCTGCCCGCCGACAGCCCGCTGTGGCGGGAGGAAAAGCTCGTGATCACGCCGCATGTGGCCGGAAACTTCCATCACGCCTCGATCTACGAGGGGATAATCGGCATCGCGCTGGAGAACTTCAAAAACTACCTTGCGGGCAAGCCCCTCGGCAACGTCGTCGATCCCGCGACCGGCTATAAGCGCTGAAGGGGCGGCTTTTGCGGCGGGATACGATCATGGATCAGAAACCATCGGAGTTTCAGAAGAGGCGCGCCGACAACATCATCTGGAACTGTGCGGAGGACTATTCCTTCGCGCCGGACTTCAAGGCCTATGACAGCGGCGGCAACGCGGATCTGTACTGGAACATCATCTACGGCAGCGCGAGACGGCACTATGAGTACGAGAAGCTCAAGGAGCTCTTCGCCATGCTCGACAAGTATAAAATGGCCGCCGACTATGAGCGCATCTTCTGGAACGCGCTCGAGCCCGTCCTGTTCCGCGCGGAGCTCGGCGACCGCCCCGTGCTGGCGGACATGCGCCCCGCTCCGGCGGGATCGGAGCTGACGTTCGACGCCGGGATGACGACGGACGAGATCGTGGCCGAGGCCAGACGCTTCTTTTATGAGCGCTACGGCCTGTACGGAGACGGGAAGATCCGACTGAGGAACCGCCTGCCGCATTTCAGAAGGATGTCGGTCGACAGTTTCCTGCAGAGAGGCCCGATCTTCACGCATGAAAAAGGCCTCTATCACGGAGAGATCGCCGGCTGGAACGGCAGTTTTTCCCAGAGCAACAAGATGAACGAATCGGAGCTGCGCGGCTTTCTGGAGACAAAATTCGGCAGATCGATCTATTCGGCCGAGCGGATATCCCGGCTGGAAAAGCAGCTCTGCAGCGGCAGCCACAGATTCACGCATCTGTTCTACACGAAGGGCGAGATCGTCGAGCTTCAGGGCGTCTACAGCACGTTTGAAATGCATCAGCGAAAACGGCAGGAGGAGCTGATCGCCGACAACCGCGCCTGCTACCGGGACAATCTGCGCCGGAACAGGCTTCTGATCGCCAAGCTCAGCACCGATATCATGAACTCGGTCCTTCTGCACATGCAGCCTTCGCCGGTGAAGGCCAACGCGGGCGCGCTCAATCCGGCGCTCGCCTGGAGAGCCGCGGCGCTCGGCGACGAAAAGGTCTTCACCAGAAGGGAGAATGAAAACGCCGGAGACATGAGCGTGGACATCCTGCTCGACGCTTCGCATTCCCAGGTCAACCGGGCGGCCAGGATCTCCGCCCAGGCGTATATCATCTCCGAGGCGCTCGCGAGATGCCGCGTGCCCTGCCGCGTGATGAGCTTCTGCTCGATGAGCGGCTTCACCGTCATGCGCCTGTTCAACGACTACGGATCTCCGCGGGAAAACGAGAGCATCTTCACATACTGCCCGGAGGGCTGCAACCGGGACGGACTCGCCATCCGGGCGGCGGGCGAGCTGATGTCCCGCTCCCCGTACGAGCACAAGATGCTCATCATCCTCTCGGACGTCAAGCCGCTGGACGCCGCGGCCAAGATCAGGAGGGACGAGAAGGACGTGGGCGTGACCTATGACGGGATCCGCGCGCTCACCGACACGGCGCACGAGGTGCGCCGCCTGCGCGCGGAAGGGATCTCGGTGATCTGCGTCTTCACCGGCGAGGACGAGAACCTTCCGGCGGCCAGGATGGTGTACGGCAGGGATTTCGTCAGGATCCATGACTTTTCGCTCTTCGCCGACACCGTCGGCAAGCTGATCATCGACCAGATGAAGAATTATTCGATGTGATACGCTCCGCCGGACAAAAACGGGTACTGACATGTCAGTCCCCGTTTTTGCATAAAAATCCCATTCCGCCCGCTTTTTGTCGAAAAGACTGCAAAATATGCCGGAAAGCGTTGAATAATAAACCGAGCCGTGCTATGATGCAGACGACAGACAGCGGCTCAGAGCAAAGGAAAGGATGTGCGCAGCATGCTGCTTTTGATCCCTTTGTGCCTCGCCCTCGCGGGCGTTTTTCTGTGGAAAGAGAGCCGGGAAGAGTATATCCCGGCGGTCGTGCTCAAGGGCTTGGCCTCGTGCTGCTTCGTGCTGCTCGGTCTTCTGGCCTCCCCCGGGACGCCGATCGTCCGGCTGCTCGTGCTCGGCCTCGTGCTGGGCTGTGCTGCGGACGTGCTGCTCAATCTCCGCTGGGTCTTTGAAAAGAAAGGGAAGCTGATCTTCCTCGTAGGGATCCTGGTGTTCCTCGGCGGGCACGTCCTCTATCTCGCGGCCGTGCTGCCGCTGTGCGGAAGCAAGCTCCCGGCCGCCGCGGCCGGCGTCGTGCTGACGGCGCTCCTGATGGCGTGGATCTTCAGGCGCATCACCGCGGAGAAGGCCTTCAAGATCTTCGGCGTGGTCTACATCGGCGCGGTCGTGCTGCTCAACTGCGTCGCCGCGGCGAACCTTTTCGCCGCGCCCTCGGCCTTTACGGCTCTCTTCGCGGCGGGGGCGCTCCTCTTCCTCGTGAGCGACGTCGTGCTGATCCTCAACACCTTCGGCTCCGAGACGAAGCTGAGCCTGCGCATCACGAACATCCTGCTCTATTACGTCGGTCAGCTCCTCATCGCGCTGAGCCTGCTGTTCGCCGGCAGGCCGTAAACGGGAAAGCGCCCCGCACTCCGCGGACGGAGACGGGGATAAACGGATAGAAAACGACAAGGAGGAATGGCATTTGGACAGGCAATACGACATCATCGTCATCGGCGCCGGCAACGGCGGACTGTCGGCGGCGGCGTCCGCGTGCTGCCGCGGCTTCAGGACGCTGCTGATCGAGCAGCACAATCTGCCCGGCGGCTTCGCCACGAGCTTCCGGCGCGGCCGCTTCGAGTTTGAGCCCGCGCTGCATGAGCTCTGCGACGTCGGCGAGCCGGGCGCGCGCGAGGAGGTCGGCGCGCTGATCGACTCCTACGGCGCCAAAGTGGACTGGGTAAAGCTCCCGGAGGCCTACCGGCTGATCATCACCGGCGAAGGGGAAGAGCCGATCGACGCGGTCATGCCCTTCGGGAAACAGGCCTACATCGACAGGATGGAGGAGTATGTCCCCGGCAGCCGCGAGTCAATGGAGAAGTTCTTCTACCTGGCGGACTGCATCATGGCCGCCAACGCCGCCGTGGCCGCCGCGGGCGGGAAGGCGGACCCGAAGGTCATGATGAGGGAACACCCCGATTTCCTCAAGTGCGCGAACTACCCCACCGCGGTGGTGCTGCGCAGGCTGAAAATGCCGCTCAAGGCGCAGAAGATCCTCTCGGCCTACTGGTGCTACATGGGCGTGAACATGGAGGATCTGGAGTTCGGGTTTTACGCCTCGCTGGTGCACAAGTACATCGTCAACGCCGCCTATATCCCGCGCTTCCGCTCGCACGAGCTCTCGGTCGCGATGGACAAAACGATCCGCGAGCACGGCGGGACGATCCTGTACAACACGCTCGCGACGAGAATCCTGATGGAGGAGGGCGCGCCCGTCGGCGTGGAGACGACGCACGGCACTTTTTACGCCCGCCACATCATCCCGGATATCTCGCCCAACGCCGTGTTCGGCGACATGATGGACGGCGGCAGGGACCTGCCGGAGGCTCACATCCGCGCGGTCAACGCCCGCAAGATCGGCGGACGCGGCTATTGCGTCTACGTCGGTCTGAACAGGACGGCCGAGGAGCTGGGCGTCCGCGAATACAGCTACTTCATCAGCGAGCTCTCGGACACCGTGAAGGAGCAGGAGCTCGCCGGCACCTTCCGCGAGCATCCGATGCAGGCCACGATCTGCCTGAGCAACGCCATCCCCGACTGCTCGCCTCCGGGCACCTGCATCATGAGCTTCACCACCTTCTTTATGAAGGACATCTGGTCCGGCGTGACCGAAAGGGAGTACACGGCCAAAAAGCGCGAGGTCGCCGAGAAGCTGATCCGTGATTTCGAGAAGGCCACCGGCACGAGCATCCTGCCCTATATCGAGGAGATCGAGATCGCCTCGCCCGCGACGCTGGCCCGCTACGCGATGGTCCCGCAGGGCGCGATGTACGCCTATTCCTGCGGCGAGGGCGACGGGCTGATGGCGCGGCTGCAGATGCTCGACGAGGATCAGCGCGTGAAGAACATCCGCTTTGCAAGCGGCTACGGCCCGCGCCTCTACGGCTACAGCTCGACCTATATGGGCGGCGATATGGCCGTGAAGCTGACGATGAAGGACATGAAGGAGGAGAACTATGAAAAAGTTTAATTTTCATGTAAAGCCAATCGGCCTCCTCGACATGCTGCATTTCAAAAAGATGGTCCCCCGCAGACGGGCGATCCTGCAGTCCGGCTCGCTCGACCCCATCACGGCCGTCTACGGCGTGAACCGCCTGGCGCAGTCGCTGCACCCAAAACAGCAGAAAGCCGTCGTCAGCGCGATCATCCCCCGCAGGGACGCGAACACCTATGTGCTCAGGGCCGACAAGCTGGCCTATTTCCGCGCCGGGCAGTATGTGTCCGTCAAGCTGAAGATCGGCGGCGCGGTCACGGCCAGACCCTACACGCTGGCGGCCTCGCCCGCGCGCGCGCTCGAGGGCGAGTATGAGATCACCGTGAAGAAGGCGCAGGACGGCTTCGTGTCCGACTATATCCTTAAGAACTGGAAAGTCGGGACCGAGGTCACGCTCTCCGGGCCGGAGGGCCCCTTCAGCTACGAGCCGCTGCGCGACGAGAAGGAGGTCGTCGGCCTCGCGGGCGGCAGCGGCATCACGCCCTTCATGGCCATGGCGTACGCGATCCTCGACGGGATCGAGGACTTCCGCCTGACGCTGCTCTACGGCAGCCGCACGAAGGCGGACATCCTCTACGCCGACGAGCTGGAGAGGATCTGCGCCGCGACGGACAAGGTGAAAGTGATCCACGTGCTCAGCGAGGAGAAGGCCGAGGGCTTCGAGCACGGCTTTATCGACGCGGAGCTGATCCAGAAGTACGCGCCGGAGAACTATACGCTCTTCATCTGCGGCCCGCGCGCCATGCACGATTTCCTCGCGCGCGAGCTCCCGGGACTCGATCTGGACGAAAAGCACATCCGCCGCGAATTCGTCCCCGCGCCGGCTTCGCCGACGTATTTCGGGAGCTATGCGGGCGACGCCTCGAAGGTCTTCACGCTGAAGCTGCGCTTCCTCGGCGAGGAAAGGCAGATCCCGCTGCGCGCCGACGAGCCGATCCTCACCGCGATCGAGCGTGCGGGCATTGCCGCGCCGTCCCGCTGCCGCAGCGGAGAGTGCGGCTGGTGCCGTTCGCGCCTCATCGGCGGCGACGTCTTCGTCCCCGATTCGATGGACGGCCGCCGTCTGGCCGACGCCGGGGCGGGCTATATCCACCCCTGCAGCAGCTGGGCCCTGTCGGATCTCGAGCTCGAGATCTTCCCGGAATAAGTGAAAAAAGCAAAAGAAAAGCACAGCCGCGGGCTGTGCTTTTCTTTTGCTCGAAAGACTTACAGGTCGAAATAGCGTTCGGCGTTTCGAAAACACACGCCTTCGACGATCGCTCTGAGCGCCTTCTCATCGTTGGGGAATTCGCCGTTTTCCACCCAGGAGCCGAGCAGTTCGCAGAGGATGCGGCGGAAATACTCGTGCCGCCCGGCACCGCCCACCGCGCCGTCGTCCGCAGCGGGGACACGGCCTACCGCCGTTTCGTCTTCTGGCTCAGCGAGAGCTTTTGCGAGACGCTGCGCGCCGAGTTGCCGGATTACCTTTTTCTGTTCGACCGCGCGCGCAGGCGGGAGGAGTATGTGCTCCCGACGGATCCGCTGGAATTCAACAGCCTGCGCGGCAAGCTTTTTGCCATTCTCGAGGAGCTGCACACCGACCGCTTCGGCCGCGACGTGCAGATCGGGCTGGGCGTGCGGGACCTGCTGCTGACGCTTGGCCGCATGGTCTGGCAGAGAAACGGCGCGCGCGCAAGGAGGGAGACGGTTTCCAGCTTTCAGGCGATCGTCGGCTATATCGCCGAGCATCTGGAGGGCGATCTCAGTCTCGACGCACTCAGCCGCGAGCTGTTTTTGAGCAAATTCTATATCGCTCACCTGATCCGGGAAAACACTGGTATGTCGCTGCACCAGTACATCGTAAAAAAGCGGCTCTCCGCCTGCTGCGAGGCGATGCAGGGCGGCGAGAGCATCGGCGCGTGCTGCGCGCGGCTCGGCTTTTCGGATTACTCCGGCTTCTATCGCGCTTTCGTGAAGGAATACGGTCTCTCTCCGTCGGCCTATCTGCGGGAGCGGGTCTTTACCGCCGCCGCGAACGAACGCCCGGAGGGAAAGTAAGAGACAGAAGCTTGCATTTCACCGTGCGCACGGCTATAATCTGTTCAGAAAAAGAGAGGACGGAGGGAACGCGACATGCCGGAGAAAGGCGCGTGCCGCTGCGGCGGAAGAGACAAAAAGAAAAACTGCGCGGTCTGCGGTAAGCCGCTGATCTATTTTGAAGAGGAAAAGCTGCTCGAATGCCGGCTCTGCCATAAATTGAAGCCGGCCAACGCCGCCTGCGAGGATGGGCACTTCATCTGCGACGAATGCCATGCCGGCGGCGGAGCGGAGATCATGGACGCGCTGCTCCGCAGC
Source organism: Oscillospiraceae bacterium (assembly GCA_017403885.1). Classification (GTDB taxonomy): domain Bacteria; phylum Bacillota; class Clostridia; order Oscillospirales; family Oscillospiraceae; genus Limivicinus. Next base: position 11,823 of record JAFRDM010000048.1, read on the forward strand.
GACGAAAAGGACCCCGTCGCGCTCTTCCTGCGTCTGTGCGGCCGGGAAGAGGTGCATCTCCACGGCCCGGAGCATCACAGCATCGTCCCCTGCGTGCTGCTGACGGCCTACCGCAACTGCGGCGGCCGGATCGACCTCGAGCGCTCGCTGCGCGAGGCCTGGAAGCGGGGGCAGAAGATCGCGGGAGGATCCTGCGGCTTTTTGGGCACCTGCGGCGCGGCGGCCGGGGCGGGTATCTTCGCCAGCATCGTCAGCGGCGCCTCGCCCATGACGCCGGAAAAATGGGGAATCCCGCAAAGGCTCGCGGCCCGGTGCCTGGAGAAAAACGCCGAAACCGGAGGCCCGCGCTGCTGCAAGCGGACGGGACGCCTTGCGATCGAGTGCGCGGCCGCCTTCTCCGAAAAAGAATTCGGCGTCGCCATGCCCTGCAGCCGCCCGCCCTGCGGCTTTTCGGCGATGAACACCGAGTGTATCCGCGGGCGCTGCCCCTTTTTCCCGGGGGAACGTGCGCCGGCAAAGGGAGAATAGGATGATGAAAAAGTTCGCGGTGTTCGGCGGTTTTCTCGGCGCAGGCAAGACCACGGCGATGATGGCCCTGACGCGCTTTTATTCCGACGCATTCGCCCCGGCCGCAATGATCTCGAACGATCTCGGCGAGGGCGTGGATCTCGCGGACGACCGCCTCGCGCGGCTCTCGGGCTGCCGTGCCGCTCAGATCACGGGCGAGTGCATCTGCTTTCGCCGCGATCTGCTGCGCGAAAAGCTCGACGCGTTTTTCTCCGAGGGCTGCGAGCTGGTGGTCTCGGATATCCCGGGCTTCGGCGTCGGGGCGCTCGAGCACGTCTACCACGGTCTGATGTCGGAATGCCCGGAGGAATATGAACTCGCCCCCTTCACGGTGCTCACGGAGCCGCGAAATGTGGAGATCCTGCGCGAGGGCGGCGACATGGAGAGCATTCTCGACGCCCAGCTGCGCGAGGCCGATCTGATCGTGCTGAACAAGTGCGATGCCGTCGGCGCGCCGCGGGCAGAGGAGGACAGAGCCTTCCTCGCCGCACGCTATCCGTGGGCGGAGACGATCGTCCTCAGCGCGCTCGACGGCACGGGTATCGACGCTCTCGCGCGTGCGCTGAGAGAGGGAAAGGCTTCGCTGCGCCGCCCCGACATCGACTACGACGACGAAGAGCTGCAGAGCGAGATGGACAGCCTGAGCGAATACTATCTGCAGTATCACGCGGCGGTCTGCTGCTTCAGCTTTGACGGCGGCGCTTACCTGGCGGATATCGCCGGGCGCGTACGGGAGGATTTCCGCGCGCGCGGCCGGGCGATCCCGCACCTCAAGCTGCTCGCCTGGGGGCCGGGGGGCGACTTCGGCAAGTTCGATCTGCTGGGCACGGATCGGCCGATCGAACGCACGCGACCCTTTGAGCGCCCCTGCACCGAGCTGGCCGTGATCCTCAACGCCAGCGCGTCCTGTCCCGCGGACGAGCTCGACGCGATCGTCAGCTCCGCGGCGGAAGAGATCTCCGAAAAGTATCGGCTCGAGATGACGGTCTATAAAAAAGACTGCTTCGGTTTGGGAGACTGAGCATGAGAGAGACGATCCGCTCCACACGCTCCGTCTGCCCGGTCTGCCTGCAAAACCTGCCGGCCGCCCTCATACGGGAGAGCGACGGGCGTATCTTCCTCGAGAAGAGCTGCCCGGAACACGGGTCCTTCCGAACGCTCGTCTGGCAGGGGAAGCTTGACTTTGAAGGCTGGCTCCTCGGCGCCGCGCCGCTGCCGGAGGGGCAGGGCCTGCGCTGCCCGCGGGACTGCGGCCTCTGTGCCGAGCACGAGATCGGCAGCTGCTGTACGCTGCTGGAGGTCACGCCCCGCTGCGACCTGCGCTGCCGCTTCTGCTTCGCCCGCGGAGGAGAAAGGGAAAAAGAACCGTCTCTCGACGAACTCAAGAGCGCCGTGGACGATATCGTGCGGCAGTGCGGGCCCGTGCTGCTGCAGCTCTCCGGCGGAGAACCGACGCTGCGCGACGACCTGCCCGAGCTGGTGCGCTACGCCAGGGAGGCCGGCTGCTCCTATGTGCAGCTCAACACCAACGGCCTGCGCCTCGCGCGCGAGCCGGACTACGCCGCGCGGCTTGCCGGGGCGGGGCTCGACATCGTCTTTCTGCAGTTCGACGGCACGCGCCGGGACATTTACGAGACCCTGCGCGGCGCGCCGCTGCTCGAACAAAAGAAAAAGACGATCGAGGTCTGCGCGGCGCAGCGCCTCGGCGTCACGCTGGTGCCCACGGTGGTGCGCGGCGTCAACGACGACGACCTCGGCGAGCTTATCGGCCTAGCAGTCTCCCTCGCGCCCGCCGTGCGCGGCATCCACTTCCAGCCCGTGTCCTACTTCGGGCGCTATCCCGCCATGCCGGACGGAGACGAGCGCTACACGCTCGATGCGCTCATGGCTGATATCAGCGCGCAGGCCGGGATCCCGCTCACGAGCTTCATGCCCTCGCGCTGCGACCATCCGCTCTGCGGCTTCCACGCGAACTATCTCATCGAGCCCGACGGAGGGCTGCGCCCCCTGAGCTCGATCACCCACTCGTCCCACAGCCGCGGCTGTGAGAAGGACAACCGCGAATACGTCGCGCGCCACTGGCGCCGTACCCCGGACGAAGAGCCGCCCGCCGGCCTCCTCTCGGACGAGATGGACTTCGACAGTTTCCTGTATCGTCTGCGCCACAACAGCCTGACGCTCTCCGCCATGGCTTTCCAGGACGCGATGAACCTCAATATCGAGCGTCTGCACCGCTGCAGCCTGCATGTGTACGACGCCGGGAAAATCAAACCCTTCTGCGCCAAATACATCTCGCCGATCGAAAAGACGGACGAGAGCTGAAAAGAGGAAAAGAAAATGCTCGTTCCCGTATTGCTGTTTCTGCTGGGTTTCGCGCTGCTCATCAAGGGCGGCGACTGGTTCGTGGACGGCTCTGTCGGCATCGCCCACCGCTTTCATTTGCCGGAGCTGCTCATCGGCGCGACCGTCGTCTCGATCGGCACGACCCTGCCGGAGGTCATGGTCTCCTCGCAGGCCGCGCTCGAGGCCAACGCCGGCATTTCCTACGGCAACGCCATCGGCTCGATCATCTGCAACACCAGTTTGATCGCGGCGCTCACCGTGGCCATCCGCCCGGGCAGGGTGGATCCGAAGACCTTCCGCCTGCCGACGGCCTTCTTTTTCCTCGCCGCGCTCAGCTATGCCCTCGTCGCCTGGACGGCGGGCCGCTTTACGCGATGGATGGGCGTGGCGTATCTGTGCGTGTTCGTCGGCTACATGATTCTCTCGACCGTGCAGATGAAAAAGAACCCCGAGCTGGCCGCGGAGGAAGATGAGGAGGAACAAAGCGGGCCGAAGCCGCTATGGAGGGAACTGCTTGCCCTCGTCGTCGGCGCGGCGGCCATCGCGCTGGGCGCGCGCTTCCTCGTCGACAACGGCACGCTGATCGCGGCCGCGCTCGGCGTGCCGGACAGCGTGATCGGCCTGACGATGGTGGCCCTCGGCACCAGCCTGCCGGAGCTGATCACCGCGATCACCAGTCTCGCCAAGGGGCACGGCGCGCTCTCTCTGGGCAACGTCATCGGCGCGAACCTCTTCAATATCATCCTCGTCAGCGGCATGGCGATCACGATCTCGCCCTTCGCCGTCCCGGCGGAAAAAACGATCGCGGGCTTCAATTCCAGCCTGATCGTCGATCTGCCGCTGATGCTCGCCGTCATGATGATCCTCTGCCTGCCCCCGCTGCGCAGCGGGAAGATGGGCAGGTGGCAGGGCGTGCTGCTGCTGTGCGCCTACGCAGCCTTCACGATCTATCAGTTCGTGTCGTAAAAAAGACAGGAAAGACCGATCCCCCGGACCATCGTCCGGGGGATCGGTCTTTTTTGCTTTTTATCGGTAGTCGACCGTGAGAGTCTCTCCGTCGCAGCGGATGCGCACCGCGCCGAGGCGGGTGAGATAGGTCTCGACTGCCGCGGCCGCGAGCGCTCTTGCGGTAGACGGCGCCTCCGGCTCGCGCTCGGAGCAGGTGATCACGGCGTAGCGCGGCCTTACAGCCGCCAACAGAGCGTCGAGCATCTTTTCCTTTTCGCCGTGGTGCGGCAGCTTGAGAAGATCGCAGCGCGCGGGGGAGGAGGCGAGATATTCGGAGATCCGCGCGGTCTCGGCGTCGCCCATGAAGAGCAGGCGCGACGCGCCGTATTCGACCGTGACGATCAGAGAGGAATTGTTGCTCTCGGCACCGCCGTAGCTGTCCCGCTGCGGCGGATCGACGGTATACTCCGCGCCGTCCAGCGTGAAGGAAAGCGTTTCAGACACGGTCTCGGGCGTGAGCGCGGCTCTGCCGAGCGCGCGGAGATACTTGCGGTATTCGACGCTGTCCTTCGGCAGGCCGCTCTGCAGTACGCGCCCGATCGCGACGCCGCCGATCAGCTTGGCCGCGCCGCCCACGTGATCGCGGTCGAAATGGGTGACGATCAGCACGTCGAGGCGCTCGATACCGCGCGCGGCAAGCTCGTCGAGGATCTCGCCGCCGAAGCCTTTTTCGCCGCAATCGATCAGAACGGCCGAGGCGGGCGTCGTGAGCAGGATCGCGTCCGCCTTGCCCGCGTCGAGCACAGTGACCTCCAGCCCCGCGAAGGGCTCGCCCGGGAGCGCGGCCCTCGGCCGCTCTTCAACGGTGCAGCCCGCAAGACTCAGCAGCGCCAGCGCCAGAATAAGCGCAAGGAGGCGGCGTATGCCTTGACGATCCACTAAACGACACCTCCTTTTGGTATATGACGGTTATTTCAGGCCTCTTCATGCAGCTCGCCTGCCTGCCGCTCTTCATATTGCAGAAATACCGGCTCGATCAGATAGCTGGAAAGCAGCGCCGCCGCGCCGGGCAAAAAGAACAGGGGGGAGACATAGCGCAGCGAGAAATACAGCGCCGCGCCCCAAAGGAGGGCTATGGCCGCGCTGCGCAGGCTGTGCCCGAGCGCGAGGCGAAGCGAGACGCTCTGCAGCGCGCCCGGGGAGAGCGTGAAGCGCGAGAGCGTGGGCCAGACCCAGCCCAGCACGCCGAGCGTGAAGAAACCGATCAGCAGCATCAGAAGCGAGACGAGCGCTCCGCGCTCGGCAAAGTCGGGGAAGAGGCGCAGCGCAGCGTAAAACACGAGCGCGATCAGACCGAGGACAGCCGCCCACAGCAGCGTCGAGAGGATCCCCTCACGCAGCTCGCGGCGGAAGGTGGAAAAAAAGCGGGAGAAGGGAGTCCCCTCCCTGCGGCGAATCACATGTACCGCCGTGTCGTACAGCGCAGCGGAAGCCGGTCCGAGCGTGACGAGCGGGATCGAACACAGCGCCCACAGAAGACTGAGCGTCACAAGCTCGCCCAGAAAGCCGAGCGGCTTCCAGACAAGGCTCTCCGGATTGAACAGCTTCCGCATCAGTCAAGCAGCGTGGGGACCAGCTCCGCGAGCTTCGCGGCAAGCTGCGCATGCCCGCGGCGCGACAGATGCGTAAAATCCACGGGGTTGAACTCGCAGTCGGCTGCGTTGAGATAATGCGCGCCGTTGCGCCTGGCGACCGCCTCCATATACGGCGGCAGCGCGACGGACTTCTCCACGCAGCCCGGGCCCATGACCTCGTCGTGGAAGCCCGCGCCGAGCGGCGGCGGACAGACGACCAGGATATTGGGCCGCCCTCCGCGCCAGGCGGGGATGCTCCTGCACTTGAGAAGCAGGCGCTCCATACCCACGGCGATGGCCGCGGCGTTGGCCCCGAAGCGCTCCTTGGTGTCATTGGTGCCCAGCATGATGATCATCAGATCCACGGGCTCGTGACTCATCAGACAGGAATAGGCAGTGTCCAAACCGGCCATGCTCTCGTGCAGGGGATCGGTGAAAACGGTGGTGCGGCCGGAGAGGCCTTCCTCCAGCACGAGATACTCCGCGCCGAGCTGCTTCTGCAGCAGGCAGGTCCAGCGCTCGTTTTCGTTGAAGCGGTCGCCGCCGTCGGCGCAGTCGCTCGGATCGGCGCAGTAACCGTGGGTATTGGAATCTCCGAAACAGACGATATGCTTTTTCATTTTGCTCATCCCTCGTTTTCATTATTGTCGGATAGTCTGTAAAACAGTATAGCATCTCCCGCGCGCTTTGTCAGCCCTCTTTCGGATAAAAAATTTCAGAAGATTTTTTTGTTGAAAATTTCTTTCATCGCTGTTAGTATGGAGACGGAAGAAATATGAAGGAGGAGCGGATCATGGACAGAGCAAAACTGGCGGAGAGCCGCCGCTGGATACGCGGGGAGCTGGAACGCTGTGTGTCGTTTTGGCTGAAAAACGGCATGGATCCGATCAACGGCGGCGTTTACACCTGCCTCGATCGCGAGGGGAAGATCTTTTCCACGGACAAGAGCGTGTGGATGCAGGGCCGCTGCGGCTGGGTGTTTGCGTGGCTGTGCCGGCTCTACGGCGTCCGTGAAGAATGGCTGGCCGCCTCGAAGAGCTGCCTGGACTTTATGGAAAAATACTGCCTCAATCACGAGGCGGGCGACAGGATGTATTTCACCGTCACGGCGGAGGGAAAACCGCTGCGCCAGCGCAGATACTATTATTCCGAGGCCTTTTACGCCATGGCGAACGCCGAGTACTACGGCGTCACCGGCGAAAGGGAATGCCTCGACCGGGCGCTGCGGGCCTATGATCTCTACTGGGATCTCTGGCACGGCATGCCGGACCCGACCGGCCTCGGCCCCAAGACCATCCCGGAGACGCGTACGGGCCGCTCCTTCGGCATCCCGATGATCTATCTCAATGTCACGGGCGTGCTGATGGGCGCCGACGAGACGCACCGCGCGCTCTATGAGCAGCGCGCGCAGAGCTGCGTGGACGATATCTTCCGCTACCACGTCAAGGACGAGCTGGGCTGCGTGCTTGAAAACGTCGGGCCGAAGGGCGAGGCGCGCCTTGATTTCACCGAGGGACGCATCGTCAATCCCGGCCATGACATCGAGGGAGTGTGGTTCCTGCTCGAACAGGCCAAACGCACGGGCGACGCGGCATTGGCGGAAAAAGCCGAAACGATCTTCGAGCGGGCGATCAACGCCGGCTGGGACAGAGAATACGGCGGACTGCTGTATTTTATCGACTGCCTGGGACGCCCTCCCGAGGCCTATGAACACGACATGAAGCTGTGGTGGCCGCACGACGAGACGCTGATTTCCTCGCTGATGCTCTACCGCGACACGGGCAAGGAGAAGTATCTCGACTGGTTTTACAGGACGCTCGACTACTGCAGGGCGCACTTCTCCGATCCCGTCTGCGGCGAGTGGTACGGCTATCTGCGCCGCGACGGCAGACCCACCGAGCCGGCCTGCAAGGGGTCGACCTTCAAGGGCCCCTTCCATCTGCCGCGCATGCTCGGCAAGGTCGACGGCATGCTCGGCGAGCTTTTGGGGGAGTGAAACGATGAGCGAGAGCGTATTTGACAAGATATCCGCCGCCTATTACGAGCTGACCGCCGCGGAAAAAAAGACGGCCGACTACATTATGGCCAACCGAGGACGCAGTCAGTACCTCTCCATTGCCGAACTGGCAGAATACAGCGGCGTAGCCGAGGCCACGGTCTCGCGCTTCTGCCGCCGTCTGGGCTACAAGGGCTTCAACGCCTTCCGTCTGGCGTTGGCCAACGCTTCCTATTCCCTCGCCCCGGAGGCCGGCCTGCTTTCGGGACCGATCGAGAGCACGGACAGCTTCGAGGAGATGTGCCAGAAGCTCTACTCGTCCGATCAGGCCGCCATGCACCAGACGCTCGAGCTCATCGACGCGGACAGGATCCGCCGCGCCGCGGATATGCTGCATGCCGCCGGCCGGGTGGTCTGCATGGGGCAGGGCGGCTCCATGCTGCTCGCGCAGGACGCCTGCCATCTCTTTTCTACCGTCTGCGGGAAATTCAGCGCCGTGGTCGACTCGCACACGCAGGTCATCACGGCCGTGAACATGGCCAGGGACGACGTGATCCTCTTCTTTTCCTATTCCGGCGCGACAAAGGATCTCATCGACACGATGCGGACGGCGAAGGATCGCGGAGTGAAGACCCTGCTCGTCACGCGCTTTCCCAAGTCGCCCGGCGCGCTGCTGGCCGATCTGGTGCTGCCCTGCGGCGCGAACGAGAGCCCGCTGCAGCTCGGCTCCGTCCCGGCAAAGATCGCCCAGCTGTTTTTGATGGACGTGCTCTTCTCCGAGTTCTGCCGCCGCGATCTTGAAAGCTGCCGCGCAAGCCGCGAACGGCTGGCCGCAGCGCTGGAGAGCAAACACTTTTAATATTTTACGGAACATGACGGAGCGCTGACCGGCGCTCCGTCATTTTTGCTGAAAGGGAAGCGGTCTTTTTGTGCAGAACGTAAAGTTTTTTTCAGAAACAACTTTTTCTGAAATTTTTTTTCAAATTTTTATTGACTTTTCCCCGGCTCTCCGATACAATCCATTATAGGAATATGGCGGCCGGACCGCCGTATCGATTAAGTGGAAATACTTTATCAGGAGGAACAAAAATGAAGAAGATTCTTGCTCTGCTTCTCGCGCTCGTGATGATCTTCGCTCTGGCCGCCTGCGGCCAGCAGGCAGCCCCTGCCGCCTCGTCCGGGACTACGGAAATCACCCTGTGGACCTACCCGATCGGCAACTGGGGCGATGAGGCCACCGTCAAGGCCCTCACCGACGCCTTCACCGCAGAGACCGGCATTGCCGTCAAGGTCGAGTATCTGACCTATGCCGACGGCGACGACAAGGTCAACACCGCCATCACCGCCAAGCAGGCTCCCGACCTCATCATGGAAGGTCCCGAGCGTCTCGTCGCCAACTGGGGCGCCAACGGCTACATGGTCGACATCAGCGACATGTTCGACGCCACCGACAAGGCCGAGATCAACCAGTCCGCTCTTGCCGCCTGCTTCACCGCGGACGGAAAGGCCTACGAGTACCCGGTCGTCATGACCTCTCACTGCATGGCGATCAACTATCCCGCCTTTGTTGAAGCCGGCGCCGACCAGTATATCGACAAGGACACCCACACCTGGACCACCGAGCAGTTCTTTAAGGCCGTTCAGGCCCTGTACGACAAATACGGCGACACCGTGGGCGCTCTCTACTGCAGCGGCCAGGGCGGCGACCAGGGCACCCGCGCTCTCGTCAACAACCTCTACGGCGGCACCTTCACCAAGGCCGACCACAGCGGCTACACCTGGGACGATCCCCTGAACATCAAGGCTCTCAAGGCGCTCTATGATCAGGACGGCATCGCGTTCGATCCCTCCATCAACGGCGGCGAGGAGATCGCCAACTTCTACAACGGCGTCTTTAAGATGGCCTTCTGCTGGAACATTGCCCAGCAGCTCAACCCGAACTCCGCCGGTACCGGCGCAGGCCTCACCGCCAACGGCGACGAGATCGTCTTCATGGCGTTCCCGTCCCAGGACGGCGTCGCCAAGCTGCAGGGTGGCATCTGGGGCTTCGGCATTTTCGATAACGGCGACGCCGCCAAGATCGAAGCCGCCAAGACCTTCATCAAGTACATGTGCGACAGCGCCCACACCGTCGACGCCGTCCGCGCCTCCAACTTCTTTGCCGCCCGCTCCGCCGCCGAGGGCACCGATCTCTCCGGCATCTGGGCCGACAACGAGATCATGAACGAGTACACCAAGCTCATGCCGATGCTGGGCGACTACTACCAGGTCACCACCAACTGGGCTGCCGCGCGTACCGCGTGGTGGAACGTGCTCCAGAAGGTCGGCGCGTCCGACGGCAGCGAGGCTGCGATCAGCGCGGCTGTCGCCGAGTTCTGCGGCCAGGCCAACGGCTGAGACTGATCGGCCGTAAAAACGGAGCGGCGCGCTCCGCATAAGCAAAATCATCGGGACGCGCACCCCATGCCGCCTGCGCGGCATGGGGTGCGTTTCCATTACAAGTTAGTGAGGTGCTGCACCTTGACCAAAACCATGAGCCCCCGCCTCCGCCGGCAGGAGAACATCAGCGGCTATCTCTTCCTGCTGCCCAGCCTGGTCTTCTTCCTCGGCTTCGTCATCTACCCGATGGCGATGTGCATCTGGACCAGCTTTACCGACGCCAACATGAACTCCAACACGGCCGACAGGTTCATAGGCTTTGCCAACTATGTCGAGCTTTGGCAGGATCCGGTCTTCCTCAAGGCGCTTGTCAACACGATCATTATCGTGGTGGTCAGCGTCCCGGTCGTCTGCATCTTCTCGCTGTGGGTCGCTTCGGCGATCTACCGCATGAAGGAAGGTCCTCTGAGCTTTTTCCGTGTTGTCTTTTATCTGCCCGTCGTCACCGGTTCCGTCGCCGTCACGGTCGTATGGAAATGGATGTACAACAATTACTACGGCATCTTCAACTATCTGCTGAAGGGCGCGGGTGTCATAGACAAGAATATCAACTGGCTCGGCGACCCGAAATACGCCCTGGCCTGCATCATTATCATTCTGCTGACCACCTCGGTCGGTCAGCCGATCGTGCTGTATGTCTCCGCGCTGAGCAATGTCGACCAGTCCCTCGTCGAGGCGGCCGAAGTCGACGGCGCCACCAACACCCAGGTGTTCTGGCGCATCAAGTGGCCGCAGATCATGCCCACGACGCTCTACATCCTGATCATCACCACGATCAACTCCTTCCAGTGCTTCGCGCTGATCCAGCTGCTGACCTCCGGCGGACCGAACTACGCCACCGAGACGGTCATGTATTATATCTACTACACCGCCTTCAAGCTGTACCGCTTCGGCTACGGCAACGCGATGGGCGTGATCCTCGCCATCTTCATCGCAGCGCTCTCCGCCGTGCAGTTCCGCCTGGCGAAAGAGGACTGAGGAGGTGCCATGATGAGTAAGAATAACGGAAGCTCCCGCGCGTACCGCATTTTCAGCATCGTCGTTCTGATCCTTCTGGCGCTGTTGTTCCTCTTCCCGCTCTACTGGATCCTCACCGGCGCGCTCAAGCCGCCCGCCGCGATCAATTCACCCACGCCCCAGTGGTGGCCGAAGGAGTTCACGCTCCGCAACTTCCAGGCGCTCTTCTCCCGCCGCAGCGCGCCGCTGTTCCAGCTCGGCTCGCTCAGCGGCCCGACTGTCCCCGGCGCGATCCGCTGGCTGATCAATACGGTGTTCATGGCGGTCATGGCCATGATCCTGACCTGCCTGACCGCCGCCATGGCGGGCTACGCGCTGGCAAAGAAGCGCTTCACCGGCCGCTTTATCCTCTTCTCGCTGATCGTCGCGGCGATGGCCCTGCCCAAGCAGGTCATCCTCATCCCCCTGATCCGCGAGATGAGCTCGCTGGGTCTGTACGACAACATCTGGGCCGTCATCTTTCCGACGGTAGGCTGGCCATTCGGCGTGTTTCTGATGAAGCAGTTCGCCGAGGGCATACCGGGAGAAATGCTCGAGGCCGCGCGCATCGACGGCGCGGGCGAGGCGATGACCTTCACCAACATCGTCTATCCGATGATCAAGCCGGGCGTCGGCGCGCTGGCGATCTTCACCTTCATCAGCTCGTGGAACGATTACTTCATGCAGCTGATCATGCTCACCTCCAGCAACAATCTGACGATCTCGCTGGGCATCGCGACCATGCAGGCCGAAAACTCCACAGACTACGGCCTGATCATGGCGGGCGCGGCGCTGGCGGCCGTCCCGATCATCATCGTGTTCCTGATCTTCCAAAAGTACTTCACCAAGGGCATCACAATGGGCGCGGTGAAGGGATGATCTATGCCGATTTGACGGATGCCCCGGCCTACCGGGGCATCCACCCGCGGCTCGACCGCGTGCTCGGGCTGCTCACGCCGGCGTTTCTCGAGAGCGTCGGAACGCAGCGCCGCGAGCTTGAGGGCGAAGCGCTGTATGTGACGCGCTTCAACGTTTCGACCACGACGGACGAGGACCGCTTTTTTGAGTACCACCGCCGCTATCTCGACGTTTTCGTGTGCGCCGCGGGCTGCGAGCGAGTGGATATCGCCGCTCCCGAAGCGCTTGCGCTGCACGAGCATACGGGCGATTACTGGGGCGGCCGCGCACGAGCGGAGCAGAGCGTGATCCTGACGCCCGGGCGTTTTCTCGTTCTTTTCCCCGGCGACGCGCATCGCCCCGGCATGGCTGCCGAGAGGGAGGAGAGCATCTCCCGCATCGTTTTCAAGATCCTCATTTAAGGAGTAGCACATGAAAGATCTCAACAAATACCGGGGTATTTTCCCGGCCTTTTACGCCTGCTATGACGAAACGGGCGCCATTTCTCCCGAACAGACGCGAGCCTTCACGCGCTATCTCATCGACAAGGGCGTCACGGGTCTGTATGTCGGCGGCTCTTCGGGCGAGTGTATCTATCAGTCTGTCGCCGAGCGCAAGCTGCTGCTGGAAAACGTGATGGCCGAGGCAAGAGGAAGGATCGTCATCATCGCGCATGTGGCCTGCAACAACACCGCAGACAGCCGGGAGCTCGCCGCGCACGCGGAGAGCCTTGGCGTGGACGCGATCGCAGCCATCCCGCCGATCTATTTCCACCTCCCGCCATACGCCGTCGCGCAGTACTGGAACGACATTTCCGCCGCCGCGCCGAATACGGACTTCATTATTTACAATATACCGCAGCTCGCGGGGGTCGCGCTGACTTCTGCGCTGCTGCGCGAAATGCTGAAAAACCCGCGCGTGATCGGCGTGAAGAACTCCTCCATGCCCGTGCAGGACATCGAGATGTGGCGCGACGAGGGAGCCGTGGTCTTCAACGGACCGGACGAGCAGCTGCTTTCCGGTCTGGCTGCCGGCGCGATCGGCGGCATCGGCGGCACCTACGCCGCGATGCCGGAGCTGTACCTTGCCATCTACCGTCTGTTCCGGGAGGGCGACATTGCGCGCGCCAGAGAGATCCAGGATCACTGCTGCCACGCGATCTATAAGATGTGCTCCTGTAAGGGCAACATGTACGCCGTGATCAAGGGCATCCTGCGCGAGCAGGGCGGCCCGGATATCGGCGGCGTGCGCGCTCCGCTCTTCGACCTGCAGCCGGAGGATCTCCCCGTGGTAAGAGAGCTTGCCGCAGAGATCGGCGCTCTGGTGGAAAAGTACCGCTGAAGGCAAGAAAAAACAAGCAACGGCCTGTTTTCCGCAGGCCGTTCATGTTAGGATAAAACACAGATCAAATTGAGCGAGGTCAGAAAGATGAACTATTTGGGCATTTCGTTTGATTATCGTAACAAACCGCCGCTCGACGAGAGCTTCCTGCCCTTCGGCGTGTGGGCCAAGGCCTTTCTGGATGGCGCCGAGCGGCCCTTCCGTGTCGCGCTCGAGCGCGAGGACGGGCGCGTGTCCGTCTTTTCTTCGCGTCTGCGCGGCGAGGAATTCGCCGAGGCCAACCTCCGCTATATGGAACGCTACGTCAAATTCCTGCTCTGGAGCGTCGGCGGCTGGCGCGTGACGATCTGCGGCTGCGCCGAAACGGCGGAAAAGCTGAGGGACATTTACCGCAAGGGCGGCGAGCGGGACTTCGACGTCAATTTCGAGTTCGACATCTTCGAGCGTCCCTTCGAGCTCATCCTCTGCTCCGAGGAGGAGTTCCCTCAGGCCAACGAACAGGCCAGGTCCATCGGCGGCCACCTCGAGGGCTGCCGCATCGGCTTCGACGCCGGCGGCTCCGACCGCAAGGTCAGCGCCGTGATCGACGGCGTGAGCGTCTATTCCGAGGAGGTCGTCTGGTTCCCGAAGCAGAGCGCCGACCCGACATACCAGTACAACGGGATCGTCGAGGCCTTCAAGACCGCGGCGTCGAAGATGCCGCGCGTGGACGCGATCGGCGTGTCCTCCGCGGGCACCTTCGTGGGCAACGCGCCGATGGTCTCCTCGCTCTTCATCAAGGTCCCGCGCGAGCGGCGCGAGGAAGTCAAGACGGTCTATGACCGCGCGGCGAAGGAGATCGGCGACGTGCCGATCGTCGTGGCCAACGATGGCGACGTGACCGCGCTCGCCGGCGCGATGAGCCTTTCCTCCGGCGCGGTGATGGGCATCGCGATGGGCACGAGCGAGGCCGCCGGCTACGTCACGCCGGAGGGCAAGATCCTCGGCTGGTTCAACGAGCTGGCCTTCGCCCCCGTCGACCTGCAGCCGGGCGCCCCGCAGGACGAGTGGTCGCACGACTGCGGCGTGGGCTGCAAGTACTTCTCGCAGGACGCCGTGATCCGTCTCGCCCCGCGCGTGGGCATTGAATTGAGCGAAGAGCTCAGCCTTGCCGAAAAGCTCAAAGCCGTGCAGAAGCTGGCAGAGGACGGCCACGAGGGCGCGCGGCAGATCTTCGTGACGATCGGCAGCTACCTCGCGCACACGCTCTCGCTCTATGCCTCCTTCTACGATCTGCGCTATCTGCTGGTGCTCGGCCGCGTGGCCTCGGGCGTCGGCGGAGATCTGCTGATCGACGAGTGCAGCCGCGTCCTGCACGAGGAATATCCCGAACTGGCGGCAAAGGTGACGGTCATGCTGCCGGACGAAAAGGCGCGTCGCGTGGGGCAGAGCATCGCGGCCGCCAGCCTCCCGGAGGTCTGAGATGCGCTTTTACAACGCTTTGGTGTTCCTGCCCGAAAGGGGCTTTGTCCACGGCGGCTTCGATGTGGAAGAGGGACGCTTTGCGGCCGTCTTCACCGACGAACGGGAAGGAGAGGTCGATCTCGGCGGCGCGTGCGTCATCCCCGGTCTCGTCGACATCCACACGCACGGCGCGGCGGGAGCCGACTTTTCCGACGGCAGCGCGGAGGGCCTGCGCCGCATGGCCGCGCATCTGGCGCGCTGCGGTGTGACGAGCTTCGCCCCCACCTCGATGACCCTGCCTTACGAGACGCTTGCGAAAGCCTTCGCCACGGCGGTCGGACTTGCCGGGGAACAGCCGAAGGGCTGCGCGCGCGTCATGGGCGTCCATATGGAGGGGCCTTATTTCTCCGAAAAGAAAAAGGGCGCGCAGAACGGCGCTTATCTCAAAGCGCCGGACATCGAAGGCTTCCGCGCCCTGTACGAGGGCTGCGGCGGTCTCGTGCGCATCGTCGACCTCGCCCCGGAGCTTCCGGGCGCGGCGGACTTCACGGCAAAGGCGAAGGAGCTCTGCACGGTCTCCGTCGCGCACACGGACGCGGGCTACGACGAGGCGAGGGCCGTCTTTGAAGCGGGCGCGCGCCACCTCACGCATCTGTACAACGCCATGCCCGGCGTCCACCACCGCAAGCCCGGCCCGATCGGCGCGGCATCCGAACGCGAGGATATCGCGGCGGAGCTCATCTGCGACGGGCTGCACATCCACCCCAGCGCCGTGCGCATGGCCTTCCGGCTTTTCCCGGGGCGAATCTGCCTGATCTCCGACTCGCTGCGCTGCTGCGGCATGCCGGACGGGGAATACGAGCTCGGCGGCCAGCAGGTCTTTCTCGCGGGCGGCGTGGCGCGTCTTGCCGACGGCACCATCGCCGGCGCGGCCAGCGATCTGTACGCGGACATGCGCAACGCCGTCGCCTTCGGCATCCCGCGGGAGGAGGCGATCCTCGCCGCGACGATCCGCCCCGCGCGGGAGATCGGCCGCGAGAGCGAGATCGGCTCGATCGAGCCGGGAAAGCGCGCGGACTTCGTCGTTTGCGGCGAGGACCTCGCGCGGCGCGCGGTCTATATCGGCGGGGAAAAAGTGTAAGATCTCCCACAGCGACAGACACGGGCGGACCTTTGGGTCCGCCCGTGTCCGTCATGCCGATCAGACGTTTTCAATGAATTCCCGTATGAAGTACAGCGCCGCGCCGAGCGGCGTGATATGCCGCGGCACACGGCTGAGCTGGACATAGTCGGCTCTTCCCGAAAAGGCGTCGAGCGCTTTGACATAGCCGCGCAGCACCCCCAGATAGGGATGGAGGTATTCCGAAAGGAAGCCCCCGATCACGATCTCGCAGTCGAGCGTCATGCGGATGCTGTTGATCGCGACGGCGAGATGGCGCAGCATATCGTAAAGCAGAGCCTCGTGCTCGGGCTTGTGCTCCTCCACGCCGCGGAAAAAGTCCTCGAGCGGCATACCGAAGCGCTCCTCGATCCGGAGCGCGGAGCAGTAGGCCTCCAGACAGCCGCTCTTGCCACAGGAGCAGGGCAGTCCGCCGGGTTCGACGCAGATATGGCCGAACTCGCCGCTGCGCGAATTATCGCCGGCGTAAAGCTCACCGTTCATCAGCACGGCCCCGCCCACGCCGTTTTCCAGCGACAGATAGGCAAGATTCTCTCGCGCGCCGCGCACGAAGCATTCGGCGTGGCCGCTGGCAGAGCCGTCGTTTTCGATGCGGACGGGATAAGGGAGGGACCGGATCAGATCGTTCAGCGGGATATCGCGCTGATTCAGCGTCGGCGCGACGAGCAGCCGCGTGTGGTCGGCGGTGAGCAGGCCGGGGATCGCGACGCCAACGCCCAGCAGCCGCCTGCGGTCGATGGAGAACTCGTCGATAAAGTCCTCGACTATGCGTGCGAAGGAGGCCGCGTCCGGGCTGCGGGAGAGCAGCTCGACGGGCTGCGAACGGTAAGCAAGCTCGCGCAGCCGCAGGTCGGCCGCGACGATGCGCAGGTTGTGCTCCGTGACCGACACGCCGATCGAAATGCGGGCCTCCGGCACGATGTCCAGGCCCTGCGCGCGGCGGCCGCCGGTGAACTGGTTTTCGCCCGTGTAGCGGACCAGCCCTTCGGCCATCAGATCGCCCAGGTTCTGATAGAGCGTCGGCATGCTGACGCCGCAGCCGGAAGCCAGCACCTGCTTGGAGCAGAATTCTTTCGAGTGGAACAAAAAACGATAGATCCGGCTGCGAGCGGACAGCGTCTCGCGGCCTTTGCCCTCGCTTTGCGGCATCTCATCGCCCTCCCTTCGCCTCATCTGCCAATATTGTAGCAGTTTTCCCGTGCCAGTCAACCGAAAAAGAGAAAGTTTCGGAAAGTTTGTTTATATATCATAAAAGAGTTTTTTGACATTTTGCACATTTTCACAAAGAGAAACATGGTAAAACACACAAACAAAATAAAAAAGGATAAGAGCTTCTTGACATACGTACGAAACATTTGTAAAATCGCCTTATAGAAGCTGATGGAAAAGCTTCAAGTTCGCATTCAAAATGAAAAAGGAGGATCTCAATGAAAAAAATTCTTGCAATGATCCTGGCGCTGTGCATGATCTTTGCGCTGGCAGCCTGCGGCCAGCAGGCCGCCGCTCCGGCCGCGTCCGGCGGCGACCTGGTCGGCGTCGCGATGCCCACGAAGGATCTGCAGCGCTGGAACCAGGACGGCGAGAACATGAAGGCCCTGCTCGAGAAGGCCGGCTATCAGGTCGACCTGCAGTACGGCGCGAATGACATCGCCACCCAGGTATCCCAGATCGAGAACATGATCGCCAACGGCGCGAAG
>JAFRDM010000049.1 GCA_017403885.1 Oscillospiraceae bacterium
GAGCTCATCAAGAAGGAAAACCCGCTGCCCGCCGTCTGCGGCCGCATCTGCAACCGCAAGTGCGAGGACGCCTGCACCCGCGGCGACATCGACCGCGCCGTCGCCATCGACGAGGTCAAGAAGTTCATCGCCGACCGCGAGCTCGAACGCGACACGCGCTTCGTCCCGCGCAAGCTCTACGACTTCTCCGACAAGAAGGTCGCGATCATCGGCGCCGGCCCCGCTGGCCTGAGCTGCGCCTATTTCCTCGCCTCCGACAACTACAGGGTCGTCGTCTTCGACAAGAACGAGCAGCCCGGCGGCATGCTGCGCTACGGCATCCCGAACTTCCGGCTGGAGAAGACCGTGCTCGACGCCGAGATCGACGTGCTCAAGGAGCTGGGCGTCATCTTCCGCTGCGGCGTGGAGGTCGGCAGGGACGTGAGCGTCGCAGAGCTGCGCGCGCAGGGCTTCGACGCCATCTATCTCGCCGTCGGCGCGCAGAAGAGCGCCTCCCTCGGCATCCCGGGCGAGGAGCTCGAGGGCGTCTGGGGCGGCATCGATTTCCTGCGCGAGGTCAATTCCGGCGCGCGTCCGGCGATCGGCAAGAAGGTCGTCGTGGTCGGCGGCGGCAACGTCGCGATGGACGTGGCCCGCACGGCCGTGCGTCTCGGCGCGGAGGTCACCGTTGCTTACCGCCGCAGGGAGAGCGACATGCCCGCCGATCCCGCCGAGGTCGCCGAGGCGAAGGAAGAGGGCGTTAGCTTCCTCTTCGAGCATCGTCCCGCTTCGATTGAGGGCAGAGACGGCAAGGTCGCCGCGCTCGTGTGCGAGGGCGACAAGCGGATCGAGTGCGACGCGATCCTCGCCGCGATCGGCCAGCGCATCGAGCTCGGCGGGCTGGATCTCGGCGAGCTGAAATGCGACGAGAAGGGCCGCGTGATCGCCGACGAGGTCACGTATCAGACCGCGCAGCCGGATATCTTCGTCGGCGGCGACGCCCTGACCGGGCCGAAGTTTGCCATCGACGCGATCGCCCAGGGCAAGCAGGCCGCGATCTCCATCCACCGCTACGTGCATCCGGGCCAGAGTCTCGTGATCGGCCGCGATCGCCTGAGCTACCGTGCCTTTGACAAGGAAAACGTCGACTTCGACAGCGTCAGGCGCGATTACGACGCCTCCGCGCGCCAGATCCCCGGCAAGGACGAGGCGAAGGCCAGGACCTTCCGCGACGACCGCTGCAGCTTCACCGAAGAGCAGGTCAGGAAGGAGACGGCCCGCTGCCTCGGATGCGGCGCGTCCTTCGTCGATCCGAACAAGTGCCTCGGATGCGGCGTGTGCACCACGCGCTGCAAGTTCGACGCGATCCATCTGCGCAAGCGCAGCTTTGTTGAAAACATCGAATACTTCGACCGTCCGAAGGTGCTGCCGCAGTTCATCGCGGATCGGCAGAAGAAGATCGAGATCCGCAAAATGAGCGGTAAATGATCCGGGACGTTCAGCGAAACTCCGCATCCCCTCGGGGATGCGGAGTTTTGCCGTTTCGGCGCATTGGCGGTTGCCAGCGGCGCGGACATGATATATAATTATTCCGTTATTCCCGAAAACAGTCGGAAAGGAAGCACTGATATGAAAACGCTGTTCAAAAACGGCACGATCATCGACGGCAGCGGCGCGAAACCGTATGTCGGCGATCTGCTGATCGAGGACGACCGCATCCTCGCCGTGGGGGGCGAGATCGCGCAGGAGGCGGACAGAGTCGTGGAGCTGAGCGGCCTGCAGATCTGCCCCGGCCTGATCGACGCCCACTCGCACAACGACTTTTTCTATGACCGCCCGGACGCAGAAAAGTTTTACAGGCCCTTCATCGAGCAGGGCATCACCACGCAGATCACCGGAAACTGCAGCTTTTCGCCCTTCGGCGCGGACGAGGACACGCCCTATCGCGACAAGATCGGCGGCGGCCTGTTCGACACGCTCTTCCCGTGCAGCTTTGCCAAATTCAAGGAACGGGCAAAGGGCAATCTCTTCGTCAACCTCGTTCCGCTGATCGGTCAGGGCTCGGTGCGCGCGGGCATGACGGGCTACGATCCCGCGCCCTACACCCCGGAGCAGATCGAGCGGGAGCTCGCGCACGTGCGCGAAGCCATGGAGGGAGGCGCCTTCGGCGGGTCTTTCGGCTTTATGTACGAGCCCGACCGCTACGCCGGGACCGATGAGATCCTGGCCTTCGCCAGAGAGATCGCAAAGTATGACGGCATCGTCACGATCCATCCGCGCGCCTGCTCGATCGTCAGCGCCGACTATCCGCTGCTGACGAAGAAGTCCCATCTCGAGCTGGGGCTTGACGAGGCCGTGGATATCATGCGCCGCGCCGGCTGCCGTCTCGAGTACAGCCATCTGATCTTCACCGGGCAGCGCAGCTGGAAGCTGCTTGACAGGATGCTTGCCGTCTTCCACCGCGAGCACGACGCAGGAAGTCCCATCGCCTTCGACAACTACGCCTTCCACTACGGCGCCTCCGTCATCACGGTCGTCTTCCCGGAGTGGTACGCCGCGCTGTCAAAGGAAGAGGCCGCAAAGCCGATCAATCGCTTCAAGCTCTCGCTGACGATCCTGATGTACCGCAAGGTGCTTGGCATCGACTGGGAGGACATGGTCGTGGCCTATATCTCGCCCGAGCACCCCGAATACGAGGGCAAGACCGTGCGCGAGCTCGCCGCCGGGGAGGGCGTGTCCGAGCTGGATATGTACCTCAAGCTGGTCGATCTCTCCGACCGCGCGGGCAGCATCTATCTCGGCAAGTACTACAACGCCGAGATCGTGCGCCGTCTGATGGAGGACGAACTCTCGGTCTTCATGACCGACGCGTGGGTCGAGGAAAAGGGCCTGCAGAACATCGCCGCTTTCCAGACCTTCCCGCAGTTCTTCCTGCTGGCAAGGCGCTACGGCATCCCGACAGAAAAGATCGTCCGCAAGATGACCGGCGCGACGGCCGACCGCTACCGCATCCCCGAGCGAGGCTATCTGCGCCCCGGCTATAAGGCGGATCTCACGGTCATCGACCCGGAGAAGCTCTGCGTGAACGAAAAGAAGCCGGATTTCCGCCCCGGCGGGATCGCGTACGTCTATGTCAACGGCAGAGCCGTGCTGGAGGAGGGCCGCTACGTCGGCGGCAAGGCCGGCGAGGTCGTGCTGAAGGAGAGAACATGATCAAGCTCAGCAAAATACAGATACCCTCGCTGCCGACTGCGAAGCCGCGCCGGCTCTACGTGTATCTGCCGCGCGGCTATGCGGGCTCCGGGCGCCGCTATCCGGTGCTGTACATGTTCGACGGGCACAACGTGTTCTATGACGGCCACGCCACCTACGGCAAGAGCTGGGGCATGAAGGAGTATCTGGAGAAGAGCGGGCGGGAGCTGATCCTTGTCGCCGTTGAATGCAATCACGAGGGCTTCCGCCGCCTCAGCGAGTACACGCCCTGGAGCTTTTCCGGCCGCGGGCTCGGCACGGTAGAGGCGCAGGGCACGCTCACGATGGACTGGATCACAAAGGAGCTCAAGCCGCGGATCGACGCGGAATACCGCACCCTGCCGGAGCGGGAGCACACCCTGATCGCGGGCAGCTCGATGGGCGGGCTGATGGCGCTCTACGCGGCGGTGGAATACAACGACGTGTTTTCCCGCGCGGCCGCGCTCTCGCCGTGTCTCGGGGTCGCTCCGCGCCGGATGGCGGAGCTGATCAAGGCGCGTCCGCTCAGGGACCCGACCAGGATCTACCTGGACATGGGCGGCGCGGAGGCCGAGGGTCATGTGCGCGCGCTCACGGCTCTGTTCGACACGGCGAAGCTGCTCACCAGATCCTACGCCGACGTCGCGGCGCGCGTCGTGCCCGACGGCCGGCACTGCGAGGCCGACTGGGAAAAGCGCATCCCCGTTTTTATGGACTATCTGCTGGATTAAAGCCGGCAGAGTACGGGCCGTCCCCTTTTCGGGACGGCCCGTGCTTTTCGGAAAAGCTGCCGTCCGGGAGAAAACAGAAGAGCTTTCTGTCAAAAAAACAGACGAAAGGCCCTGCAGACAATTGCCGTCCGGGGCAAAATATGATATAATAACTCTAATTTGACGCGCTCCGAAAAACGCGGCCGCGGGAGCGGAGCGCGGGAACAGGCAAAACGTACATGAATCAATAAAGGAGAGAACGCATCATGCTGAACATCATCAAGACCGTCGAAAACGGAAAGGCTGTTTTCACGCTGGAGGGGCGGCTGGACACGACCACGGCCTCCGCGCTGGAAAAGGAGCTCGCGGAGTCGCTGGAGGGCGTGAGCGAGCTGTGCTTTGACTTTGCCGGGCTGGACTATATCTCCTCGGCCGGCCTGCGCGTGCTGCTCGCGGCGCAGAAAACCATGAACCGACAGGGCGAGATGAAGATCGTCCACGCGGGCGAGATCGTCCGCGAGGTGTTTGACGTGACGGGCTTTTCGGATATCCTGACGATCGTGTGATCGGAAAACGGGAAAGACGACGATACGACGAGGAGAATCTTCATGAAAACCGACATCATCAGCATCGACAATCAGGGCAAGGGATACGGCGAGGCCTTGTCGCAGACCCTGAAGGCCGCGGCTTTCCGCGATCTGGACCATAAGCAGACCCTGCAGCTCCGGCTCTGCACCGAGGAGATGCTCAGTCTCGCGCGCAGCGTGGCCGGTACGATGACGGGCAGCTTCTGGGTCGAGAGCGAGGGGGCGGCCTTTGAGCTGCGCCTCTCCGCAAAAACCGTCATGGACGCCGAAAAGAGAAAGCTCCTGATCGAGTCCGCTTCCTCCCGGAAGAACGAGGCTGCAAATTCCTTCCTCGGCCGGCTGTGCGACGCGATCGAGGAGGCCATGGCTTCCGAGCCCGCCTCGGACATCCCGGACGAAGCGCTCGACGATCTGGCGAACCACCCGATCGAGATACCGGAATGGGATAAATACGAGCAGACGATCCTTGGCCGCGTGGCGGACGACATCAAGATCGGTATCCGCGGCGGTACGTTCGACATGACGGTCAGGAAGGCCTTTGCATCCGCCTGATAAGGGAGTCGCCGGACATGGACAGACTGCGGAAACTGCGATCGAGCATGGCGGCCAATATCATCGGGGCCATACTGGCCCTGCTTGCGATATTCGGCCTGATCGTCAGCGTCTTCGGCTTCGTGAGCTTTACCGACGCTTTTAAAAATGAATACACGGTCTCCACCTATCACATGGCGGATACGGCGACCACGCTGGTCAACGGCGACCATCTGGACGCCTATCTCCGCGGAGAGGAGACGGAGGAGTACGAGCGGACGAGAAGCTATCTCGACATCTACTGCAAGAGGATGAACGTCTCGATCATTTACGTGATCGAGGTGGACAGGAGCGATTACGGCCGTTTTGTCTCCGTTTTCAACCATGTGAACAACGCGGTGGACGACACCTCCTATACCGCATGGGAGCTCGGACACGAGCGCGAGACGACCAACGACGAGTACCGCCAGAAGTATCAGGCCATTTACGAGCAGGGATCGCCGTATGAAACGGTCTACCGCATCCGGACGAACGACGGCCTGCACTCGCACATTACCACCATGGTGCCGGTGAAAAATTCTTCCGGCGATGCGGCGGGCATACTCTGCATACAGCGCCCCGTCCGGGAGATCTACGACGCGCGGCGGCCGTATCTGCGCAGCATCGTTTTTTCGACGCTTCTTCTGTCGCTGCTGGCCTCCGTTTTTGCCGTCGGATATCTGCGCGTTCATCTCGTCACACCGATCCGCCGCGTATCCGACGAGGCGGCGCGCTTCGCGCGGGAAGGCACGAAGGGAGAGGATCTCGAGGGGATCAGCCCTTACAAGGAGCTCTCCGGTCTCGCCGCCTCCATCGACAAGATGGAGACGGATACGCTGCGCTATATGGAGAACCTGAGCACGGCCGCGGCCGAAAAGGAGAGGATCGGCTTCGAGCTCTCGCTTGCAAGCCGAATCCAGGCGGCCTCGATCCCGAGCGAGTTCCCCGCCTTCCCGGAGCGGAAGGACTTCGATATCTACGGCGTCATGGACCCGGCCAGGGACGTCGGCGGCGACTTCTACAATTTCTTCCTCGTCGACGACGACCATCTCGCGCTCGCGATCGGGGACGTCTCCGGCAAGGGGATCCCCGCGTCGCTGTTCATGATGGTCACGAACATTATCCTCACCGACAGGACGCGCATGGGCGGCGGCCCGGGGGAGATCCTGGACTACGTCAACAGAGAGATCTGCGCCCACAACAGCGCGGAGATGTTCGTCACGATCTGGCTGGGCATCCTGGAGCTCTCGACCGGCAGGCTCACCGCGTCCAATGCCGGCCACGAATACCCCGCGCTGATGCGCGCGGGCGGCGCCTTTGCGCTGTATAAGGACAAGCACGCCTTCGTCATCGGCGGCATGGAGGGCGTCCGCTACCGCGAATACGAACTGAAGCTCTCGCCGGGCGACAAGCTGTTCGTCTACACCGACGGCGTGCCCGAGGCGACGGCTGCCGACGAGACCATGTTCGGCACGGAACGCATGCTCGCCGCCCTTAACGAGGACGCGCAGGCCGCGCCCGAGCGGCTTCTGCGGAACGTACGCCGCGCGGTGGACGGCTTCGTGCAGGGCACCGAGCAGTTCGACGATCTGACGATGCTCTGCATCGAATACAGGGGCGGCTCGGCGCGGACGGATGAGCCGACCCGGGAGGAATGAAGCATGGAGGGAAGCAAATCTCTTTTTGATGAGTTTATCGCGCAGGAGGCGGAGGCCGGCAAGGGCCTGTATTTCCCGGTCAAGACCGGGATCCTGCGCCGTCTGCTGACCCGACAGGCCCGCTGCGACGATCTCCATCCGAACCCGGAGGACGAGTTCTGCATGCCGCAGATAGGGCCGAATTATAAAATCATTTCCGCATATCAACAGCAGTATGTGGACGCTCTGAAGATCTCGCAGTATTATTACGAGGGCGAGCCGATCATCGTCGAGCGGACGCACCCGGACGGATACCGGATCATCAACGGACATCATCGCTGGGCAGCCGCGCTGCGGACCGGCCAGGCAAAGATCCCGATCCGGATCGTCAACCTCACGCATGAGCAGGACGTTAAAAAAATACTCGCGAATTCCAGACACACGAAGCGCGCGGCGCTCGATCTCGACGAGGTGATCTTCCGGGAAAGCGGCCCGTTTGAAAGCGAGATGCCTTTCCCGTGGAACAAAGTGTATAAGGAGCGTATCCGCCCGGGCGTGCCGGCGCTGTTCCGTTTCCTTGCCAGGAACGGCTACGACATCTGGCTTTATTCGGCGCAGTACTATTCCACAGACTATATTCAGAACTATTTCCGCAGGTATCACGTCAAGGTCGACGGCGTTATGGCGGCGATCGGCAAGCGGGCCGCGGCGGCCGGGGACGCGGGCAAAAAACTGGAAAAGCAGATCACGGAGAAGTATCTGTATACGCTCCATATCGACAACGATTCCGTCCTGCAGATATTCAGCGATAAAAAGGCCTTCCGCGACTTCCCGATCGCCGGCGAGGACGCCCTCTGGTCGAACAGAGTCATCGACGCGATCGTCGAGATCGAAAAGAGCGTCGGGGAAGCCGAAGCGCCATGAGAGTATCCTTCGATCTGGACGAGGTCCTGTTCGTCTCGCCCCAAACGCACAAGACCGAGCCGCCCCTGCCTTTCCCGCTGGACCGCATATTCAGGGAGCGGCTGCGGCTGGGAACGCCGGAACTGATCCGTACGCTGCAGGAGCTCGGCTTCGAGGTGTGGATCTACACCTCCTCCTACCGTTCGGAAAAGTATATCCGCCGTCTGTTCCGCTGCTATGGCGTCCGCCTCGACGGGATCGTGAACGCCGAGCGGCACCTGAGCGAGGTCCAGCGCGGCAATAAAACCCCGCTGCCACAGAAAATGCCAAACCGATACCGGATCTCCCTGCATGTAGACGACGAATCCGTCGTCTGCTCATGGGGGAGAGAATACGGCTACAGCGCCTATCAGCTCAACGCGCAGGACGACGACTGGAAGGACAAGATCCTGAAAAGAGCGGAGGAGGTCCGGGAAAAGGAGCGGCGCATGAGAGCACAGAGCGATTGAAGAGGGAAACGCTATGACAGAAAAAGTCGATCCGTTGAAAAAGGAAATCAGGCTCGAGGCTTCGCTCGAGAACCTCGATCCGGTGCAGGCCTTTATCGAGGAACAGCTGGAAGCCGCGGGCTGCCCGATCAAAGCGCAGATGCAGATCGGCGTCGCGGTCGAGGAAATCTTCGTCAATATCGCGCAGTACGCCTACGCCCCCGGCAGCGGCGAGGCCGTCGTCTGCGTGGAGTCCTCCG
Organism: Oscillospiraceae bacterium; assembly: GCA_017403885.1. GTDB lineage: Bacteria > Bacillota > Clostridia > Oscillospirales > Oscillospiraceae > Limivicinus. Next base: position 8,366 of record JAFRDM010000049.1, read on the forward strand.
AGGAGGCGCGCAGCGTGACGATCCGCTTCGCGGACCGCGGCGTGCCCTACGATCCGCTCGCGCGGCAGGATCCGGATATCACCCTGCCGGCGGAACAGCGGGACGTCGGCGGCCTGGGCGTCTTCATGACGAAGAAGCTCATGGACGAGATGAGCTATGAATACCGGGACGGACAGAACGTCCTGACGATGAAAAAAAGCTGGTAAGGGGAAAAGCGATGGATTCTTTCGGAAAAAAGAAAAGAACAGACCTGCCGAAGAACCCGGCGAAAGCCCTCCTGGCGTCTGTGATCCTGCTTTTTTCCATGCTGACGGCCGCCGGCTGCGCCGCGGCGAAGGAAGAGCCGCGAACGGAGCTCTCCGTCCGGGCGCAGAACGCTTATATGCAGCTGGCGATCGACGAGGCGCTCGAGGGGATCGGCCTTCAGCACGGCGGCCCCTTCGGCTGTGTGATCGTCCGGGACGGCAAGGTCGTCGGACAGGGTCACAACCGGGTGGTGAAGGACAACGACCCGACCTGCCACGGAGAGGTCGCCGCGATCCGGGACGCCGGGGAGAAGCTCGGCACCTTTGATCTGAGCGGCTGCGAGCTCTATACCACGGGCGAGCCCTGCCCCATGTGCCTGTGCGCCTGCCTGTGGGCGAATATCGATAAGGTTTATTACGGCTGCACGATCGAGGACAACGAACTCATCGGCTTCCGCGACGAGGATTTCGACGAGCTTTTCGGCGGGCGCGACGCCTTCGCGGATTATCTCGTCTGCATCGACCGCGAGGCTTGCCTGGCGCTTTTCGACGCCTATCTGCACATGGAGCGGACCAATTACTGAAAAACGCGGAAAGGAATCAGAACATGAGGACCGAATACCGAAACGACCCGACGATGGATCCCTCCGGCTTCGTGGTGCTGGCGGACTATGTGCCCCATATCGTTCAGGAGATCCGCTATCATTCCACCTACAATTTCATCGGCGAGCGGATCGACGGCTATGAGGAGCCCTGCGCTCTGCTGACCATTGAGGCGGCGCGCGCTCTCAAGGCCGTCAGCGGCGAACTGATGGTGCAGGGCTACCGTCTGAAGGTCTTCGACGCTTACCGCCCCGCCCGCGCGGTCCGGCATTTCGTGCTCTGGGGCATCGAGGATCAGGATATCCGCATGAAGCCCTATTTCTATCCGGATCTGGAAAAGCAGGCGCTCTTCGCCGAGGGCTACATAGCCAAGCAGTCCAGCCACAGCCGCGGCAGCGCGGTCGATCTGACGCTGCTGGACATGCGTACGGGAAAAGAGCTGGACATGGGAAGTCCCTTCGACATGTTCAGCCCGATCTCCCATCCCGACTGCCGCGACATCACCGAGGAGCAATACGAAAACCGCATGCTGCTCCGCCGCGCGATGATGCGCAGCGGCTTCGAGCCTATTTTCTGCGAGTGGTGGCATTTTGCGCTGAAAAACGAGCCTTACCCGGATACCTATTTCGAGTTTCCCGTCTCGTCGGGATACCTGAGAAGATAAAAGAGAGGATCATTCCGGAAAAAAGCCGCGCCGTCCGGAGCCGCCCCGCTGCGCGCCCTGCGAGAGGGCCTGCGCCAGCGCGGACGATCGGCTCCCGACGGAAGCGGATCGCGCGTACATAGCTTGAACAAGGAACAATACGGAGGATACCCCGCGCGGCGAGTCCCGCGGGGAACTCCCGACGATAGAATGAAGGTGTAGTATGGACGAAAGCCTTTTCAGAAAAAAGAGTATGGAGCGGATCAGCTCCCCCGAATCGCTCAGCGACTATCTCCGCGTGACCAGCCCCGCAGTATGGCTGATCCTGACGGCGGTGATCCTGCTGCTCGCCGGTCTCCTGATCTGGAGCTCGGCCGCCGGCATAGACAGCTTTGCCGCCGGGACCGCCCGGGTCGAGAATGGCTCGATGCGCGTTTATTTTGATGACGAGCAGATCGCGCAGAACGTGCAGAGCGGGATGAAGGTCATCGCGGGCGAATTTGAAGGCAGGATCGTCAGCGTCGGCACAGACGCCGAGGGACGCCTCTTCGCCTCCGCCGACACGACGCTCGCGGATGGGAATTACCCCGCCCGGGTCGTCTTCCGACGGACACAGGTGCTCAGCCTGCTGTTCAGCTGAGGGAGCGCGTATGTCTGAGAAAAAGCATCGCAGCCCCGTGAGAAGGGGCCGCGCTCACGTGCCGGTCATCATGCAGATGGAAGCGCTCGAATGCGGAGCGGCCAGTCTGGCCATGGTGATGGCCTATTACGGAAAATGGGTCCCCCTCGAGCAGGTGCGCCTCGACTGCGGGGTCTCGCGCGACGGTTCGAACGCGAGAAACATGCTCGTCGCGGCCAGAAGCCACGGCTTCGAGGCGCAGGGCTTCCGCTGCGAGACGGAGGCGCTGCGCGAGGATATTGCGCTGCCCTGCATCATCCACTGGAATTTCAACCACTTTGTCGTGCTGGACGGCTTCCGCGGCAATTACGCCTGGATCAACGATCCGGCGAGAGGCGAGGTCAAAGTCCCGATCGAAGACTTCGACCGCGCCTTTACGGGCATATGCCTGCAGATCACGCCGGGCGAGGATTTCGAGCCCTCGGGCAAGCCCAAGAGCATGCTCGCCTATGCGGCAAACCGCCTGAAGGGAGCGGGCGCGGCGGTCGCTTTCGTGCTGCTGTCCACGGTGATCGGCTATCTTTTCGGGATCATCAATCCCGCCTTTTCCCGTTTCTTCATGGACCGTCTGCTCACGGGCGAGAACCGCGAGCTGCTCTATCCCTTCCTTCTTCTGATGATCGTGCTGGGACTCTCCCAGGTGGTCGTGGCCTGGATACAGGCCGTCTATGCGCTGAAGATCAACGGAAAGATGGCGGTCGCAGGCAGCGGCGAGTTCATGTGGAAGGTCCTGCGCATGCCGATGGAGTTCTTCTCCCAGCGCCTCGCCGGCGATATCCTGCAGCGCAAGGGCACGAACGGCTCCATTGCCTCCACGCTGGTCAACACGCTCACGCCGCTTCTGCTCAACACCCTGATGATGATCATCTATCTCGTCGTGATGCTGCGCGCAAGCGTGCTGCTGACGGTGGTGGGCCTTGTGACGATCGTCCTGAACCTGCTGGTGTCGCAGCTGATCACCGCCAAGCGCGTGAACATCACCCGCGTACAGATGCGCGACGCGGGCAAGCTCGCCGCTGCGACGGTCTCCGGCATCCAAATGGTCGAGACCATCAAGGCCAGCGGCGCGGAAAACGGCTATTTCCAGAAGTGGGCAGGCTATCAGGCCTCCGTCAACGCCCAGAATGTCCGCTTCGCCAGACTGAATCAGATCCTGGGCATCATCCCCTCCGCGCTTTCCGCGATCGCGGACGCGCTGGTGCTGATCCTGGGCGTGCTGCTCGCCATGCGGGGCGAGTTCACGCTCGGTATGATCATGCTCTTCCAGGGTTTCCTAAGCTCCTTCATGTCCCCGGCGATGATGATCATCTCCGCCGGGCAGAGCCTGCAGGAGATGCGCACCGAGATGGAGCGCGTCGAGGACGTCATGCAGTACCCGATCGACCCGCACTTCTCGGATCTGCCCCTGTCGGAGGAGGCGGATTATTCCAAGCTCTCCGGCGAGGTGGAGCTGAAAAACGTCAGCTTCGGCTATTCCCGTCTGGGCAAGCCTCTGATCGAGGATTTCAGCATGCACGTCAAGCCGGGCAGCAGGGTCGCCTTCGTCGGCCCCTCCGGCTGCGGAAAATCCACGCTTTCCAAGCTGATCTCCGGGCTCTGCCTGCCCTGGAGCGGCGAGATCCTCTTTGACGGCAAGCCCATCGACAAGATCGACCGGAGCGTCTTCACCGGCTCGGTCGCGGTCGTCGATCAGGACATCGTGCTGTTTGAAGACACGATCGCCAACAACATTAAAATGTGGGACAGCTCGATCGAGGACTTCGAGATGATCCTTGCCGCGCGCGACGCCCGCATCTACGACGATATCATGGCCCGCGAGGGCGGTTTCGGCGGCAGTCTCACCGAAGGCGGAAAGGATCTCTCGGGCGGTCAGAGACAGCGCCTTGAGATCGCCCGCGTGCTGGCGCAGGATCCCTCCATCATCATCATGGACGAGGCGACCAGCGCCCTCGACGCCAAAACGGAATACGAGCTTGTAAAGGCCGTGAAGGACCGCGGCATCACCTGTATCGTCATCGCGCACCGCCTCTCTACGATCCGCGACTGCGACGAGATCATCGTCCTTGATCACGGGCGCGTGGCGGAGCGGGGAACGCACGAAGAGCTCATGGCCCTCGGCGGCTCGTACACCGAGCTCGTCGCCAGCGACTGAGGGGGGTGAAAGCGTATGGGATGGTTTGACGAACAGATCCGCCAGCGCAAGCTCTCGGACCAGGAGGTCTTTGAAGACTCTCTCTTCAGCATGGCCTCGGCGGTGCTGGGCAAACAGCACGCCGCCCGTCTCGGCGACGAACGCATCGTCACGAAGGCGACTGTCGACGAGATCCTGAAATACTATCATTTCAAGCCCGTCGAGATCCCCGACGGCATCCGGGATCTGGAGGAACAGCTGGAATACTGCTTCCGGCCGCATGGTCTCATGCGGCGCGGCGTCCGGCTGGAAAAGGGCTGGTATAAAGACGCTTTCGGCCCGATGCTCGGCTTCCGGAAGGAGGACGGCACGCCGCTGGCCCTGCTTCCGAAGCCCTTCCGCGGCTATTGCTATTATGACCCCGAGACCGGTAAACGCGTCGAGCTGAACGCGAAAACGGCCGAGATATTCGAGGAGGAGGCGATCTGCTTTTACCGCCCTCTTCCGCTCAAAAAGCTCAGCATCCCCGACCTGATCGTTTATCTCAAGGACTGCCTGAGCGGGGGAGACTTTGTCTCCTTTGCCGTACTGAGCCTTGCGGCAGTCCTCATCGGCATCCTGCTGACCAAGATCACGCGCGCGCTCACCGGCTATGTGCTCGAGAGCGGTAAGGTCTCTCTCCTGGTGGGGACGGCCGCCTTCATGGTCTCTGCGATCCTCTCGTCGCAGCTCATCGAGGCCGCGAAGAATCTGATGATGAACCGGATCGAGATCAAGACCTCTCTTGCGGTCGAGGCCGCCATGATGATACGGGTGATGAACCTGCCGGCCAGCTTCTTCCGCGGCTATTCCTCGGGCGAGCTCTCAAGCCGCTACAGCGCGGTCACTCAGCTGTGCGAGCTGCTGCTGGGGAACGTGTTTTCCACGGGCGTCGGCGCGCTGCTGTCGCTGCTGTACGTCACGCAGATCTTCCGCTACGCGCCGGTGCTGGTCGGCCCTGCGCTTCTGATCCTGCTGGCGAGCATCGTTATGAGCGTACTCACCACGCTCACGCAGATGAAGATCAGCCGCCAGATCATGGAAAAGGGCGCCAAGGAAAACGGCCTGAGCTACGCGCTGATCTCCGGCGTGCAGAAGATCAAGCTCGCCGGGGCGGAGAAGCGCGCCTTCGCTAAATGGGGGCGCAGCTATGCCTCGGTCTCGGAGCTGATGTACAATCCGCCCGTTCTGCTGCGCGCAAACGGCGCCATCATGACGGCGATCTCGCTCGTCGGAACGATCGTACTGTATTATCTCGCGGTGCAGACCTCGGTCACGCCCTCGGAATACATCGCCTTCAACACGGCCTACGGCGCCGTTTCGGCGTCCTTTGCCTCGCTCACGAGCGTGGCCCTGTCTGTGGCGCGCATCAAGCCGATCCTGGACATGGCGAAACCGATCCTGGAGACCGAGCCCGAATCTGCCGAAAACCGGAGCATGGTCACCCGGCTCAACGGGAACATCGAGCTCTCGAACGTCTATTTCCGCTACAACCAGAACATGCCCTACGTCGTCAACGGCATGAGTCTGAAGATCCGCGCGGGCGAGTATGTCGCGATCGTCGGCAGCACCGGCTGCGGCAAAAGCACGCTGGTGCGTCTGCTGCTGGGCTTCGAGACCCCGGAAAAGGGCGCCGTGTACTATGACGGGAAAGACCTCTCAAAACTCGACCTGCGTTCGCTCCGCCGCCGGATCGGCACGGTCATGCAGGACGGCAGCCTCTTTCAGGGAGACATTTATTCCAACATCGTGATCTCCGCGCCGCAGCTCGGCCTGGACGAAGCCTGGAAGGCGGCGGAGCTCGCCGGGATCGCGGACGATATCCGCGCCATGCCCATGGGCATGCAGACCATGATCTCCGAAGGACAGGGCGGCATCTCCGGCGGACAGAAGCAGCGATTGATGATCGCGCGCGCCGTCGCGCCGAAGCCGAAGATCCTGATTTTCGACGAGGCCACTTCCGCGCTGGACAACAAGACGCAGAAACAGGTCTCCGACGCGCTCGACGCGCTCCGCTGCACCCGCATCGTGATCGCGCACCGTCTCTCCACGATCAAAAACTGCGACCGCATTCTGGTGCTGGACGGAGGCAGGATCATAGAGGAGGGCGGCTATGACGAACTGATCGCCAGAAACGGCTTCTTTGCCGAGCTGGTGGAGCGGCAGCGTCTGGATGTGTGACGCTTCTGTGCGGCGTCGGGGCGTATTCTGATAAGGAAAACAGGACAGAAAGGAAAGATGCAAGTTGGCACATCCGCTGATCGATAAACGCTTTTACGAGGCGATCCTGCATTTTGAGGAGAGCGAAGAGGCTCAGGAGACCTATTATGCGGTCATGGCCTCGTCCGTGGAGCGAAACGGCAGGACATACTCCGTGCGGGACCAGATCCTGCGCGCCTACGCGATGCTCTTCTGCGACGATATCGGCGCCGTGGCGGGCCAGATGGCCACGGTCGAGGATGTGGAGGCCACCGCCGACCGGCTCTACGTCGGACAGATGGCCTTTGATCCGAAGCACTGGTATCGCATGCAGCACCATTTTCCCGTGATCGACGAGGACAACTACGAGCGCTTCGCGGCGCTTGTGATCGCGGATCTGAACGCCGGTCCCCTGCACGACTCGGCCGCCGACGGCGAGGGGATGCTCCTCGTCGGAGAACTCAATCCGCTGGCAATGAGCGCCGAGGAGAGACAGCACCAGAAGCTGCGGACGGTTTCCGCGCGGGCGCTGCCCTCCGAAGGAGGAGAACGATGACGATCCTGATCGTGCTGAAAAACGACAGAGAGATCCCCGCGTTCGCGGAAACGCTCAAAAGGCTGATGCCCGAGGCGGAGCTTCTCTGCTTCGCCAGCGCGCTGCCCGCGCTGGCGGAGGCGCGCAAAACGGAGATCGACATCGCTCTGGTGGACGTTGATCTGCCCGAGCTGGGCGGCATAGACTTCGGCCAGTATCTGCAGGAGCTGTACCCCCTTGTCAATCTCATCTATTTCTCGGATGGGCCGGATCGCGCCTACGACGCGATCTGCCAGCACGCCAGCGGTTATCTGCTCCGCCCCGCGGGGGAGGAAAAGGTCCGCCGCGAACTGGACGAGCTGCGGCATCCCGCATCAGAGAAAAAGCAGAAGCGCCTCTTCGCGCAGACCTTCGGCAACTTCGAGCTGTTCGTCGACGGCAAACCGATCGCCTTCAAATACACCCGCACGAAGGAGATCGTCGCGCTGCTGATCAACAACCGCGGCGCGCAGACCACCAACGGCGAGATCATCGCGACGCTCTGGGAGGACGACGGCGACCCGGAGAAGAAGGCCTCTTACCTGTCCAATCTCCGCCAGGACCTGCAGAACACCTTCACGCGCCACAAGCTGAACGGCGTCATCCTCAAGCAGCGAGGCAGCCTGGCGATCGCGACCGACAAGATCGAGTGCGATCTTTTCGACTGGCTGGAAAAGCGGCAGGAGTCGCGCTATCACTACCTCGGCGATTACATGAACCAGTACAGCTGGCCCGAGGTGACGCACGCGGAGCTCGACGAGATCAGCTGGTCCTTTGACGAGTAAACAAACGTTTTTCGCTATGGGAGTACATATGGAAAGAGAGAAATCGGTTATGAACGATCATGAGCTTGAGCAGGTCGCGGGCGGCCGCTACGTCGGCCCCACCTTCGTATACCTGGTGCAGACGAACGACAGCCTGCCCATGCTGGCGCAGCGCTTCGGAACGACGGTGCGCGTTCTGGTGGAGCTCAACGCCCTGAAGGATCCGCGCAGCCTCGTCCCCGGGACGCGCCTGCTGATCCCCCAGAGGTAGAATGAAAAAAGCATCGGTGCGTCTGCTGCTCGCCCTTGCCCTGTGGATCGGCGTGTTTGCGCTGTGTCTGTGCCTGGGACGCGGGGGGCTGACGCTGTATTTCGAGGTCCCGCCCGAGAGCACGGGCGTCTCCGTCCGCTTCGAGCCGGAGGGGATCGTCCGCGCGTCGCGGAGCGAGCTCTCGGAGGACGGCGGCGAGCTCGCCGTTCACTTCGAGGCGCTCGGCCGCGGAAAGACGAACGCGGCGATCTGCTGGGAGGGCGTCGGAGAAGACAGCTTTTATGACCCGGAGATCCGTATGGAGCTCCGGGCGTTGCCGTTTGGGATCGTGAGCGACAGCCTCACCTGGAACTTTACGGGCTGGGGCTACCTCGCTCTCTGCGTTTCGCTGTTTTTGCTCTCCGCGGGGTGCGTTTTCCTCGCCGAAGCGCGCAGAGAGAGAAGAGAGGCCTTCTTTTCCTACCGGGCCACGGGCGAGCTTGGCTTTGCTTTTTTTCTGCTGGCGAGCGGCTTTTTCCACATCGGCACGGTCCTGCCCTTCCTGCGCGGGGAAAACGCCGGAACGGTCTGGGCGCTGCTGGTGGGACTCATCGTCTCTGCGCAGACCTTCATGCGCTGGACGGCGATCGTGCTCGTCGGCTTTTCGCTGCTCCTCGCCGTCAGCAATCTGGTGCTGATCCGACACGAGGGCTTCCGGCCCTCGAACATGCTGGGCGTGGCGGTCGCCTTCCTGATCGTGGGCGGAGCGGCCTTCGGCATCTGGATGTCCTACTCTCTGCTGGTCTTCCCGCTGCGGAACCTGCTGCTGAACGTGTACGCGGGGGTTTTTGTCTATCTCGAGTGTCTGCTTGCCGCCACGGTGATCCATGCGCTGATGGCCGGACGGCACGAGCCGGATTATGATAAGGATTTCGTGATCGTTCTTGGCTGCCGGATCCGACCGGACGGCACGCTCTATCCGTTGATCCGCTCCCGCGTAGATCGGGCGATCGCCTTTGTGCGCGCACAGGAGGCCGCCTCGGGAAAGCGCGCGGTGCTCGTCCCCAGCGGCGGAAAAGGAGAGGACGAGCCGGAGAGCGAAGCGCACGCCATGGCGCGCTATCTGCACGAGCAGGGGATAGCGCCCGAACAGATCCTTGCGGAGGATCAGTCGAAGACTACGCAGGAGAACCTGCGCTTTTCCCGCAGGCTGATCGAGGAGCGGAGCCGGGATCCCAAAGTCGCCTTCTCCACCTCGAGCTATCATGTCTATCGGGGCGGCATCCTCGCCGCGAGCTCCGGCTGGAGGATCGACGGGATGGGCAGCCGCACGGTGTGGTATTTCTGGCCGAACGCTTTCCTGCGGGAGTTCATCGGTCTGCTTTCCTCCACCCGGATCCAGCAAATCGCAGCCGTCGCGATCATCGCGCTCGTCAGCGCCGCGCTTACCGCCCTGGTGATGTGACGGCGAGAAAAAAGATTGTCCGAATGCGCTTTGAATACTGGACATCTGACGAAGAGCGTGTATAATAAGTAAGAAATTGGAGAAAGACTGTGACGCTTGTGTGACGGATCGTGTGATATCCTGTGCACAGAAACAGACGGGATGCCGTCATAAACACCGACCGGGCGCCTGCTTCGCCGTACATATCTGCCGCGCCGTCAGCATGCGGTCGGTCGAAAGGATAAAAGGAAAGAAGGAGAAAACATGAAAAACAAGAGATTCATCGCAATGCTGCTCGTGCTCATCATGACACTGAGCCTTGCCGCCTGCGGCGCCTCCGCACCGGAGCCCGTCCTTACACCGGAGCCCGCCGAGGCCGCCCAGCCCGCCGAGGTCGTCAAATCCGCCGAGGCCGCCCAGCCCGAGCCCTACAAGGCCGAGGCCCCGGTCCTCTCCGACGTCGACACCCAGCTCACGCTGATCCATTCGCAGGTCAGCTATCTGCTGCAGGCCGAGGGATCGCAGCCCTGGTATTACACCGTTACCGATCTCGATCATAACGGCAGCCTGGAATTCATCGCCGCTTCCCAGCACCCGCAGGATCGCTCCACGAACCTGAAGATCTGGGAGGTCAGCAAGGATCGCAGCGCTCTTGTCGAGTGCAGCGTCAACAAGGATGCGGAAGAGTCCTTCCCCGACATCATGACCAACAGCGCGGACACCTTCCACGACGCCGCTTCCGACACCTGGTCCTACCTGTTCTATGACAACGTCGTGATTTCCGACAAGGAAGTGTTTACGAGCAAGAGCGCTTTCGATTTCAAGGACGGCGCCATCAGTTATCAGGCCTTCGCCATTGAGCACACCGTCGTTGAAAACAACGCCCGCACCGTTTCCTTTATGGACACCGAGGGCAACGGCATCAGCGCCCACGCGTATCTTGACGCCGGCACCGTCGCCTTCGCGAACGCCGAGAGAAGCAGCACCGGGTTCGAGTGGCTGACCGTCAACGAGGCAAAGGATCTCACCCGCCTTGTCGAGAGCTACAAGGTCTTCATGGGTGAGCGCAAGCCCACCGAGAACTTCCCGGTCCCGGCTCCCGCTGCTTTTGCCTATCCCGAGGCCACCCCGGCCCCGACCCCGGCCTCTACTCCTGCCCCGGCGCCCACCCCGACTCCGGATCCCGGCCCGGCCTATCTTGAGATCACCAAGAACCCGACCAACGAGGACAGAAAGATCGGCAGCACGGCGCGCTTTGTTGCCTGCGCCAACGCTTTCGAGGGCCTGGAATGGATCCTTGTCTCCCCGGACGGTCTGTACTACTCGACCTATGACTTTGCCTCCCTCTTCAGCGGCTCGACTGTGAGCGGCATTTACAGCACGACGCTGGTCATTGACAACGTCAGCGCCGACATGCACAACTGGGGCGCCTACTGCGTCTTCCGCTACAAGGGACAGATCGCCAGCACCAGCACCGCGTACATCAAGATCACGGATGCGGTCGAGCCTACGCCCGAGCCCCAGCCTCAGGAACTGAGCTATTCCGGCTATATCTCCGACTTCGGCTACGACTACGTGACGGTGCACGTTGAAGGCGTGGACTACTTCACGGTCAGCATGGAGAGATGCCGCTTCGCCGCCGAATCCGGCAGCGAGATCTACATCGGCGCCCCGGCGACGATCTACTGCAAGGCCGATACGGCCAGACGGCCCGAGGTCCTCTCCTGCATCATCGAGGGCAGAGAGCCTGCTCCCGCCCCTGTCGAGGCTTGCTCCAACGGCCAGGCTTTCCGCGAGCCCGACGGACAGCTCACGGTCGGCTTTGACGACGGAAGCTTCATCCGCCTCCCCGCCCCTGGCACCGGGAATTACAGCATCGAGGTATACGGCGGCAGCACGGACGATATCGCGATGGCCGGCGGCGGCAGCAGATGCGCTGTGTACTACCGCGGCGATCTGACGGAAGAGAACGTCTACTATGTTGAGGTCTATGTGGAGATCGCGCCCGAACCCGAACCGGAACCCGAACCCGAGTCTGAACCGGAAGCCGAGCCCGAAAAGATCGAGTACAGCGTGACCGGCGTCGCCTTCCGCGAGCCTGACGGACGGATCTTCGTCGCGGTCGACAACACTGACGAGACCTTCTATCTCCCGGGCAGCAGCGTCCGCGGATATGAGCTCAAGGTCCAGGGCGGCAATGCCGAGAACATCGCGATGGCCGGCGGCGGAAGCAAATGCATCCTGTACTACTATAACGAGCTGACCGAGCATAACGTCTTCAAGCTCGAGGTCTATGTGGAGACCGCCCCCGCCGAGGAGGAAGCTCCTGCCGAGCAGGCCGCCCCCGCCGAGGAGGCCGCCCCCGCCGAGGAGGCCGCCCCCGCCGAGGAGAGCGAATCCTCCGAGAACAACGGCTGATAACACCCCGCGTGCATCCGGGAGAGCTGCGCCGAAGCGCCTCTCCCGGACACCGGGCAAACGGCTGCATGCGCCCCGCAGAGCGTCCGCCGGACCGCCGCAGGCTTCTTTGAAAAAAAGAAAGAGCGTGTGACGCTTTTGTGACAGAGGCTATGATAAGCTGTAGCCGTAACCTGAAAAAACAAAGGGAGGAAATAAAAAATGGCTAATGAAAAAATCATCATGAACGACGAGCAGATGGACAAGATCAGCGGCGGCACGATCCTGCCGTACCGCGTCGAGGCGGGCGACAGCATCGCCGACATCGCGAAGAAGTACAACGTCACGGTCGAGCAGCTGATGGCCTGGAACGACATCAAGGAAGGCAGCACGCTGACGGTCGGCCAGCTTCTGAAGATCAAGTTCTGATCGCAACAGCGAAAAGAGCGTGAGGCCCGGGGAAAACGCTTCGGAGCTTCACGCTCTTGCCCTTTTTTCGTCAGAGCGCCCGCTTTCCGGAGACAGGCCCTTCGGGGCCCGGGAAAAAACACTCGGCGTCAAAGCGGGATCCGGACGAGAAAAAAGAACCTGAGAAAAGAGAAAGAATTCACATTTGTGTGATGCTTTTGTGACACATACTGTGTTATCTTACAGATGCAAGCAAAAAACAAATTAAAAAACTCAAAAAAAGGAGAAATAACAATGAGCATGGAAAAAATCAACGACGAGGTCCTCGGCGGAGTCGCCGGCGGCATGACCCGCAACATGAAGGCTGCTTATGACGTGATGGACGGCAAGTACGGCAACGGAGCCGAGCGCAAGGCGAAGCTCGAAGCCGCCGGCTACGATTACGAGACGGTGCAGCGCC
>JAFRDM010000050.1 GCA_017403885.1 Oscillospiraceae bacterium
CCGCCGCACAAGCGCAACGTCAACACGGTCTTCCAGCGCTACGCCCTCTTCCCGCATCTGAATGTGTTTGAAAACGTCGCCTTCCCGCTGCGCGAGAAAAAAGTCCCGAAGGCCGAGATCGAAGAGCGCGTGAACGACATGCTCAAGCTCGTCGCGCTCAAGGGCTTCGAGAAACGCAGCGTTTCCAGCCTCTCCGGCGGCCAGCAGCAGCGCGTGGCCATCGCCCGCGCCCTGGTGGGGCGGCCGAAGGTGCTGCTGCTCGACGAGCCGCTCGCCGCGCTCGACCTGAAGCTGCGCAAGGACATGCAGCAGGAGCTGAAAAACATCCAGAAGGCCACGGGCATCACCTTCATCTTCGTCACGCACGACCAGGAGGAGGCTCTGAGTATGTCCGACACGGTCGTGGTCATGAGCGAGGGCCGCATCCAGCAGATCGGCACGCCGATCGACATATACAACGAGCCGAAAAACGCCTTTGTGGCGGATTTCATCGGCGAGAGCAATATCCTCGACGGCGTGATGCTGCGCGACCGCCGCGTCAGCTTCTCCGGCCATGTGTTCGACTGTGTGGACGAGGGCTTCGAGCTCAAGGAGCCCGTCGACGTGGTCGTCCGGCCCGAGGACGTGGACATCGTGCCCGCCGACAGAGGCATGCTGCGCGGCGTCGTCACCTCCGTGACCTTCCTCGGCGTGCACTACGAGATCATCGTGGACATCAACGGTTTCAAGTGGATGATCCAGACCACCGACTTCGTGGACGTGGACGAGGAGATCGGCCTGTATATCGAGCCCGAAGCCATCCATATCATGAAAAAGAGCGAATACTCCGGCATGTTCGGCGACTATTCTTCCTTCTCGATGGAACTCGACGAGATCGGCGAGCTCGAGCAGATCGAGGAGCTGGGCGAGCTCACGGAGGAGCCCGCGGAAGAAAGCGAGAGCGAAGCATGAAAAAGAAAAGCTCAGGCAGCCTGGCGCTCGTGCAGAGGCTGGCGCTCGCGCCCTATTCGGTCTGGGCCGTGCTGTTCATCGTCGTGCCGCTGATCTTTGTCGCCTACTATGCCTTTACCGACCTGGATTTTCATTTTACGACCGACAATATCACGCGCTTTTTCACCGCCACCTCCGTGATCTCGGACGAGGCGGGCGAGCGCGAGGTGCACACGTATGTGCTGATCTTCCTGCGTTCCCTGAAGCTGGCGGCGATCTCGACGGTGATCTGTCTGCTCTTCGGCTATCCCTTCGCCTATCTCATCTCCAAGGCCTCGGCGCGGACGCAGAGCGTTCTGATCACCCTCATCATGATCCCCATGTGGATGAACTTCCTGATCCGCACCTACGCATGGATGACGATCCTGCAGGACACGGGCCTGCTCAACGGCCTGCTCGACGCGCTCGGGCTGGGGCGCATCCACATCATCGGCACGGAGAGCGCGGTCGTCATCGGCATGGTGTACGACTATTTCCCCTATATGATCCTGCCGATCTACTCAGTGATGGCCAAGATGGACGTCAAGCTCATTGAGGCCGCGCGCGATCTCGGATGCAATCCCGCCGGCGTGCTGCGCCGCGTGATCTGGCCGCTGAGCCTGCCGGGCGTGATCTCCGGCGTGACGATGGTGCTCATTCCCTCGATCAGCACCTTCTATATTTCCCAAAAGCTCGGCAACGGCAAGTTCTACCTCATCGGCGACGCGATCGAGGGCCAGTACGTCGCCAACAATCTGCACTTCGCCGCGGCGATCGCCTTTATCCTGATGGTCATCCTGCTCTTCGGCATGGCGTTCATGCAGCGCTTTGCCAACAAGCGCGCGGCCGTCTGAAAGGGGGAGAGAAACGATGAAAACCGCCTCCAAGATCTACACGGGCCTCGTCATGCTCTTCCTCTTCGCTCCCATCGCGATCCTGCTGGTCTTTTCCTTCAACGCCTCGAAGAGCCTGTCCGTGTTCTCGGGTTTCTCGCTGCACTGGTATTCCGAGCTGCTGCGCGATTCCGAGACGCTCAGCGCCGTGCGCAACACGCTCGTGCTGGCGGTCTCCGCCGCGCTGATTTCCACCGTGATGGGCACGGCGGCCGCCGTGGGCATCCACAAGCTGAAAAACCGCTATCTGCGCGCCGCGATGGACAGCGTGACCAATATCCCGATGATCAACCCCGACATCATCACGGGCATTTCGCTGATGCTGATGTTCGTCTTTGTCGGCCGCCTTTTCGGCGCGGCGACCAGTCTGAACTTCGCCACGATGCTTATCGCGCACATCACCTTCTGCCTGCCCTATGTGATCCTGCAGGTGCTGCCCAAGCTCCAGCAGATGGACAAGTCGCTGCCCGAGGCGGCGATGGACCTCGGATGCACGCCGATGCGCGCGTTCCTCAAGGTCGAGGTGCCGGAGATCATGCCCGGCATCGTCACCGGACTGATCATGGCCTTTACGCTCTCGCTCGACGACTTTGTCATCAGCTACTTTACCGCAGGCAACGGCTTCCAGACCCTGCCGATCCGCATCTACAACATGACCAAGAAGACCGTCACGCCCAAGATGTACGCCCTCGCGACGATCATCTTCTTCGTGATCCTCTTCCTGCTGCTGCTCTCCAATCTCACCGACGCGGACACCGTGCAGGCGGTCCGCACGGCAAGGGAGAAGAAGAGAGCAAGGAAAAACGCATAAACAAAAAAGGGGGACCCATGATGAAAAGACTGCTTTCCGTTCTGCTCGCCGCCGTGATGCTTTTCGCGCTCTGCGCCCTTTCGGGCTGCGGTTCGTCCAAGACCCTGACGCTCAACGTCTACAACTGGGGCGAATATATTTCCGACGGCTCCGAGGGCTCGCTTGACACGATCAAGGCCTTCGAAAAATGGTATGCCGAAACCTACGGCGAAAAGATCAAGGTCAACTACACGACCTATGCCAGCAACGAGGACATGTACGCCAAGCTCGCCTCCGGCGCGGTGAGTTACGATGTGATTATTCCCTCCGACTACATGATCGCGCGCCTGGCCTCCGAGAACATGCTGCTCCCGCTGGACTTTACGAATATCCCCAACTACGAGTATATCGGCGAGGACTTCCGCGGCCTGTACTATGACCCGGACAACGTCTACTCCGTGCCCTATACTTACGGCGTGGTCGGCGTGATCTACAACGCCGCCGTCGTCGACGAGGCCGACGCGGGCGGCTGGGATCTGATGTGGAACGAGAAATACAAGGGGCAGATCGTCCAGTTCAACAACTCGCGCGACGCCTTTGCCACCGCGATGTATAAGCTCGACATCGACGTGAACACCGACGACCACGCCGAGTGGGAGCGCGCTCTGGCCGAGCTGAAGGCCCAGGCCCCGCTTGTCAAGAGCTACGTTATGGACGAGATCTATAACATGATGGAGAGCGGCGAGGCGGCGGTCGGCGCCTACTATGCGGGCGACTACTTCACGATGCTCGACGCGCAGGCCGAGAACGTCGATCTGCGCTTCTACTACCCCGAGCGCACAAATTATTTCTTCGACGCGATGTGCATCCCGTCCTGCTGCCAGCACAAGGAGCTTGCGGAGATCTTCATCAACTACATGCTCTCCGAGGAGCCCGCGATCGCGAACGCCGAGTATATCTACTACGCCTCGCCGAACTCTCTCGTCTACGAGAGCGAGGAGTATCGGGAGGAGCTGGGCGAGGAGGCCATGGAGCTCCTCTATCCGGGGATCGACGACTTCCGCGAACGCTATAACGAGCTGGCCTACCGGAATCTCGACCCCGAGACGCTCAGCTTTGTCAACACGCTTTGGGAGTCGCTCAAGATCGGTTGACATAATTTGATTTACATAACATTGTGTCAAAAAGAAAACTGTGAGAAGCTTTCAATTTTGGTTGCTTCTCACAGTTTTTTGCTTCTTCCTTTTAGACACTTTGAGGTAATCTATCTAAATACGAGCAAAAAAATGTTGACCGAAAGATGACGAAAAGATATAATACTGTTATCATGGTTTAACCGTGTCCAGGTGCAAAATCAATATCACAACAGGAGGGAAAAACATCCATGAAGAAAGCAAAGAAGCTGCTTGTCATCGCCTGCCTCGGCGGTGTGGGCTATCTTCTGTCCAAGGCTCTCAAGATCGACGGCGTCAGAGAAAAGCTCTTCGAAGTTATGGACGAGGATCTTTATCTTGCCATTAAGGACAAGCTCTATCTGCTCGGCGATCTGCTCATGTGGCCTATTGACTTTGTCAGAGCACTGCTTCCTTGAGTGAAGCCACCTTCGGAAAACTAATATTTGAAAAGGGGATACAGTATGAATCAGAAGTATGAAGCTCTGTTTACTCCGTTCAAGATCGGAGAAGTGGAGATTCCCAACCGTATCGTGCAGTGCTCGATGGGCGGCACCACTATTTTCGGCTGGCTCGAGCCTTCCCACTTTGATATCGAAGGCGCCGATTTTCTGCTCCAGCGCGCCAAGGACGGCGTCGGCCTGGTCCTGCCCGGCATGCAGGTCATCCGTGACACGATGGGCAGAAAGTGGCTCGATTCCAACCGCCAGATGTACCGTGTGCTCAAGCCCTACATGGATGAGTACCATAAGACCGGCGGCAAGCTGTTCATCCAGCTCGCGGGCGGCTTCGGCCGTTCGATGGCCGTTACGCCGTGGATGGCCGCTCTGGGCAAGAACGACCTTCTCAACAAGCTGGCCAGCCCGATCGTCGACGTGCAGTATGCCGGCGCCTCCGCCTCCGCCACGCCCAACCGCTGGGCCGACGGCCTGACCTCCCGTCCCTTCACGGTCGAGGAGATCCTGGAGCTGGTCTGGCACTTCGGCGCCTCCGCCTAGAAGCTGCGTGAGGCCGGCGTGGACGGCGTCGAGATCCACGCCGTCCACGAGGGCTACAACCTTGACCAGTTCGCCATCGCGAACATGAACTTCCGTA
>JAFRDM010000051.1 GCA_017403885.1 Oscillospiraceae bacterium
GGCCGTCCTCAAGCTGGACGAGTGATTTTTTTCCTTCCTGCGAGCGGAAGCGAGCCGCCGCTGTGCGGCGTGGATTTCGGTCTTTGCCCGAAGGGCTTGTCAAGCAATGCTTGACAAGGAAAAAAGAAAATGCGCCAGCTCGGGACCGTACAGATCCCGACAGAGGCCTTTTTGGCCGTCCTCAAGCTGGACGAGTGATTTTTTTCCTTCCTGCGAGCGGAAGCGAGCCGCCGCTGTGCGGCGTGGATTTCGATCTTTGCCCGAAGGGCTTGTCAAGCAATGCTTGACAAGGAAAAAAGAAAATGCGCCAGCTCGGGACCGTACAGATCCCGACCGAGGCCTTTTTGGCCGTCCTCAAGCTGGACGAATAAGAAAAAAGCTGTGCTTTTCAAGCACAGCTTTTCTTTTATGCCGCCTGCTCCACCTCGACAGCCAGCTCGCGGCCGTATTCTGCGTCGACCGTGATCCTGACCCGGCGATCGCCGTCGGCACAGTCGAATTCATAGCAGGGCTTGCCCTCGAACACGATCCGCCGCGAGGAGAGCGGCGTGAGCGAATCCGGCAGCGCGGCCTGCGCCGAAGCGGCGTCGAGCGGCCAGCTCAGCTTGCCCTCGGGCATGCTCTCCGGCGCACGGAAGGAGTAGACGGCGCAGTTGTCCAGCGCCACGCCGACCTCGGCGCAGCAGCCGGGGCACAGCGCGCCGTCCTGCTGCGCGGTAAAGCGGAAGATCAATACGTTGCCGCTGCGGTATCTGTCGGTCTCCTTCCAACCGTCATAGCCCGCGGCGGCAAGAAAATCACGCGCCTTTTCCGCGGCGCGCTTGTCGCTTACGCTGCTCTCGCAGACAAGTCTTGAATCGGACAGGCTGAGCACCCGATCGGCGTCGGCGCGCACGGAAACGCTGCCGTAGCTGTAAGCGGCCGAACCGTCGGCATAGCTGTATTCATCGCGCAGCAGGTCCTCCGATACGCCCAGCAGTCCGGCCGCGGCCGAGCGGCCGGGCGCAGGATCTACGTACTGCGTCGGCACGGCAGCGTCGGCCCGGGTATAGCTCTTCAGCTCGCCGGGGGAGGGAAAACCCGCCTCGGCGTCGAAAAAGGCGGCGCTCAGCAGGCGGGAGCCGTCCGCGGGAAGGATATTCTGCAGCTGCTTTTCGCGGCAGTCCATCTCCAGATCGCCGCAGCCGAGCGCGCCGCGCATCTCCTGCACCAGCGCGCCGTAAGCGGCGGCCGCGTCGGAGAGCGAGCGGATATCGTCGCGCTCATCGTCGGTGAATTCGCCGCTGTGTGTGCACAGGCCGTGCATGAGATCGCCGGTCATGCCGAGAAAGCTCTTGGTCTGTTCCATCTCCACCGTGGAAAAGGGCAGTGTCGAAAGCGCGGACTTCGCCGCGCAGGCTTCGGCATAGGCCTCGGAGACGAGAGAATGACAGAGCTCGCCAGTGGCATAGCGACACTTCTCCAGCGTGCCGGAGAGCGCGTCAATCGCGGCGGCGGTCTGTTCAAAGCTCAGTTCATAGGAATGCCGCGTCTCGCTGCGGAAATCGCGCAGCCGCGCCGTAAAGAGCGCCGCCAGGATCGCGAGCACGGCGAAGGCTGCCGCGGCGTACACGCCCATCACGCGCCGGAGCTTTCGAGACAGTTTTTTGTTCAAATCGATCACCTCGGTCCTATTTTGTCCCTCACGCGCGCGTATAATACGCCCCCTTTTGAGCCGATACTCCTATAAAAAAGGAGAAAACAACATGCTTTTCAAGCTGAAAAATCTGCTGGGGAAGTACGGCGCGGCACACGCCGCGAGGCTGATCGGGCGTTATGTGCTCTATACGGCTGAGGCGTATCTCGGCCCGGGGAGAGACGAGCGCGCACCGGTGGAGGAACTGCTCGGCGAGATCCGCGCGGGCGGCTTTGAGAGGATCATCCTGCGGCGCGGAAGCTTCGGCTGGCATACGCCGCTTTTCCAGCGCGCGCAGCAGCTTGCCCGCGCGCTGGGACGGCGAGGCTGCCTTGTGCTGTATGAGGCTGCGCCGCCCCATGACCGGCTGCGCGGAGTGAAAAAGCTGGGCGAGGGACTGTGGCTCGTCGATCTGCGCGCGCCGCGGCTGCGGCAGGCGATCGAAAAAACCGCCGAAGACGGCGGCCTGCCGCGCTATCTGATGCTTGCGTCGCCGGAGAGCCGTCTGCCGCCGAGACTGTTGGATTCCTATTCCGGCGCGGGTTGGACGCTCCTGTACGACTATATAGACGCGCTCTGCGCCGAGATCGGCGGAGGCGGGCGCGTGCCGCGCCGGACACGCGCTCTCTACGAGCGGGCGATGACGGATAAAAGCTGCGTCGTGATCGCATCCGCGCTCGCACTGCAGAGAGACGCCGCGCGGCACGGCCGCAAAGCGCTGCTGGTGGAAAACGGCGTGGACTGCGCGCGATTCTCCGATCCCGGCCCCCTCCCGGAGGACCTGCGCTTTCGCACGCTTCTGGAGCGGGGCAGGCCGATCGTGGGCTACTACGGCGCGCTCGCACGGTGGCTCGACTATGAGGCGCTGCGCCGTATCGCCGCGGACGGGCGCTTCACGCTGCTGCTCATCGGCCTGCGCTATGACGAGAGCTTCGAGCGGGAACTCGCCGGAAGGGAAGGCGTGGTTTTCCTCGGCCCGCGGCCCTATGGAAGCTTGCCTGCCTACGCCGCGCGCTGCGACGTCCTGCTGGTCCCCTTCCGCCGGGGAGAGGTGGGCGACGCCGCCAGCCCGGTGAAGCTCTTTGAATATATGGCGCTCGGCGTCCCCGTTGTGGCGGGCGATACGGCGGAGTGCCGCCGCTGCCGCAGCGTCCTGATCGCACGGGATCCGGAGGATTATATCCGCCGCATCGAGCAGGCGCTCCTTCTGCGGGACGACGCGGCGTATATGGCCGGGGAGAGGGAAGAGGCTCTCGCCGCCGACTGGCTGCGTCGGGCGGAGACGCTGTGCAGCGCTCTGCGGGAGAGGGAAAAGATCAAAGCGGAGTGAGTGTTTTTACATTTTTTTAACCTTTGCTCTTCCGCTCGCGCTATAATCGTACTATAATATACTATCCAATGAGTACGTCAGCGGGAGGTACGAGAACATGAGCAAAAGAGCGCTTATCGTAGAGGACGACGGCAACATCGCCGAGCTGCTGCGCCTGTATCTGGGCAAGGACGGATTTGAGGTCATGATCGCGCCGGACGGCGGGAAGGCGGAGAGCAGCTTTGATCTCTTCCAGCCCGATGTGGTGCTTCTGGACATCATGCTGCCGATCAAGGACGGCTGGCAGATCTGCCGGGACATCCGCAAAAAATCCTCCGTGCCGATCATCATGCTCACAGCCAAGGGCGAGACGAACGACAAGGTCAGCGGCCTGGAGATGGGGGCGGACGACTATGTCACCAAGCCTTTCGAGGTGAAGGAGCTGATCGCGCGCGTCCACGCCGTGATGCGCCGCAAGGACGGCGAGACTGCGATGGAGAAAAAGCTCGACTTTGACAAGCTGACGATCAATCTCGATTCCTACGAGCTGATCGTCGACGGCAAAAAGATCGACACTCCGCCGAAGGAGATGGAGCTGCTGTTCCATCTTGCCTCCTCGCCCAACCGCGTCTTCACGCGCAACCAGCTGCTTGACGAGGTCTGGGGCTTCGACTATTTCGGCGATTCACGCACGGTGGACGTGCATATCAAGCGCCTTCGCGAAAAGCTCGAGGGCGTGTCCGACAAATGGTGTCTCAAGACCGTGTGGGGCGTAGGCTACAAGTTTGAAGTGAGCGAGTGATGAAAAGCGTTTATCTGCGGAACTTCGTGGCAACGGCCACGCTGGTCACCGTCAGCTTTCTGCTTACGACTCTCGCCTTTATCGGCATCGCGCGCAGCTATGTCATCAACGACTATCAGACGACGATGGAATCGAGCGCCGCGGAGGTGGCGCGCACGGCCGCCGCTGTGGCGGACTACGACGGGCTGCACTCCTGGTCGCTGAGCATGAGCCTCAGCTCGATCGCAAACAGCACCGGCAACCACATCTTTGTCACCGACGAGAAGGGCGAAATCGTCTGCTGTTCCGACAAGTGGACGAACTGCGACCATATCGGCAAGCAGCTGCCCGAAAACGTCACGGCGATGCTCTCCCCCAAGGGGACGCTGCGCCTGCTCTCCACGCTTGGCACGCTCTACGGTGAGAAGCACTACGTCGTGGCCCAGGCGATCAACAACCGGAGCGGCGCTTTGATCGGCTATGCCTTTGTCACCAGCGCTTCGGCCAACATGTTCGGCGCATGGGAGACCTTTTTGGGCGTCGCGGTGCTGGTCGCGATCGTGGTTTTCGCCCTCGCGCTGATTATCAGCCTGTTCTACTCCAAGCGCATGGCTCGCCCGCTCGACGAGATGGCGGCCGCCTCGCGCAAGTTCGCCCGCGGCGACTTCTCCGTGCGCGTCAAGCAGGTGGAGGATCCCACCGACGAAATGGGCGCGCTGATCGAGTCCTTCAACAAGATGGCCGACTCGCTCGAAAAGGCCGAGGAACGCCGAAGCGAATTCATCGCCAACATCTCGCACGAGCTGCGCACGCCGATGACCACGATCTCCGGATTTGCCGATGGCATCCTCGACGGCACGATCCCGCAGGAGCAGGAGAAAAAATACCTTCGCTCCATCAGCGACGAGACCAAGCGGCTCTCCCGCCTGGTGCGCGAGATGCTGGACGTCTCGCAGATGCGCAACCGCGCGGCCGACCCGGCCAAGCGCACGGTCTTTGACCTTACGGAATTGATCATGCAGACGATGCTGAGCTTTGAGAGCCGCGCGACAAAGAAGGATCTGGACGTCGACCCGCAGCTCCCCGAACAGCACATCATGGTACGCGCAGACCGCGACGGGATCACGCAGGTGATTTTCAATCTCATCGACAACGCCGTGAAGTTTGCCAAGCAGGGCAGCTGTATCACGATCCGTCTGTACAAGGACGACGGAAAGGCCTACGTCTCCGTCCGGGACAAGGGGGAGACGATCCCGCCGGACGATCTGCCGTTCATTTTCGACCGCTTTCATAAATCCGACCGCTCGCGCTCGCTCGACAAATCGGGCGTCGGGTTGGGACTTTATCTTGTCAAGGCCATCATCAACAGCCATGACGAGGATATCGCCGTCAAGAGCGAGGACGGCGTGACGGAATTCGTCTTCACGCTGCCGCTTGCGGAATGAGACAGACAACAAAGAAGGTTTTGATATGAGTAACTGGTACGCCAATGAGAACGAGGGCTGGTACGCCCCGCTGCATCAAGCCGCGACAACGACGGAAACGCCGAAAAAGAAAGGCCGCACCTGGCTCAAGGCCCTGGTCGCGGTGTTGGTCGTGATCGGTCTGATCACCGGCTCGGCTTTGCTGTTCCCAAACAAAAACACGGCCCCGACCATCATCAAGCCGAGCCAGCGAGAGGATGCGGATGACTCAAACGACTCGAACTTCGGCCAGTTCATCATCCCGCGGGACGATGAAGACGAGACGATGCCGGACGACTACCGCGAGTTTTTTGAAAACTTTTATACGGCGATCGAGGACAGCCGCACGAGCATCAACATCGAACACACGGAGCTCCCGAAGGATTTTTCCTGCACCGTCGCCCCCGCGGGCGAGGAGCTGAGCCTGCAGGAGCTGTATCGCCGCTGCTCGCAGAGCATCGTTGCGATCTCGGGCTATATGAACGGCAAGAGCGGCTATAACTGGGGTACCGGCGTCATCCTGTCGGAGGATGGGCTGATTCTGACGAACACCCATGTGATCGCGGACTGCGATCGTGCGACCGTGACGCTGCCCGACGACACCGTCTGCGAGGCGAAGCTCGTCGGCGCCGACTCGATCAGCGACATCGCCGTTCTGAAGATCGAGGCAAAGGGCCTCACGCCGGCCGTGTTCGGAGACAGCTCGGCGCTGGAGGTGGGCGACAGCGTGGCCGCCATCGGCAACCCGCTGGGCGAGGAATTCCGCCTTACGCTGACACGCGGCATCATCTCCGCCATCGAGCGCGGCATCAACTACAAGGGCCACAGCATGAATCTGCTGCAGACCGACACTGCCATCAACGAGGGCAACTCCGGCGGCCCGCTGCTGAACATGTACGGGCAGGTGATCGGTATCACCAACATGAAGATGATGTCCTCCTATTCCAGCATCGAGGGCATCGGATTCGCGATCCCCTCGGTCACGGTGGTCAAGATCATCAACACCATCGTAAAGGAAGGCGTCGTCAGCGGTCGTCCGTCCATCGGCATCACGGTGGGCATGATCCCGGACGAGGCGCGCGAGAAATGGCCGGAGAAGATGCCGGAGAACGGGGGACTGTACATCATCGACGTCGCCGAGGGCTCCGACGCGCTGGCCAAGGGCATTCAGCCCGGCGACATCATTCTGGAGGTCAACGGCCGGGCCGTCTCCGAGACGGCGGAGCTTTCCGCCATGAAGGATGAGCTATCCGTGGGCGACACGCTGCACTTCAAGCTGCTGCGCGAGGGCGAGATCGTAGAGCTCGACGTCGCGCTGGTCGATACCAACGACGTCTACGGCTGAGAAATAATGAGACAAGCGCCAGACTCGATGAGTCGGGCGCTTGTCATATGTTGGCTTATTGATCCGAGAATCGCTCCCGCGCATGGAAGGTGCGGCAGATCGTGGCGTAATCCCCGAAGACGGTCAGCTTGTCGCCGACATGGAAAACCGTGTCAGCGCCTGCGGGTACAGGCTTTTTGCCGAAGGGCTCCACCAGCATGACCAGTATCCCCGTGTCGGCGCGCAGGCCGGTCCGGGCGAGCGGCACGTTTTCATATTCCTCGGGGATGTACTTGAGCGTTATCAGCGCGATCGAGTCCTTCCCGATATAATCGAGCGGCATCACGATGTTGTTGCCGCCCTCGCCGCGGATCATGCGGTCCGCGAGCTTTTCCAGCTGCGCGCTGCCCCAGGCGCGGATGATCGGAACGCGCATGAAAATGAAGATGATCGCCACCGCGGCCAGCGGGATCAGCACGACCAGCAGGTTTTCCACCTGCGCCATTTTCAGAGAAAAAAAGACGTTGACAAAGGCGGAAACGATCGTGATGTTGAACACATAGCCAAAGAGCATCGTGATCCGCGCGAGACGCCTTCGTGCCCGGTTGGTGAGCACCATTTCGCTCTCCCTCGTCGTAAAGCCGCAGCCGGTCAAGAGAGAGATCACCTGAAAACGCGCCCGTTCCTCCGGCAGGCCCGTAAAGCGGAAAAAGATCGTGAACAGTTCGGTGATGACCCAGTAAAGCAGAATGATCAGCGAAAACAGCGAGAAGGCGAGAAAAATATTCATTTGTCTGCGCTCCTTTTTGCATGAAATCGCGTAGATATATAAAGTATATCACAGGCCGGCCGATGTGCAAAGAAAAAACGGCGTTGTTCTTCCGCTTTCCGATATGATAGAATAAATAGGAAAAGGAAAGGACAGATTGCGATGAAAATAATCAGAGTCGACGAACAGACGGCCAATCAGCTCGCGCCGCTGGTTTCCGATTTCCGCGTGACGCTGCAAGGCTTCAGGGGGATCGTTTCAAAGCCCGATCTCAAGGCGGCAAAAGAGGAGATCGCGGATTTTCTGAAAGCCGGTTTTCCCGTGTTCGCCGCTCTGGACGGCGGCGAGCCTGCGGGCTATGTCGTCTGTCGGCTCGAAGGAGGCTGCCTTTGGGTGGAGCAGCTCTACGTATGCGGCGACAGAAGAAGAAACGGGATCGCCTCCGCGCTGTTTGACAAGGCCGAAGAGCTTGCGCGGGAGATGGGGGAGGAGACCGTTTTCAACTATGTCCACCCGAACAACGACGCGGTGATCAGCTTTCTGCGCTCGAAGGGCTACACGGTGCTCAATCTCATCGAGATCCGCAAGTCTTACAGCGGTGAGAAGCTGTGCAGGACGATCGACGTGAACGGCCACAGCTTTGATTATTGATGGAAACAGCGCCCGGCCTGTCGGGCCGGGCGCTTTCGTTTCGTATTTGAAAAGCGGGAATGCTGCTGCATTCCCGCTTTTTGAGATATTACTCGTTCTTGGCTTCGTCTTCCTTGATCTCTTCGACCGTGGCGTCGACGACCTCGTCAAAGCTGAACTTCTCCTTCGCCTCGTTGACGGCGTCGGTGGCCTTGGCGACGACCTCGTCAAGGTTGAACTTTTCCTTGACGTCCTCCACGATCTCGGTGGCCTTGCTGCGTGCCTTCTCGGCCTGCTCCTTGCCGAAGACCTCGGTGATCTCGCCGTCTTCCTTGACGACCTGCACCATGCAGCCGAAGCCGACGGTGGCGAGCACGGCGGCGATCACGACCCACTTCGCGGCGGCCAGACCCACAACGCCGCCGACGATGCCGACATTGACGGGGATATTGACCAGCTCTTTGTCATCCTTGGAGATGACGATGCGGGAGACGTTGCCCTTTCTGACGAGAGCCTTGAGGTTCTCCATGATATCGTTGACGTTCTTCTTATCCATGTTCGTTTCTCCTTTTTATCTGGATGTAGTATTTGCCTTGGTGAGCTTATTATAACAAAGCGCGCAGGGAAGCAATGGATAATCTGTGAATAAATGTATGTGGAATTGTGAATTCCGTCTCAAAAGATCTTTTTGAGGTCTTCTACGCCGTAGTCTTTCTTGAAACTCTCCAAATCCTTCGGCGTGCGGATGAGCGTCACTTCGCGAAACTGGCCGGAGCGCTTGTTGCGGAAGCCCGCCACCTGCTCCCCCGTACAGATGCTGCAGCGGATCGCCGGCTCCTCCTCGGCGGGATCGAAGGGAGGCGAGGAAGTCTTTTTGGGGGATTTGAAAGAAAACAGACTCATTTTTCGGATACTCCTTTCTTTTTCCCCATTTTACACCCGCTGCGCGGAGGATTGCAAGCCGTGGCCGCAAAGCGTTTTTGCCGCCGAAAGGGAGCGTGAAAAATTTCTCTTGAAATGCGCGGAAGGATATGGTATCATAAACGGGCTTCGGAGGGTTAGCTCAGCTGGTTAGAGCGTCCGCCTCACACGCGGAAGGTCGACGGTTCGAGTCCGCCACTCTCCACCATTCCAACACTGTACGAACCAATGATGGATCGTACAGTGTTCGTATATCTGACGCCACACTCTATCAGAAAGGAAAAGCCGGGGGCTCTCTTTTACAGAGGCCCCCGGCTTTTTTCTTTAGCGCGTCCTACAGCTGCCTTAAAATATACTCTTTGACCTTTTCCAGAGAGCAGCGCTTCCAGGCTCCCTCTTCGGCCGTTTCGGCGAAGGGGACGATGATCGAAAAGTCCATGTGCGCGCCTTCGAAGTAGCCGTCAGGCTCCGAACTGAAGAAATAGCCGTTCCAGACCTCCTCGGGGGCGTCCGTGAAGCGCTCCGGCTCGAGATAGATCATTTTGCGGCGGTCCTCCGCCACAAAGGCTTTGGCTGCCAGCGGAGCAAGAAGTTCATAGTCCTCTGCGCGGATGTCGGTGAAGATGTCCGGCAAGGGAGCGGCTTCGATGCGCTCTTCGCTGCGTACGATCCGGATCCCAATCGCTTCAAAATCAAGCTTTTCCGCTGTGAAGATCAGCTTGAGGAGCACGCCGACGTCGGTATACAGATGCGCACGCTGGTAGTTGGTATCGAAAATGAAATTGCCGAGAGAATAGAAGATCGCTTTGCCGTTGTCGAAGGTCTCATAGTTTTCCGGCACATGCGGATGGTGCGCGACCACGACATCCGCTCCGAGTTCCAGATATTTCAGATAGCGATCGCGGGTGTAGGGGCTGGGCATGCTGGTAAACTCCTCGCCGCCGTGCGAAACGACGACACACCAGCGGCATCTGGCCTTGATCTCAGCGATCCGCTTTGCGATCAGATCCATGTCATCCCAGCGGAAGATGCCGGGGTCGGTAGCGGTCGCCGGGATGCACTCGGCCATATAGGCCACGCCAAACATGCCGATCCCGCCCGCCTCGTCAAGGTAGATCGGCTCGGAGGCCTCGGTCTCGTTCAAACCGGCGCCGATAGTCATGCAGCCGAGCTTGCGCGCGATCGCACGGGTGCTGATCACGCCCTCGCGCCCGGCATCCATCGTGTGGTTGTTGCCGACGCACCAGATGTCCGCGCCGATCTTCTGCAGGACGCAGACGGCCTCGGGGTTCATGCTGTGGAAGAACACACCGCGGCTTCCGTCGTCCACGGCGTCGATCAGCGCGCCCTCCACGTTTGCTGCCACATGGTCGGCGCTGCGGAAAAAATCGAGCACGGGTTTGGCCAGCAGGTTTTCGTCCTCCCAGCGCCTGTCCATATAGCGGTCAAAGCCAATATCGCCGGTAAAGACTATCGAGGTTTTCTCTTTGCTCACAGCGGCATTCCTCCTTTGATCGTTCCGCGCTCAGCGCAGTCGGCGCAGCGTCTCGAGCAGCAGCGCCCAGGTCCTTTGTGTGGAGGCGATGTGCAGACGCTCGCGCGGGGTGTGGATGTTGGTCAGATCCGGCCCGAAAGAGATGCAGTCGAGCCAGGGCATTTTTCCGGAGAGTATCCCACATTCCAGCCCCGCATGCAGGGCCTCGATCTTCGGATCTCTCCCGTAGACGGCGCGAAAAGCCTCGACCATGCGGTCGCGCAGCGGAGAATCGGGACGGAATTCCCACGCGGAATAGGCGGCCGGGATATCGACGCTCCCACCGAGCGTTTCAGTCAGGACGGCCACGCGCGCCGTAGTCTCGTCCTTCTGGGAATTGACGCTCGAGCGTACCATGAAACGGGCGCTGACGGAAGCGTCTTCCGTGCTGATCTGCCCGAGATTCAGCGAGGTCTGGACCAGACCGGGTACCTCGGGACTCATTATCTGCACGCCGTTCGGCGCGCAGAACAAAAAGCAGCTCACGCGGCGGGAGCTCTCCGCCGTCATCGGCAGAAGCGGGCTTTCGGCGGAGGAGAGGCCGATCGCAACGTCCTTGTCTGCCGCACGGTATTCGACGCTCAACGCGCGGTTCAGCTCTTCCACGGCGGCAAGGGCGGCAGCCGGATCGGACAGCGAGACAAGCGCCCTAGCCTCGCGCGGGATGGCATTGTCCTTGGCGCCGCCCCGCACATCGACAAGCCGCAGCTCACATCTGCGCGCGAGCTCGCACAGAGCGCGGCCCAGCAGAATATTGGCGTTGGCGCGGCCCTTGTGGATCTCCTCGCCGGAGTGACCTCCGATCAGGCCGCTGACGGACAAAAGCATCGTCGCGCCCGTGAAGGCTTCGCGCGTGATCGGGAGCGTGGAGACCACTCGCGTGGACCCTGCGCAGCTGACCGTCAGAACGCCCTCTGCTTCGGAGTCGATATTCAGCAAATATGCAGCCTGCAGGTCAGAGGCGTCGAGAGAGCGCGCGCCGAGCATGCCGACTTCTTCGTCAACGGTGAAAAGGCACTCCAGAGGCGCATGGGAAATCTTATCGTCATCCAGCACGGCCAGCGCCATCGCGACCGCAATACCGTCGTCGCCTCCCAGCGTCGTGCCGCGCGCGCCGATTTCATCGCCCTCCACAAAGAGATCGAGGCCCTCGTGATCCATGTCTCTGCTGCAGTCCGGTTCTTTTTCGCAGACCATGTCCATGTGCCCCTGAATCATCACGACGGGCGCATCCTCATAGCCCGGAGATCCGGCTTTCCATATGATGACGTTGTTCGAAGCGTCCTGACGGCAGCGAAGGCCGCGTTCGCGTGCAAAGACAGCGAGATAGTCGCTGATGGCCTTCGTGTTTCCTGAGCCGTGAGGGATAGCGCAGATCTCCTCAAAAAAACGCAGGACGTTTTTCGGCTCCTGTTCGGATAAAACGCTCATGCACAGTTTCCTTTCTCTGAGGCGGATCGAAAGAACGCCGCCGGTAATGTCCGGATAAAACACTATGCAAGTGATAGAATCACCTGCATAGTGTTTTGTTTCTTTTCTTGTTCGCGCGGGTCTCCCGCAAGGGGAGAGCGCAGGGAAGGGGCTCAGGCGAGCGCCTTCATAATGTTGGCGCAGAGCACCGCGAGAGGCGTGCCGACGACGTAGCCCATAAGAGCCATCAGGATGCCGACCGGAACGAGCGAGCCGGAGTAGGAGCCGGCCAGAACGGGCGCGGAGGCCGTGCCGCCGATGTTGGCCAGAGAGGCGACGCCGGCGGTGAAGAGGTCGAGCTTGAGCAGCTTGCAGATAATGAGCATCAGCACGGTGTGGATCGCCAGAATGATGAAGCCGGTCAGGATCCAGGCGGGTGCGTCGCCCAGCTCGAGCAGGCTGGCGCGGGAGGCCAGCAGGCCGATGACCGCATAGAGCAGAAGGTTGGAGACTTCGGTGGAGCCGGCAACCTTGCCGAGCGGTGTGACCGCAGCGATCAGAGCAACGGCGGTGACGAACAGGACCGTCCAGGTGGCCTTGTCGGAGAAGTGAGTCCAGCCGTAGAGCTTGGCGCCGACGTTGGCGGCGATGGCGCTGACCAGGAAGGCGCAGCCGATCAGGAGCAGCAGGCTCTGGAAAGTGGCGGGCTTGGTGTTCAGCCTGGCTTCCTCCTCCAACTTGACAGAGACCTCGTCGAGCTTGGTGGTGTCGGCTTTGGTCCACTTATTGAAGCGCGGAGCAAGCTGGATTGCCCAGAGCAGGAACATGACCCAGATCGAGTAGTCGATCGAGTCGATCACCAGCGCATAGCCCATATCCGCTTCGCTGATATCCAGCGCGGCCTGCACGGCGACCATATTGCCGCTGCCGCCGATCCAGGAGCCGCACAGCGCGCCAAGACCCATCCATGCATCCCTGCCGATGACGCCCTTCATCAGGACGAAGGCGACGACAAAGCCGATGATGATGGTCAGCGTGGCGGAGAAGAAGCCGATGAGCATCCGGGGACCGAGGCGCAGAACCTTGCGGATGTCGCAGCGCAGCAGCATGGCAAAGATCATCGCATAAGTCAAGTTGTTCTTCAGCGCGCTGTACGCAGGCTTGGTCTCGGCGAGATCCCAGACCTTCAGCGTGCACAGAAGCATTGCCACAAGGTAGCAGAGAACGACGGCGGGGATGAACTTGAAAAATTTCGCAAGTCCGCCTTTGGCCGTTTTCTCGAGCGTGACCAGAACGGCTGCCATGAACAGCAGCACGGCCACATAAGTAAAGCCATTGGTAATCATACGGTTGAATCCTCCCAAAAAAAATGTATGTGCCGGAACAGAGTCCAAAAATGAACGAACTGTGAACTCACGATCATAATACTGTCGGGAGAATAGAATGTCAAGTTTTTTGAAGCGATTTTTTCAACAATTTAAATCGACAGCTTGAAAAAGACCGGAGACGGTTTTCGGACAACAGCCCGCGTGCCGGACCTCTCCGCTTGCGGGGCCGCTTGTTTTGTGGTATAAAAAAAGAGTCGAAAACAAACCTGCGGGATAAAGGAGCCTGACCATGACGATAGACGAAAGAATACGGCGCACAGACGTAAAGTCGCCGCCCGGCTGGCTGTACCGGCTGCTGATGCAGGTGACAAAGCTGCTCAACCGGGGAAGCAACACGCACTTCACTTACCGGGCCCGTCCTGCGGAGGAACCGGGCTCCATCGTAATGATCGCAAACCACGCCTCCCGGGTGGATTATCAGTTCACCGCGCCGGTCTGCTATCCCAAGAAGCTGAATTACGTCGTGGGATATAACGAGTTTTTCCGCTTTCCCACCAGCCTGCTTCTGCCCGTCATGCAGGTGATCCCCAAAAAGAACTTCACGCCGGACACGCATGCGATGCGCCAGATCCTGCGGGTGATCCATAACGGCGGCAATATCTGCCTCATGCCGGAGGGAATGAGCTCGATCACCGGCATGGCGCAGCCTGTTATTCCGGGCGGCGCCAAGCTGATCAAAAAGCTGGGGGTGCCGGTGTATTTCTCCAAGATCTCCGGCGGGTACCTGACCTATACCAAGCATTGCCTGGACCAGAGAAAAGGGCGGATCGACGTGGTGGTGGACCGCATGTTCAGCGCCGAACAGCTGCGGGAGATGAGCGTGGAGGAGATCGAGGATACGATGAACCGCCTGCTGGCCCACGACGATTACATGTGGAACCGGAAGGCGCACGTGCGCTTTGACGGCAAGGGACAGATGGCCAAGCATCTCGATACCCTGCTCTATGTCTGCCCGAAATGCGGCGCGCTCTATGAGATGGACTGCGAGGGCAACACGATGCGCTGCCGCCGCTGCGGAAACACCGTGGAGCTGGACGAATACTATCAGCTCCGCCCCGTCGGGGACAGCGTATGCCCCGGCTTGGTGACGGACTGGACGATCATGGAACGTCGGCGTGCCGCCGAAGAGGTGCGCAGGCCGGACTTCTGCCACAGCGGCCATGTCCGGGTGGGGGTCCTGCCGGAACATAAGCCGCTGACGGGGGACGAGACCTCGCTGATCCGCGGCGAGGGGACGCTGACGCTCGACCACGGGGGCCTGCACTTCGACGGCGTGCTGGAGGATGCTACGCTGCGCTTTACGATCGCGAGCGCGCAGCTCCCGACCTACGGCATGTGCACGGACATCAGCCGCTTCTATACCTTCCTGGACGGCCGCTTTCTGGAATTCTATCCCGACGCGGGCGACGTGCTGCTGTGGGATCATCTGACGGAAGAACTGCACCGTTATCAGGGCGGCAAATGGCAGGACACGCCCTATCGCCATCGTGAGGACTGATCAGAGCGCGCGGGGGAGGGAAAAAAGATGCTTTCCGCTTTTGAGCCGCGCCGTGAGGATCTGTGGTTCCGCCGATTGATGCTCTCGGACGAGGAGACGATGTCCTATAACCGCGCCTGGGGCGGCGTTATCGACTTCCCGGAGGAGGACTGGGAAGGCTGGTATGAACGCTGGATCGCCCGGCCCGGGGGGAAAAGATACTACCGATACCTCCGGGAGGACAGCGGCAGTTTCGTGGGCGAGATCGCCTATCACCATGACGCGGATGCAGATCGCTGTCTGGCGGACGTCATCATCTACGCGCCGTTCAGAGGAAAGGGCTACGGGAAACGCGGCCTTGCAATGCTGTGCGCGGCGGCGAAGGAAAACGGCTTTGCGGCGCTGTACGACGACATAGCAGCCGACAATCCCGCGATCGCCCTGTTTTTGAAGCAGGGTTTTACGGAAGAATACCGGACGGAAGAAAAGATCTTTCTGAAAAAAGAACTGTAGGACCGCAGGGGAACGATCTCCGCGCGGAGGTGGAAACATGACGATACGCTTTGCGGAATACGAGGAGCTGGAGCGGGTCAACGAGCTGCGGCGGCAGGTCAACGAGCTTCACGTGAAGGGAAAGCCGGAGATCTTCAAGCCGGGTTTCCCCGAAGAGCTTCGCGATTATATCTACGAGGTCTTCCGCGACCCGCGCAAAAGGATCCTCGTCTGCGAGCGCGGCGGCGAGATATGCGCTTTCGCGGTGCTCAACCACGTCACAAGGCCGGAGACGCCCTTTATGGCGGAGCGGGATTATCTCGATATCGACGAGCTCTGCGTGGACGAGAGCTGCCGCAGACAGGGGATCGCCGCCGAAATGATCGCCTTTATCCGCGGCTGGGCCGGGGACGAGGGATTTGACAGGATCGAACTGAACATGTGGGAATTCAACGCCGACGCGCTGCGATTCTATGAGACCGTCGGCTTTGAGACCTACCGCAGATACATGGAAATGAAACTCTGATCAGGCGGCGCCTATCATTTTTTGCAAAGGAACGCGCGAAAATGGCTTTTAACAGCTTTGGCTTCCTGTTTCTCTTTTTTCCGATCTTCTTAATAATCTATCGGCTCCTGCCGCGGAAATACTGCGCGGCCGCGCTCTGCGCGGGCGGGCTGGCTTTTTACGCCCTCGGGGTGAACGGCGCGCCGCGGCAGATCCTGCTGCTCGTCGGCATCACGATCTTCTGCCTGTCGGGCTGCCTGCTCTTTCAAAAAAAGCGGACGCGCAGGAAGTGGCTGCTTGCCCTGTGGCTTGCGATCACCGCTCTGCCGCTTGCCGCGGTGAAGCTGTCGGGCCTGCTGCCGGGAAAAACGCTCCCGCTGCCCCTGGGCCTGAGCTTCTACACCTTTCAGGCGATCGCCTTCCTCGTCTACGCCTGGCAGGGCGGAGCGACGGCGCCGCATACCGTTGCCGCGGGCATGCTTATGTTTCCCAAGCTGCTCTCCGGCCCGCTGGCGGAACCCGGCGAGATCCAGCTCGCGGCCGCCGAACCGAAGCGGAACAACACCCGCCTGGACGCCGGGCTGGAGGAGTTCATCCTCGGCTTGACCTGCAAGGTGATCGTTGCGGATCATCTCGCCGGCGTGTTGGGGCAGATCCATGTGCGGGGCGTGCAGTCGGTCTCCGTGCCGCTGGCGTGGCTGGGCGTGCTGGGCTACGCGCTGCGGCTGTATTTTGACTTCTGGGGCTATTCCCGCATGGCCGTAGGCGTCGGGAAGATGCTGGGCATGCGCCTGCCGGAGAACTTCGATCATCCCTACTGCGCGACGAGCGTTGCCGAATTCTGGCGGCGCTGGCACATCACGCTCGGCCGCTGGTTCAAGACCTATGTCTACATCCCGCTGGGCGGCAGCCGAAACGGCTTCGGCCGGATGCTGCTCTCGACGCTCGCGGTCTGGCTGCTCACCGGCGTATGGCACGGCGCGGGCTGGAACTTCGTCCTCTGGGGCCTGTGGATGTTCCTGCTCATCATGGGCGAGCGCCTTCTTTACGGCGGCGCGCTCGAGAGGATCCCCGCGCTGGGACATCTCTATGTTCCGCTGGCCGTCGGCCTGTCCTGGGTGTTTTTCTTCACCGACGGCCCCGGCGGCGCCGCGGCGTATTTCGCACGGCTCTTCGGCGGCGGGGGCGCGGCCCTGAACGCCCGCGACTGGCTGGACGTCCTGCGCGCCTGCTGGCCTTACCTCGCGCTCGGCCTCGTCGGCAGCACGCCTCTGCCCTCGCGGCTGTGGAAAAGGATCTCCGGCAGCGGAACAGCCTGGGCGCTGCTTTTCTGCCTGTTCTGGCTCTGCGTCTATTTCATGGCCACCGCGGCGGGCGACCCGTTCCTGTACTTCAGCTTTTAAGACGGGGAGGGGATAGGATTGAAAAAACAAAAAAAGAAGAAATTCTATGCCGTTCCCTGCATGCTGGCCATCCTCGTGCTGGCGGGGCTGCTGACGGGAGCCGGGATGCTGCTGCGCCGGACGCTGCTGCGCGATCTGCCGCAGTACGCGGAAGCGCAGGATATCGCGATCCCGCTGATGCTCCTGCAGGATCCCGGCCCGCTGCGCGAAGCGCGCGAGCGCGCGGA
>JAFRDM010000007.1 GCA_017403885.1 Oscillospiraceae bacterium
CCGGACGCACTGGAGCGGCGGCGGCGGCGCTCGGCGCGGGAGCCGAGGCCGGGGCGCTTTCGTCAAAGCCGGTGGCGATGACGGTAACGCGGATCTCATCCTCCATGGCGGGATCGAAGCTCGCGCCGAAGATGATGTTGGCGTCGGGATGCGCGGCCTCCTGCACGAGGCTGGCGGCGGCCTCGATGTCGTCGAGGCCCATATCCTCGGAGCCGGTGATGTTGATCAGCACACCGTGCGCGCCGTTGATGGAGGTCTCCATCAGGGGGCTGGCAACGGCCATGCGGGCGGCCTCCTCGGCCTTGCCCTTGCCGGCGGCATGTCCCACGCCCATGTGAGCGAAGCCGGCGTTCTTCATGATCGTGGTCACATCGGCAAAGTCGAGATTGATGAAGCCGGTGTTCTTGATCAGGTCGGAAATGCTGGTGACGGCCTGATGCAGCACGTCGTCCGCGATCTCAAAAGCATTGGCCAGCGTGATCTTCTGATCGGTGGCGAACTTCAGGCGGTCGTTCGGGATGATCAGCAGGGAGTCGACCTTTCCAAGCAGCTCCTTGATGCCCTCGTTCGCCTGGTCCATGCGGCGTTTGCCCTCGAACTTGAAGGGCTTGGTCACGACGCCGACGGTGAGGATGCCCGCCTCGCGCGCAAGATCGGCCACGATCGGCGCGCCGCCGGTGCCCGTGCCGCCGCCCATGCCGGCGGTGATGAACACCATGTCCGCATTCTCCAGCGCCTTGGCGATGTCGTTGCGGCTCTCCTCGGCGGAGCGCTTGCCGACCTCGGGATCGGAGCCCGCGCCCTGGCCGTGGGTCATCTTCTCGCCGATCTGGATCTTCTGATCGGCATTGGAGACGCTCAGCGCCTGCTTGTCGGTGTTGATCGCGACAAACTCGACGCCCTGCGTGCCGGATTTGACCATTCTGTTGACAACGTTGTTGCCCGCGCCGCCGATACCGACGACCTTTAACGTCACGACATTATCGGGACCGTTTTCTGCTTTGAAATCCATTGTATTGCCTCCCTGTTTTTATCGAACAGTATATCTGACAAGAAGTCGTAGTTCGCTATGTAAAGCTATATTATTACATTTCTTTCGGCAGGTCAAGCTGTTTTTACATTTTTGTGAAAGTAATTGTAATCATTCTGTAAATAGTTCCGCCCTTATTGCGGGACAAAATGGGCCACCGAGCCGTCCGAGACATTGATGATGCCGACGTCGCCCTCTTTCAGCTGCTCGAGCACAGACTCGAGCATGGCAAATTTGTGGTCCACGCTGCTCTTGCCGCCGAGGATCACGGTAAAGCGCGTGCCGTACTGCATGCTCGCGGCGAGAGGATCGGCAAAGTTCAGGCTTACGACATGCTCAGCGAGATAGCGCTCCTGGATCTGATAAAGCACGTCGGAGATGAACTCGACGATCGAGTCGTCCCCGTCCGAGGTGGTCAGCCGCTCGCCGATGAGCAGCGTGCCCGGATCGAGCCCTTCTATGCGGATCAGCGAGCCGAGCTCGCTGTCGGTCGCCTTGCCGAGCACCTTGCAGCTGCGGTCGATGGTCCAGTTCTCGTCGCCGACGGCGATATAGGCCAGCGCCTTGCACTCCTGCACGGTGATGATCACCTTGTTGGGAAGATGACGCTCAAGCGAGACCTCCTCGACGTAGGGCAGCTTGGCAAATACGCGGCTGATGGCGGCAAAGCGGTCGAAGAAAAACAGGTTGTCGCCCTGTTCGATGTCGATGGCCTTGACGATCTCTTCATCGGTATAGTGTTCGTTGCCCTCGACGCTGATATCCGAAATGCGCAGAAAAACGCTCATCAGAAAGACGATCGCGATCACAACGACGGCGAAGGTCAGTATCGCGCCGCTCACCGTGCGCTTGCGCGGCTTTTTATACTCGCCGTGTTTGCTGGAGGGCGGCTGGTTGATCCTGTTGGACGGCATCTTCGTATGTTCCCTTTCCTTTGTGTTCGATCCAGACGTCCGCGCCGAGCGCGCAGAGCCTGTCGTCCAGGCTTTCGTATCCGCGTGCGATGTGCCCCGCGTCGACCACGCGCGTCTCCCCGCGCGCGGTCAGCCCGGCCACGACCATAGCGGCCCCGCCGCGCAGGTCGGGCGCGGTCAGCGTTTCGCCGCGCAATTCCTTTACGCCGCGCAGGACCGCCTCCGCCCCGTCGACGCTGATATCCGCTCCGAGACGGCGCAGCTCGCTGACCTGACGGTAGCGGTTTTCGAAGATCGTCTCGGTAAAGCGCGTCGTCCCCTGCGCGCGCAGCAGCGCGGCCATCAGGATCGGCTGCGCGTCCGTCGGGAAGCCGGGATAGGGCGCTGTGACGACGCTCTTCGGCGCGCGCAGAACGCCGCCGGAGCTGATCTCCACAATGTCATTAAAATGTATTATATCACAGCCTGCGTCATTTAGGAAGTGGAGAACCGTTAAAAAGTGTTCTGAATTTACGCCGGACAGAATGATCCTCCCGCCCGCCGCCGCGCAGGCGCAGGCGAGCGTAGCGGCGACGATGCGATCGCTGGGCACGGTGAAGTCAGCGCTCTCGCGCGCCGAGGCGCCGCAGATGACGATCCTGCCGCTCCCCGCGCCGCTGATGTGTGCGCCGAGCGCTCTCAGATACTCCTGCAGCGCCACGATCTCCGGCTCGCGCGCCGCGCCGTGGATCGTCGTCCTCCCCTCGGCGGCGCAGGCGGCGAGCATGATGTTTTCCGTCGCGCCGACGCTGGGGAAGCGCAGATCGATCTCCGCGCCGTGCAGTCCCGCGGCACGGCAGAAGATGTCGCTCCCCTCCTCGCAGATCTCCGCGCCCATCGCGCGGAGAGCGGAGAGGTGCAGATCGATCGGCCGCTTCCCCAGTTGGCAGCCGCCGGGAAGACTGAGCCTTGCCTCGCCGCAGCGCGCGAGCAGCGCGCCCATGAAAATGACGGACGAGCGCATCTCCGCCATCAGCTCCCGTGGGATCTCCGCATTCGTCACCAGGGAGGAATCTATGTACAGCTCCCCTTCCTCCCGCTCGACGCGGCAGCCCAGATGGGAGAGGATGCTCACCGCCGCGTCCACGTCCAGCAGGCGCGGGACGCCGCGGATATGCGATCGCGCAGGCAGCACGATGCTTGCGGCCAGCACGGGCAGCGACGCGTTTTTCGATCCCTGAACGCGGCAGCTCCCAAACAGGCGATTGCCGCCTCTGACGTGCCAGATATCCATAAAGAAATCCCCCCGCGCATAGAAATCATGACATTCTATGCCCGGAGGGTTTTTGTTGTGATTGTCTCAGCGGATCGTGTCGAGGATGATGGCGCAGATCCTGTCCGTCGCGTCGGGGACGGAGAGCGACAGCATCGCCGCACGCATCGAAGCGAGCTTTTCGCCGTCGGAGAGCAGGTCTTTGATCGTCTCATACAGGCCAGGCGCGTCAAACTCGCCCTCCAGCAGGACTTTGGCCGCGCCCGCCCGTTCGAGCACACGCGCGTTCTTTTCCTGGTGGTTATTCGTCACATTCGGCGAGGGGACGATGATCGCGGGCTTTCCCAGATAGCTGAGCTCTGCCAGAGAAGAGGCTCCCGCGCGGCAGAGCAGAAGATCGGCCGCCGCCATCACGCGCGGCATATCGTAGATATAGCGTCTCACTTCCGCGCCGAAGCTCTCGTGATCCGGGGCGTTCCGCTGCATCATGCCGCAGAACTCGTCATAATACTTGCTGCCCGCCGCGTGGATGAGATGAAAGCTCCGATCCTCTCTCATCAGCGGGATCAGTTCAGCCATAACGCCGTTCATGTAGCCGGCGCCGAGCGAGCCCCAGACCGAGACGACGAGCGCTCTGTCTGCCGGAAGGCCGAGCTCCGCCTTGGCCTGCGCCTGTGTGCAGCCGGCAAAGCCGCCGCGTACCGGCGTGCCGGTGTAGGTCACCTTCTCCGGTCTGGCGTAATGCTCCCGACTGTCTTCAAAGCCGACCATGACTCTGTCCACCTTGTCGGCAAGCAGCCTCGTCGTCAGGCCCGGCAGGGCGTTGCTCTCGTGGATGAGCGTCGGGATATGCAGCATGGCAGCCGCCGTCAGCACGGGGAAGCAAACGTAGCCGCCCGTCCCGATGACGGCGTCGGGCTTGAATTCCCGGATGATCTTTTTCGCTTTCTCGGTGGAGACGGCGACGTTCTTGACCGTCCGGATATTATGCGCCAGCCCCTCCAGGCTGTGGGAGCGGCTGATGTTCGTGATTTCGATCTCCCGGATCTCATAGCCCTCGCGCGGGACAAGCTCGGTCTCCATCATGCCCTTTGCGCCGATGAAGAGGATCTCGCAGCCGCCGAGGAGCTCGCGCAGCCGTCCGGCGACGGCCAGGGCAGGATTGATGTGGCCGGCCGTTCCGCCGCAGGTAAACAGAAATCTCATGGAGAGTCGTCCCCCCTTTTTTCTTTATGCGGGCTCGCTCTCCCGCGAGGCGCTCAGCACGATCCCCATTTCCGCCAACTGAAGGATCAGCGCCGTGCCGCCATAGCTGAACAGCGGCAGAGAAATACCCGTGCAGGGCAGCAGATTGGTCACGACGGCGACATTCAGAAAGACCTGCAGAGCAAGCAGCGTGGTGATACCCGCTGAAACGAGGAAGCTGAAGGGATCGCGGCAGCGCAGCGCGATACGGTAGCCGCGCAGGATCAGCAGCGCGAAAAGCAGCAGTACCATCGCCGCGCCCAGAAAGCCAAGCTCCTCGCACAGGACGGAAAAAATAAAATCGTTGTGCTCTTCCGGCAGATAAAGGTATTTCTGCCTGCTCGCTCCCAGCCCCACGCCGCCCAGGCCCCCGGAGCCGATCGTATAAAGCGACTGGACGATCTGATAGCCCTCGTTTGAGGAGCTGGAAAAGGGATCGCGCCATGTGCTGATGCGCGTCGAGGCATAAGGGAAAAAGACCAGAAGCACGCCCAGGGCCGCCCCGGCTGCGCCGAAGGCGGCGGCAAACCAACCAAGCGGCGCCCCGCCGAGGAAGATCATGACCGCACCGATCGAGAGGATGATGATCGAGGCGGAAAAATGCGGCTCGAGCATCAGCAGGCCCACAATCACCGCCAAGATGAGCGCAAAGGGAAGGATCCCTTCCCGGAAGCTGCGCATGCGGCCGCGGCGGCGGCAGATCATTGCCGCAAAGAGCAGGATAACGGCGAGCTTGGCGAGCTCGGAGGGCTGCAGCGTGAGCGAACCGACGCCGAGCCAGCGCCGCGAGCCGTTGGCCTTGACGCCGATGAGGGGCACGAGCGCAAGCAGCAGCAGCGTCGCCGCCGTGAAATGCGGAGCGAAGCGCCTGTAGAAGCCCATCGGGAAACGCGAGCACAGCAGCATCGCGCCGACGCCCGCGCAGGCAAAGATCAGTTGGCGGACGAAATAATACGAGGCCCTTCCCCCGGTGACGTGAGCGGGATCATAGCTCGCGCGCGGAAAGCTGGCCGACAGGACCATGATCACGCCGAAGGCCAGCAGGATCAGGACGAGAACAAGAAAGACGCGGTCAACGCCGGTTTTTCTTTCCTCCCCGCGCAGAACGGAAAAGTCGGCGAGGCGGGCCGTGTCGTAACGCACTTCTCCCACCTCCCCGACTATTGTTCATCTACATGGCGTAGCGCTGGAACACTCCAATAAAAGATATGATGGAGAACAGCAGGGTTATGCCTGTGAAGAGGACAAACAGTTCTTTTTCGCTCCATTTTCTACCCGTCCAGCCGCCCATCTCCAGATGGTGATGGAAGGGAGCCATCCTGAACACCCGCTTGCCGTGGGTCAGCTTGAAGTAGCCGACCTGGATGATGTCCGAGAGCGTTTCGACAATGAACATGATGCCGATCAGAATGAGGATCAGCGGCATGTCGTAGGCAAAGGCCATCGCGGCGATCGCGCCGCCGAGGAAGAGCGATCCCGTGTCGCCCATGAAGACTTTGGCCGGGTTGAAGTTGTATACCAGAAATCCCATCAGCCCACCCAGCAGCGCGGAAGCAAAAATGCCCAGCTCGAGAAAGTCCTTCCCCCACGCGAAGGTGACCGCCACAAAAAACAGACATACGGGCAGAGACGTGCCGGTGGCAAGCCCATCCACGCCGTCGGTAAGATTGACGGAGTTGACCGTTCCGACGATCACGAAGGCCGCGAAGATGAAATAAAGCCATTCCGGGACCGGTACGATCCTGTTGGAAAACGGGATGTACAGGTTGGGGCGCACAAAGCCGATGCGGCGCATCAGAAAGATGAACACCAGCGCGGCGGAGAGCTGAAGCAGGAACTTCATGCGCGCCGAAAGGCCGAGGTTCTGCTTGTTCTTGATCTTCTCCCAGTCGTCCAGGAAGCCGATCGCGCCGAAGACCAGCGCGAAGAGAAAGACAAAAAGATGGACAAAGCGGCCGCGCATCATGCTCGGGAAGCCGATCGTCAGCAGAGAGAGGAGGACGCCCAAAATAAACATGACGCCGCCCATCGTGGGGGTGCCGCTTTTGGATTTGTGCCACTCGACCTCGCTTTTGATGTTTTGCCCGGCCTTCTGTTTCCGCAGCCAGGGGATGTAATGCTTTCCGAACGCGGTGGCAAACAGAAACGCCAGTATAAAGGCGCACATGAGCTTTATCGTCATCTGTGATTCCTCATTTTTATATGCTCGGCCACGATCTCCCGCTCGTCCATATGGTGCTTCTCATGCCCCACGATCTGGTAATCCTCATGGCCCTTTCCGGCAAGCAATATTACATCACCCGCGCGGGCCTTGTCAATAGCCGTACGGATCGCCTCGCAGCGGTCGCAGATGCGCAGCACGGGCGTGGATTTTCCGCGCATGCCCTCCATGATCTCGTCGATGATGGCTTCGGGATCCTCGGTGCGGGGATTGTCGCTCGTGACGATGCAGAGATCGGCGTTGTCCGCCGCGATAGCGCCCATGATCGGCCGTTTGAGCCGGTCTCGGTCGCCGCCGCAGCCAAAAAGCACGATCAGCCGTCCCCTCGTGACGGGACGCAGCGTTTTCAGCACGTTTTCCAGCGCGTCGGGCTTGTGGGAATAGTCGATGATGATCGCATAATCGCCGTCCGTCGGCACGCTCTCGAGGCGGCCCTTGACGCCCTTTGCATCGCGCAGCGCCGCCGCGCAGTCCTCGAGCGAGAGACCGAGCACGAGTCCGACCGCCATGACGCCCAGCGCGTTGTGGACGGAGAAAAGCCCGGGGATCGCCAACGAGGTCTCGGCCCTGTCCCCGGCAAAGTCGGCCTCGAACTGTACATGCGCCGCGCTGAGCTCGACCTTTTCGGCGCGGAGATCGGCGTCTTCCTTTTCGATGCCGAAACGCAGGATCGGACAGTCGGCATCCGCAGTCATAAAGTCCGCCCAGGCGTCGTCCGCGTTGACGCAGGCGGCCGAGCACATGGAGAATATCCTTTTCTTGGCCGCGGCGTATTCCTCCATCGTGTGATGGAAGTCCAGATGGTCCTGTGAGAGATTGGTATAAAGCGCGACGTCGAAATGCACGCCCGCCACACGCTCGAGCGCGAGCGAGTGGGACGAGACCTCCATGACGATGTGGGTACATCCGGCGTCCGCCATGCGGCGGAAAAGCTTTTGCAGATCGTAGCTCTCGGGGGTGGTGAACTCGGAGTGGAGGAACTCCTCTCCGATCATGTGGCCGTTCGTGCCGATCAGGCCGACCTTCGCGCCGAGCTTTGTCTCGAGCATGTGCTTGATCAGATAGCTCGAGCTCGTTTTGCCGCTGGTGCCGGTGATGCCTATGAGCGTCGTTTCGCGCGCCGGCTCGCCGAAAAGATTGCGGCTCACGAGCGCAAGGCCGAGGCGGCAGTCGCCGATCTGCACATAGGGCGTGCCGTCCGCGGGGATCTCTTCGCAGAGGACGACGGCCGCTCCTTTTTCCATCGCCGCGGGGATAAAGCGGTGTCCGTCGGAGGTGAAGCCCTTGACGGCGACGAAGAGGTCTCCCGGCTCGGTCTTGCGCGAGTCGTAGCTCACGCCGGAGATCTCCGTATCCAGATCCGCCGAGGCGGACAGGATCTCAATATCTCGCAGGATCTCGGATAATTTCATGTCTCTAACCCTTTTTTAATATCTTCCCAATATGTCGTCGTCGGAGGAGAGCAGCGAGACCTCGATCACGCTGCCGTGCGCGGCAGGAGCGCCTTCGGGCAGGCTCTGCGTGCCGACGCACTGGCTCTCGCCGTCAAGCACGGCGCTGAGCGAATGGATATAAATACCCAGTGACGACAGCATATCACGCGCATCATTATAACGCATTCCGATCAAATTGGGAACACTTTCTTTTTCATTTGATATTTCAGCCCCAAGATACAAAATGATCTCTGTTCCGCGGGCGATCTCGCAATGTGCGGCGGGCAGCTGCGCGGTGACGGTGTCGCCCTCGCCGATCATGCGCCAGCGCAGCCCCGCGTCGAGAAGCGTCAGCGCCGCATCGCCGAGGCTTTTGCCCACTGTCTGTGGGACGACCGCGTCCATGCGCTCGCGCTCGGTCTCGCTGTACTCCGGAAGAACGCCGAGATAAGGCAGAATGTCAGCCATCATTTTCCCCACCAGCGGCGCGGCCATCTGCCCGCCGCTGATATAAATGCCGGTCTCCGTCGAGGGCGTATCCAGAAAGACAAGCAGAGCGATCTGCGGGTCGTCCGCGGGGGCAAAGCCGATGAAGGAGACGATGTACTGTTTCTCCCCTGTCGCGGCCTCGAGACTTACCTTTTCACTTGTTCCGGTCTTGCCGCCGATGCGGTATCCCGCCACGGCAGCGTTGCGCCCCGTTCCCTCGTCGGGATCGCCGACGACCTGTTCGAGAATCCCGCGCACTTTTTCGCTCGTCTCCTCCGAGATGACACGCCGCACCATTTCCGGCTCCCGGCGCAGAAGCGTCGTGCCGTCGGGCGCGAGGATCTCGCCGACGACGAAGGGCTTCATCAGCCGCCCTCCGTTGACGCAGGCGCTGACGGCCGTGACAAGCTGAAGCGGTGTGATCGTGAAGGTCTGCCCGAAGGAGGCGGCGGCAAGCTGCGAGAGGTTGCGCTCGGAGCAGAAGGTATTCCGACTCCACCAGATGCTGCCGCTCTCGCCGGCGAGGTCGATCCCCGTGCTCGCGCTGAGGTTTTCATCCGGATCGTCCGTCAGCGTCAGGAAGCCGAAGGCGTCGCAGTATCGATAAAAGCGCTCGGCTCCGACACGCAGGCCGATGTTGACAAAGGCCGCGTTGCAGGAATGCTGCACGGCCTGCGTCAGCGTCTGCGAACCGTGCCCGCCGTCCTTCCAGCAACGGATCGGGCTCGTGCGCCCGACGACGCTGACATGCCCGGGGCAGTAAAAGCCGTCGCTCAGACTGACCGCTCCGC
The DNA here is from genome assembly GCA_017403885.1 of Oscillospiraceae bacterium. Classification (GTDB taxonomy): domain Bacteria; phylum Bacillota; class Clostridia; order Oscillospirales; family Oscillospiraceae; genus Limivicinus. Next base: position 9,376 of record JAFRDM010000007.1, read on the forward strand.
AGTCGAGCGCCATCGACAGCGTGATGATCTTAAATGTCGAGCCCGGCTCGTAGGTGTCCGATAGGGCCTTGTTGCGCCACTGCCGCTGCTGGAAGGCACGCAGCAGCTCATGCGCCTCCTCGGCGTTCGGCGCCGCGTCCACGACGGACTGCGCCTCTTCGCCGACAGCGAGAAAGTCGTTGAGGTCATAGTTTTCCAGCGAGGCCATGGCGAGGATCGCGCCCGTGTTCACATCCATCGCGATCGCTCCCGCGCCGTTGCGGACGTCATAATCGACGACGGCCTGCCTGAGATGCTTTTCCACATAGTATTGGATCGTCGAGTCGATCGTCGTGACAAGGTCGCAGCCCCGCGCGCCTGCGATGTGCTCGGCATATTCCTCGAACAGCAGGTCCGCGCCGTAGGCGTTGACCTCGCGCAGCGTCTTGCCCGCGCTTCCCTCGAGGAAGGCGTTGTACTGGGCCTCGATCCCCTCGAGTCCGACGTTGTCCGTCCCCACGAATCCGATCACGTGGCAGCACAGCGAGGCATTTGGATAATAGCGCTTGGTGTCGGTCTCCAGCCGAACGCCGCTGACGCCGTATTCGTTTTTGAATTCTCTCACGCGCTGCGCGGTCTCACGCTCGACCTTCCGCGCGACCGTCACATACCACGAGCCCGAGCGCGAGGCTTTTTCGTAGATCTCCTCCCGCGGCAGCCCGAGGATCTGTGAGAGTTGATCGGCGATCAGATCCTTGTCTTCGCCGTTCATTTCGATCTCGACGGGGCTGAGATAGACGTTGTCGACCGAAGCGCTCACCGCCAGCGGAAAGAGCCTGCGGTCATAGATCGTCCCCCGTGCGGGAGAGCCGGAAGCCTCGCGCAGCTGCTGCGACAGCGCAAGCGACTCATAGCGCTCGTGATCGGTGACCTGCAGCTTGTACAGTCTGCCCAAAAGCAGCGCAAACGACGCGATACCGCACACTGCCATCAAAAACAGCGTGCGGCGCAGCATGCCGATCCCCGGCACAGTTTTCCATTTGTTCTTCGACATAGGACTCTCCCGATAAAAGAGATCGTTGATCTATCTCTATTCGGCGTCGTCTTCCTCTATGCCGATCACCCTGATCTGATCGCCGCGGCAGCGGCACATGCCCAGTTCTCCGCAAGCGCGCCGCTCGATCTCTCCGAGACTGAGACATCCCGCAAGCCGCGCGGACAGAAGCTCTTTTTTCTTCTCAAGCTCTTCAATTTCGCTCTTCAGCGCGGCGCTTTCCGCTTCGACCGCTCTGAGACGAATCTGCGCCGAGAGCGCCAGGAAAAGCAGAAGCGCCGCCAGCAGAAAGCACACGGAGCGAACAAAAACTCTCTGTCTGGAGCGGCGCATCTATACTCTCTCCGCCACGCGCAGCTTGGCGCTCCGCGCACGGGGGTTTTCTTCTGTCTCTTTTTCTCCGGGCACGATGGGCTTTCTCGTCACGCTGCGGAGCGTCTGCACGAAGCCGCAGGTGCAGATCGGCGCCTCGCGCGGGCAGGTACAGCCGTTTTCACGCCGCGCGATCGCGTTTTTCACGATCCTGTCCTCGAGGGAATGGAAGCTGATCACACACAGCCGCCCGCCCCTTCGCAGCAGATCCGGCGCCGTGTCCATCATGCGCTCGACCTCGCCCAGCTCGTCGTTCACCGCAATGCGTATCGCCTGAAAGCTCCGCTTGGCCGGGTGCTGCTTTTCTCGCAGCGCCGCCGCGGGCATTGCTTTGCGAATGATATCGGCGAGCTCTCCCGTCGTCTCGATCGGTCTTTGCGCGCGCCGTGCCAGGATCGCCGCCGTTATGCGGCGGGCATATCGCTCCTCCCCGTAGTCCCACAGGATGCGGTTGAGGCGGTTTTCGTCCCACTCGTTGACGACCGTATAGGCCGTCAGCGGCGCGGAGGCGTCCATCCGCATATCGAGCGGCGCGTCGTGCTGATAGGAAAAGCCGCGCGACGCCTCGTCCAGCTGCGGAGAAGAGACTCCGAGATCGAAGAGCATCCCGTCCGCGCCGTCAAGCCCGAGCGAGCGGAGGATCTCCGCCGTATCGGAGAAGTTGCCGTGCACGAAGCTGATCCTGTCGCGATAAGCCTCCAGCCGCTTTCCGGCGCGCTCGATCGCGGTCTCGTCGCGGTCGATACAGACGAGGCGGCCACCCCGGAGACGCTTCGCGATCTCAAGAGAATGGCCGCCGAGCCCAAGCGTCCCGTCAACATACACGCCCTCCGGGTCGATACGCAGCATGTCGATGCACTCCGTCAGCAGGACGGAGACATGTTTCGGCTCTTCCATCTTAAAAATCCAGTTCCTCCATGGCGGCCGCGATGTTCTCGGGCGTGGATTCGGCGTCGTAGACGAGCTTCCAGGCCTCGCTGTCCCACAGCTCGGCATGGTTGTTGCAGCCCACGACGGTGACGTTTTTGACCAGATTCGCGTAAGCGCGCAGGTTTTGCGGGATCAGCGTCCTGCCCTGGCTGTCCAGTTCGCACTTCGCAGCATGAGCAAAAAGCGGGCGCATCCGGCGCTGTCTGACATAGGGCATCGCGCTGACTTTGTCGGAAAAGCTCCGCCAACTCTCCGCGCTGTAGGCGCAGAGGCAGCGATCCATGGAAACGGTCATATAAAAGATCTCGCCGAGCTCCTCTCTGAGCTTGGCGGGGATAAATAATCTGCCCTTGCTGTCAAGGGAATGCTGAAACTCGCCTGTCATTTTACCTTTTCTCCTCCGCTTTTTCTCACCATTTTGCTCCACATTGCTCCACATCCAATTCAATTATAGGGGGACGCTCCGCAAATTGCAAGCAAAACTTTTTGTCTTTTTTTGTCTTATTTTTTGTGGTTTTTACCTGCTTTTCGGTATCACAATATGTGGAAAAAGCAAAAGCCCCGGGCCCAAAATGTGGGCCCGGGGCTTTTGATGCGGCGATCGTTATTTCTGCTCGGGAACCTCGTCGCTTCTGCTCTTCGAGACGGCGGCGCCGGCGTTCTTGAACGCGCCGCGGGAGTTCTGCACGGTGGCGAGCGCGGAAGAGATGCTCTCCTCCGTCTGACGCATCAGATCGTCGACGTAGTCGGCGGCCACGCGGCGCAGCTCGCGGGATTTGTTCTCGGCGGCGGCGATCATTTCGGCGCTGCGCTCCTTGGCGCTGCGGACGATCTCCTGCTCCTCGACCATAAGGCGCGCCTTTTCCTCGGCGCTCTTGCGCAGAGCCTCGGCCTCGCGCTTGGCGTTGCCGATGAATTCGTCTCTCGCGGCGACGAGGCGCTTCGCCTCGGCCAGCGCGCCGGGAAGATTGGCCTTGATGTCGTTGATGATTTCGATGGCCTTGTCTCGCTCGATGATGCACTTGTCGTTGCCAAGCGGGACGCCCCAGGCCTCGGTCACCATACCGTAAAGGATATCGAGCAGTTCAATCACGTCGTTGTTGTTATCCATTTTACTTCCCCCATTGTTTAGCTTTTGTTTCGATCTCCGCGATCAGCTCGCTCGGAACAAGCCCGGTGAGGTCGGCCCCGTAGCGGGCCATCTCCCGGACGACAGAGGAGCTGAGAAAGGTATACTTGCCGCTGGCGGTGAGGAACATCGTCTCGAGCTCCGGATTGATGTTCTTATTGATGAGGTCCATCTGGAACTCATATTCAAAGTCAGAGGCTGCGCGAAGTCCCTTGACGATCACGGGGTTCTCAAAGCGGCGGACATACTCAGCCAGCAGGATATCGGAGCTCTCGACCGTGACGTTTTCATAGCGGACGCAGGCTCGCCGCACCATATCCACACGCTCCTCCGCCGTGAACATGGGAGAGGTCTTCGTGGAATTCTTCATGATACACACGACGACCCTGTCAAAGATCCTGGAGGCGCGGCGGATGATGTTGAGATGCCCGAGCGTGATCGGGTCAAAGCTGCCCGGGCAGATGGCGGTCCTCATAGGCTAGCCCTCCCTGGTATAGGTACGGATCTTGACCTTACCGTAGCGGTATTCCCGCAGGCTGCGATACGGCGCAGTCATATCGCTCAGCGTCGTTTCACGCCGAGCCTCAACGATTATTATACCACCTTCGGATAATATGTCAACCTGATTGATCGTCTGCAGGATCTCGTCGTACAGGCCGGAATCGTAGGGCGGGTCGACAAAGATCAGATCGAAGCGTCCGCAGCTTTTCAAAAATGACAGAGAGTCGCCGCAGATCACCGTGCCGGACAGGCCGCAGGTTTTGAGATTATCCTTCACGATCTGCACGGCCGCACGGTCGCGGTCGACGAAAACGGCGCTCGCGGCCCCGCGGCTGAGCGCTTCGATCCCCAGCTGGCCCGTCCCGGCAAAGAGATCGAGCACACGCCTTCCCTCGATGTCGAACTGCAGGATATTGAAAACTGCCTCCTTGACGTTGTCGGCCGTGGGGCGGATATCATAGTTGTCCGGCGTTTTGAGGCGTCTGCCCCGCGCGCTTCCGGTGATGACTCTCATTCACTCCTCCTGCTCTTCCTTATCCCTGCGGAAATAACTCCACACCGCCTCCGCTGTGTTTTTCGGCACGACGGAGGCCAGTTCCTCGATCGAGGCCCCGCGGATCGCCCTGACGGACTTGAAATGCGAGATCAGATCCTCCCTGCGCTTCTTTCCCACGCCGGGGATCCTTTCGAGCGTCGAGCCGTAGCTCTCGTCGCGCAGCGAGCGCTGGTACTCGACGGCGCAGCGGTGCGTCTCCTCCTGAATGTTCCCGACAAGAGAAAAAACGGCCTGATTTCCCGCGATGCCGATCTCGCGGCCATCGGGCGTGACAAGCGCGCGCGTGCGATGCCGCCCGTCCTTGACCATGCCGAAGATCGACAGGGACAGCCCCAGATCCTCCGCGGCTCTGCGCGCCGTCGCGGCGTGTTCCCTGCCGCCGTCGATCAGCAGCAGATCGGGCAGCGGAAAGAACTTTTCGTCTCCGTCCAGATAACGCTGCAGCCGTCTTGCGACAGCCTGGTACATGCTGGCGTAATCATCGGGCCGCTCAAGTCCGCGGATGCGGAATTTGCGGTAGTCCCGCTTGAGAGGGCGGCCGTCCGCGTGTACGGTCATCGCCGCGACGATCCCCATGTCGCCGAGGTTGGAGACGTCAAAGGCCTCGATCCGATGCGGGAAGCCTTCGAGATCCAGCGCCTTCTGCAGCCATTCGAGCGTTTTGCTGCGGCGCTGGGCCTGCGTCGTGCGGCGAAGGATCTCCTCGCGCGCGTTGACGGCCGCGCTCTCGATGAGGCGCAGGCGCTCGCCGCGCTTCGGTACCTCGATAACGGTCTTTCTGCCGGAGTTTTCCGAAAGAAAAGTCTCCAGCTCTTCCCGGTCGTCACACTCGATCGGGAGCAGGATGTGTTTCGGCACCGCGCCGCGCGTCGCGTAATACTGACGGACGAGCTTCGAGATCGCCTCGGCGTCCTCCTCGATCGGCTCGTCGAGCATCTCGGCGTCCTTGCCGCTGAGATCGCCGCCGCGGAAATGCAGCACCGTAAAACAGCTCTTCGCGCCGCGGCAGAAGCCGATCGCGTCGGTGTCGGAAAAGGCCGTGGAGATCACCCGCTGGCGGTGCGAGAGCGCCTCGACGGCACGGATGCGGTCGCGCAGGGCGGCGGCCTGTTCGAAGCGCAGCTCCCCCGCGGCCCGCTCCATTTCCGAGCGAAGATCTTCTATCAGCTCTGCGCTTCTGCCCTCAAGGATCAGCGCGGCCTGCTCGATGCGGCTGCGGTAGTCCTCCTGCGTCGGGCCCTCGAGACACCAGCCGGCACAGCTGCCCATCTGATATTTCAGACAGGGGCGTTCCTTCCCGATGTCGCGCGGGAACTTCCGCGCGCAGTCCGGGAGCAGCAGCGTCCGACGGATCACATCGATGATCTCGCGCGTCTGATAGCGCCCGCCGAAGGGGCCGAAATAGCTGGCCCCGTCCTTTGGCGCGCTGCGCGAGACGGTCATCTGCGGATAGGCGCTCTTCATGTCGACGCGGATGAAGGGGTAGCCCTTGTCGTCCTTGAGCAGGATATTGTAATGCGGCCTGTGACGCTTGATGAGCGAGTTTTCCAGCACGAGGGCTTCAAATTCGCTGTCGGCCACGATCACGTTGAAATCGCGCACCTTGTCGACCATTGCGGCCACCTTCGGAGGATGCTCGCCGCGGAAATAGCTGACGACGCGGTTTTTCAGCCGTTTGGCCTTGCCGACGTAAATGACCTCGCCCTTTGCGTCAAGCATGATATATACGCCCGGCAGCAGCGGCAGATTATTCGCTTTTTCCAGAAGCGTGTCAAGCATGCGCTTTTTCCTCCGCTTTTGCCTTGTGGATGCACCAGATCGTGATCGCGCCTATGACGATCACCGCGCCGATTAGCGCAAAGATCCCCGGCCGTTCTCCGTTGAACAGAAAGACCCACACGGGATTGAGCAGCGGCTCGAGCGCGCCGAGCAGACAGCAGGCCAGCGGCGGGCAATAGTCCGCGGATTTTGCATACAGGATATATGAAATACCGAGCTGAAACACGCCGAGGATCAACACGCTGACGACGGCCGTCGGCGTGTAGTTCAGCTTTCCGCCGAGGACAAAGGGCAGCCCGACCAAAAAAGCCGTGATCTGGCCGATCAGCACGGCGCTGAAGCGCTCTTCGCCCTTGAGCGCGCCGATGGCCATAAACATTCCCGCCATGATCATGCCCGCGAGGATCGCCACGCAGTTGCCCAGGATATATCCCCCCTGCAGCTGATCAAAGAAAAACAGCGCAATGCCGGCAAGCGTGAAGAGCACGACCGTAAGATCGCTCCTTTGGATCTTCTCCTTGAAGAACAGCGCGGAATAGATCACGATGAATACCGGCGAGGTAAACTGCAGCACGATCGCGTTCGCGGCCGTGGTCAGCTTGTTCGCGCAGACGAAGCACAGATAGACCCCGCCCTCGAGCAGCCCGGCGATCAGCGCGCGGCGGCTGGGGACGAAGCGATACCGCTTCATCGCCATATATACGGCGATGACCGTTCCGGAGACCATGCTGCGCAGACTCGCAACGGCGAAGGGATTCCAGGGGATCAGCTTGATGAAGATCCCCGCGATGCTCCACAGCGCGGCGCAGCACAGCATTTCCAGTATGGCCCTGTTTTCTTTCGACATTCGGATCACCAATCGGTCATTCTACGAAAACGGGGCGTGCAGAGCACGCCCCATCCATGAGTAAAGTTGTTCCGATATTACTCGTTGAAGTCGGAATCTATCAGCGCAGAGAGCGTGGCGATCGCCTCGTCCTCATCGGCGCCGTCGGCAATAAGTGTGACCACCGTGCCCTTGACGATACCAAGGGAAAGCACGCCGAGAAGGCTCTTCGCATTGACGCGTCTGTCTTCTTTCTCGACCCAAATGCTGCTCTTGAACTCGTTCGCCTTCTGGATAAAGAAAGTAGCCGGTCTGGCATGGAGGCCGACCTGATTGTTGATAACTACCTCTTTGGAAATCATACTTGCCACCCCTTAACTTTATACAAGATGCACTTTCGGTGCATTCTTAATTTAGCAAAAAAAGCCTGTCCCGTCAACTGATTTTGACGCTTTCGTAGTTTTATACATTCCTCGCGCTCCGCAAAGGCGTTTTTTATTTCAGTTCGACAACAGTTACCCCTGTTTCTCCTTCGCCGTATCGGCCGAGACGAAAGCTTTTGACGGCCTTGTTCTTTTTGAGCATTTGATGGATCGCGCTGCGCAGCGCGCCGGTCCCCTTGCCGTGGATGATCCGAACCGTGCCGAGCTTGCCCATGACGGCGCTGTCGATGTAGCGTTCCGCGGCCAGCACGGCTTCGATCGCCTCCATGCCGCGCAGATCGATCTCCGTCGAGATCGCGGCGGAGCGAAGCGTCGAGCTGCCGGAAAAGGATGTCTTTGCCTTGGGCTTTTCGCCCTCGAGGAGCAGGACCTCGTCCTCTTTGGCCGTCAGGTTCATGATCCCGGCCCGCAGCGTCAAAACGCGCTCCGGAGAGATTTTCAGGACCTGGGCCTTGACGCCGAGCGAGCGGACAAGCACCATATCGCCGACCTCAAGCGCGCGGGAGGAACGCTTTTCCTCCGTCGGGAGGACCTCAGGCGCGCGGACGGCGCTTTCGGCCTCGTTCAGCTTGCGGCGCAGCTCGCTGCGCGCCTCGTTGAGAGCGTTGGCGTCGCTCTCGTCGTTGACGCGGCGGCGCATCTCGTCGATCTCCTCAAAGGCCTCCTCCGCCGAGCGGCGCGCGTCGGAGAGGATACGCTCTGCCTCTCGTCTGGCCTTGATCTCCGCTTTTTCAAGTCTTACCTCGAGCTCGGCTTTCAGGAAAGCGGCCTTTTTCGCGTTCTCCTCGGCCTGGCGCAGACGGATCGCGGCCTCGTTCCTGTCCTTCTCCAGCATCAGCCGCGTCTGCTCCAGTTTTTCGATCGTAGCCTCGAAGCTTGCGCTCTCGGTCCCGACGCGGCGGCGCGCGTCGTCGATGATGTCCTCGCCGAGCCCCAGTCGCTTCGAGATCGCAAAAGCATTCGATTTGCCGGGGATGCCGACCAGCAGCCGGTAGGTCGGCCGCAGCGTTTCCACATCGAATTCGCAGGAGGCGTTCTGCACCCCGGGCTCGTTGGTCGCGTAGACCTTCAGCTCGGCGTAGTGTGTGGTGGCGGCGATCATCGCGCCCTTCTGTCGGGCGTATTCGATGATCGCGATCGCGAGCGCCGCGCCCTCGGTCGGGTCGGTGCCCGCGCCCAGCTCGTCGAAGAGCAGAAGCGAGCGCTCGTCGCACTCCGCGAGGATGCTGACGATATTCGTCATGTGCGCCGAGAAGGTCGACAGGCTCTGCTCGATGCTCTGCTCGTCGCCGATGTCGGCCAGGATATGGCTGAACACCGGAAGGACGCTGCCGTCCGCGGCGGGGATATGCAGCCCGCACTGATGCATGGCCGCAAGCAGGCCGATCGTCTTGAGCGAGACGGTCTTGCCGCCGGTGTTCGGACCGGTGATGACGAGCGTGTCGAAGCTGCCGCCGAGCTCGACGTCGATCGGCACGGCCTTGGCCTGGTCGAGCAGCGGATGGCGTGCGCGGCGCAGCAGCATCCACTCGCCCTCCGTGTCGGCCTCGCCGCAGTCGAGCTTGTAGGAGAGCTTGGCCTTGGCGAAGATCAGATCGAGCTTGATCAGTATCTCGTAGTCTGAATTGATGTCGCCGCGGTGCTCGGCGCAGTCGGCCGAGAGCTCGGCAAGGATGCGCTCGATCTCCAGCTTTTCCCTGGCCGCGAGCTCGCGCAGCTCGTTGTTGGCCTTGACGGCGGCCATCGGCTCGATGAAGAGCGTCATGCCGGAGGCGGATATGTCATGCACGAGGCCCGGCACGGCGCCCTTGTGCTCGGCCTTGACGGGGACCACGAATCGGTCGGAGCGCATGGTGATGATCGGCTCCTGCAGGATCTTGGCATAGGAGGGAGAGGAGATGATCTTCTGCAGGGCGTCTCGTGCCCGCGCGGCCGCCGCGCGCATCTGGCGGCGTATCGAGGCGAGATCGGGCGAGGCGCCGTCGGCGATCTCATCCTCGCCGATGATGGAGGTGTTGATCTTTTCCTCAAGGAACTTGTTCGTGTGCAGCGCGTAGAAGAGATAGTCGATCGGCGTTTTGTCGCCCGGATCGTCGGCAATGTAGCCGCGCACCAGCCGCGCGCACTGCAGCACGCGCGCGATGGCAAGCAGCTCGCGCGTATTGAGCGCGCCGCCCAGGTCCGCTCGCGCGAGCGAAGGACGCACATCCTTTACCCCGGAGAAGGAGGGACTGCCGCGTACGACCATCATGGACTTCGCGGCGCCGGTCTCGGAGAGACGACGCTTGACCTCAAAGGGGTCGGCCGAGGGCGCGAGCGCAAGCGCAGCTTCTTTGGCCGAATCGCTTACCGCCTCGGCGGCAAGCTTTGCCAGCACGGCGGGCAGCTCGAGCGTCGTCAGCGATTTTTCAAAAAAACTCATTTTTCTTTTCCCGTTAATCCGTCTTGAATTGTTTATAATACTCCAGTGTGCCGAAGCTCCTCTCGGTCTGCGCCAGCAGATAGTTTTCCGCAGCGAAGCCGAGCGTGACGAGCGCGTCGCCCGCAAGCGCGAAGGAAAAGATCTGCTTGGGCGGCGCGGAGAGAATATATCGCATGGCTTCAAGCGACCTGTCGTCCAGCGATACCGCGCTGCCGCGCGTGCAGCAGCGGCGGCAGAAAAGCCTGCCGTCGAGCAGGTCAAAGACTGGCTCGTCAGGCCGCTCCGCGCCGCAGACGGCGCAGCGATCAACGGACGGCAGATAGCCCGACAGGCTCATCAGCCGCAGCTCAAACGCCGCTTTGATCTTGCGCGGATCGTGCAGGCCGCGGCTGAGCGCCCAAAGAGAATTGAGCGCGAGGCTCAGCAGCTCTGGCTCCTTCTGATCCTCCACGGACAGCGCCTCGACACACTCGGCGAAATAGCTGCCGAGCGCGAAGGCTGCGATATCTCCTTTTAAGCCGTCAAAGGCTTCGATCACACTGGCCTCGTTGACCGTCCACTTTCCCTTGTTGAAAAACAGGGTCATGTCGGACCAGCTCAGCTGCTGCGTGGCCGCGGCCGTGCGGCTGTTCCTGCGCAGCGCGCCGCGCGCCTTTGCGGTGATCTTCCCGTTGTCGGCGGTGAACAGCGTCAGGATCCTGTCCGCCTCCTTGTATTTCACCTCGCGCAGCACCAGCGCTTTTGTCGTCTCGAACATATATGTACGCTCCCGGACGCGATGACTGACGGAAAGGCTGTCTCTCCGTTCAATCCGAAGCGGCGGGAAGCTCGCTCCCGCTGCCGCCTTTCTTTTGTTCCTGTTCTCTCTCTTTGCCGGACGCGGTCTTATACAGAAGATAATACGAAGGATCTCCGGTGTCGACGAAGGCCTGCCAAAGAAGTTCGCTGTTCATCCAAGCCACCTCCGCCTTTAGTATCTGCCGCGGGCGGAGTTTTATAGTTGGAAGTTATTATCTTTACTCGTTGTTATAGCCGAAGTTGCGCAGCTGGGCCATACTGTCGCGCCAGTTCTCCTTCACCTTGACCCATGTCTGCAGAAAGACCTTCGTACCCAGAAAGCTCTCCATGTCCGAACGCGCAAGCTCGCCGATCTTTTTGAGCATCGCGCCCTTTTTCCCGATGATGATGCCCTTGTGGCTGTCCTTTTCGCAGAAAATCGTCGCGTCGATCTCGACGACGCCGTCCTCGCGCTCGGAAAAGCGGGTGATCTCGACGGCCGTGCCGTGCGGGATCTCCTTGTCGAGGCATTTGAGCAGCTTTTCGCGCACAAGCTCAGCGCAGATCTGCCGCTCGGGCTGGTCGGTGATCATGTCGTCGGGGAAGAAGTGCGGGCCCTCGACGGCATATTTGTCCAGCTCGCGCAGCAGCTCGTCAAGTCCGTCGCCCGTTTTGGCCGAGACCGGGATCACCGCGTCGAACGCATAGGCGGCGGAATAGAGCGCGATGACCTCGAGCAGACGGCCTTTTTCCACGCTGTCGATCTTGTTGATCACGAGGATCGCAGGGCAGCCTGTCTCCCGCAGACGCGCGATCAGCGTCTCCTCCTGCGGCCCGATCGAGGCCACGGGCTCGACCATCATGACGACGCAGTCCACGTCCGCCACGCTCTCGCGCACGACGTTGACCATGTAATCGCCCAGACGCGTGCGCGGCCTGTGAATGCCCGGCGTGTCGAGCAGAACGAACTGCGTGTCCCCTCTCTCGACGATCGCCGTGATGCGGTTTCTCGTAGTCTGCGGCTTGGGAGAAACGATCGCCACCTTCTCGCCCACCAGTGCGTTTGTGAGCGTGGATTTTCCCACGTTCGGCCTGCCGCATATCGTGATCATAGCCGCTTTTGTCATTCGTCCGTATCCCCCATGATCATTTTTTCTCTTGCGCGCATCTGTTTTTTCATTTTTCCCTCGTCCATGTGGTCGTATCCGAGCAGATGCAGCACGGAATGCACCGTCAGATAGCGGATCTCCCGCTCGAAGCCGTGGCCGAGCTCGTCGCCCTGCGCCGCGCAGCGCTCAAGCGAGATCATCATGTCGCCCAGCAGCAGACGCCCGCTGTCCGGGTCGCGCTCGCAGCTTTCGGCGTCAAAGGTGCCGGGCCGCTGCTCGCTGAAGGGAAAGGAGAGCACGTCCGTCGCACGGTCGATACCGCGGAACTCGCGGTTGACGCGGCGGATGCCCTCGTCGTCGGTAAAGACTACGCCGATCAGACAGGGACGGGAAACGCCCTCGGCCTCCAGCGCCGCGCGGACGGCGCTTTTGACGAGAGCCGCGGCCTCCGGATGGCCAAGCCCCCTTTTCTCACGGCTGACGCTGATATCGTGCTTCATTTATTTTCTCCTGTACGGGCGCTGCGGCGGCTTTTTTTCCTCCGCGGGCGCAGGGTTTTTCTTTTCGAAGACCTCATAGGCCTCGATGATCTTCTGTACCAGACGGTGACGCACGACGTCCGCGCCGGTGAGCGTGCAGATCGCGATGTCGTCGATCCCTTCGAGCACCTTCATGGCGACCTTCAGGCCGCTGGTCTTGTCCTCGGGCAGGTCGATCTGGGTGATGTCGCCCGTGATAACGACCTTCGAGCCGAATCCGATGCGCGTGAGGAACATTTTCATCTGCTCGCGCGAGGTGTTCTGCGCCTCGTCGAGAATGATGAAGCTGTCGTCGAGCGTGCGGCCGCGCATATAGGCCAGCGGGGCCACCTCGATATTGCCGCGCTCGAGATATTTCTGATAAGTCTCCGCGCCGAGCATATCGAAGAGCGCGTCGTACAGCGGGCGCAGATAGGGGTCGACCTTGCTCTGCAGGTCGCCGGGCAGAAAGCCCAGCCGCTCGCCCGCCTCGACCGCCGGGCGCGTGAGGATGATACGGTTGACCTGCTCGGAGCGGAAGGCCGCCACCGCCTCTGCCACGGCGAGATAAGTTTTGCCCGTGCCGGCGGGGCCTATTCCGAGGGTGACGGTATTGTGCGCGATGGCCTCGCAGTATTCCTTCTGTCCAAGCGTCTTCGGCTTGATCGGTTTCCCCTTTGCCGTGATGCAGATGACGTCCTGAGCGAGCTCGGCGATCTTATCCTCCTTGCCCTCGCGGACGAGCTTGAGGATATAGCGCACATTCTGCGCGTCGATGTTTTCGCCCTTGGCCGCCAGCGACAGCAGACCGTTGATCGCCTGCTCGGCAAGCATCACGTTTTCCGCCTCGCCGCTGATGTGGATCTGGTCGCCGCGCTCGACGACCGCGACGGAAAGCTCCGATTCGATGATGCGAAGGTTTTGGTCAAAGGAGCCGAAAACGCTGATCACGTGCTCCATCCGATCCACGCCGATGGTTTTTTCTATCATGTAGGATCCTCCCCGCTATGGGTTCTCTGTTTCTTTGGTAAGCGCGATGTTCTCCAGACAGTGTGCGCGCAGCACGATCCGGGCGTCTCCCTCCTCGAAATCGCAGGACAGGATCTCGCCGTCGGTCTCCTCTTCGAGCGCGGCGAGGGCGCGCGCCTTTGCGCCGGAGAGGTCCGGCGCAGAGGCGTCCGCCGCGCGGTAGGGGCGGAAGATCTCGACGCTCAGACCCAGCGGGAAGCGGAACAGCCCCCCGACGCCCAGCGTATATTCTTTCACGATTTTATCACATTCGTCAAGCTCTTTTCTACTGTTTGTGACAAGATTGAACCTGTTTTTTCCGAAACGCAGGCCGACGATCAGCCGGAAACCGTTTTTTCGTTCCTTCTGCCGCGCGCCGGGCGACAGGAAGATACTGCGTTCCGGCCATGTTTCTGCCGTCACGCTGCCTTCGGCGCGCACCGCGCGCGCCGGCCCCGTCGGACTGTCCATCGCGCCGCTGACGAGCGTCTGGCCCGCCGTGACAAGCTCTCCCCTGCCGACGAGCGTTCTGCCGTTTTTGACCGACAGGCCCCACACCACGCCGCCGCGCGACGCGATGAGATCCGCCGCCGCGTGTTCGTCGTAGATCGCAGGCTTTTCCTCCCGTTCAAGCACCAGCACCGTTGCCCGCGAGCCGCGGACGTTGAGCGTCATCCAGGCAAGCTTTTCGCAACGCAGCAGCATCGCGCTGCGAATGCGCTCCGCGTCCGCCGTCGGCCAGAAGCAGCCTTCCGAAACGCCGCAGTCCGCCAGCGCGCGCAGGATCTCCCCTTTTGACAGCTTCTCGTTCCCCACGACCTCGATATCCCAAATAAAAAGCGAGGACAGCGCGAGCAGCATCGCGCCGACCGCCGCGAACACGGCCAGCCTTGAGCGCGCGCGTACGCGCCCGATACTGCCGCTTCCGCAGCGGAGCTCCAGCGTTTTCATCTCACACTGGCACAGCGCCGCGATCTTTTCAAGGCGCGGCAGATCGCGCTCCCACAGCCCCGCATGAAGGCAGGCCGCGCCGTGAAAGCCAATATCCCAAAGCGGCACTCCCGCCTCGGCGCAGGCGTTGAGAAGGCGGTCCGTCCCGCCGCCGAGCAGCTCGACGCGCGCCTTTCCGCGCAGAGATCCGCCGGTTCTCCTCATTCTTCCCACTCCATGGATCGGATATCCCCCTCGATCGCCAGCTTGTGCCTGCCCAGCAGGCGGATGCGTATGCCGTCGCCGTACACGGCGTATATGCCTTCGGCGGCTTTCAAAAGCAGGCATACGTCGCTGTACTGTGCGACGCCCCTGTGGTTTTCGATCAGCACGCGCCTGCGGCCGACCGCCGTGACGAGCAACGAGCCGAGCGCCTCCGCCGGGAGCTCGAGCCCTTCCGCCAGCACGTCGGCGTCCGGAAATCTTCTGCGCATCGCGTCACACCCCCCTTGTCCGTATATCCTTATGAGAGCGCTCATAGCTTGATACATGGGAAGGAGGCGGAAGGATGAGAAACCGCGTGGCCGTGCTTGGCGCGCTCTGCGCCATGTTCTGTCTGATCCTGGCGCCCGGTGAGGCGATCGAAAGCGCCCGCTGCGGTCTATCGCTCTGCGCCGAGCTGATCGTCCCTTCTCTTCTCCCCTTTTTCACCGCGAGCGCTCTTTTGATCCGTCTGGGAGTGCCGCAGACGCTCGGGCGTGTGCTCGCTCCGCTCGCGCGGCGGCTGTGGGGCGTGTCCGGCGCGGGGGCTTCGGCCTTTTTCGCCGGGATCTGCGGGGGATATCCGCTCGGTGCGCAGACGGTCGCGGAGCTTTACGCTGTCGGGCAGATCAAAAAGGATGAGGCCGAGAGGCTGCTGCGTTTCTGCAACAATTCCGGTCCCTCTTTTCTCGTCGGCGTGATCGGCGCCGGGATCTTTTCCTCATCTGCGGCGGGGCTTCTGCTCTATTGCGTGCATGTCTCATCCGCGCTGCTCGTCGGCATGCTGATCCGCCGCCGCGCGCCTGACGCCGCGCCGCAGCCGGCGGCGGAGGTCGGGATCGCCGAAGCGCTCGTCGCCTCGGTGCGGCAGGCCGTCTCGGCCGTGCTCGGCGTGTGCGGCTTCGTGGTCTGCTTCTGCGTGCTTGCGGGCCTTCTCGACGCGCTTGGGCTGTGGAGTGCGGCGGCCGCGGCGCTTTCCCGTCTTTTCCGTGCGGAAGAACAGGATATCCGCGCGCTGCTGATCGGCATGCTCGAGTTGTCAAGCGGCGTCGGCGTTCTGCGCGGCCTTCCGCCGACGAGAGGACGCTTTGTGCTGGCCGCTTTTCTCAGCGGCTGGGGCGGCTTTTCCGTTTGCTTTCAAACCATGGCCGTACTGGCCGAAACGGATCTCGACGCGCGAGGGCATCTTGTCGGACGTGCGCTCTCTGCGGTCTTCTCCGCCCTGCTCGCAGCGGCCGTCCTGCGCTTTTTCCCGGTTTTGCCTGCCGTATGAGGCCGGAATTCTTCCCTCTTGAATTTTCCTCCCGGATGATATATACTCGACAGCGATATGCCGGTGTGATGGAATGGTAGACGTGACGGACTCAAAATCCGTTGGTGGCGACACCGTGTGGGTTCGAGTCCCACCACCGGCACCAGAAACGGGGCATCCGAAAGGATGCCCCGTTTCTGGTGCCGCGCCTGCTGCTCTTCGGCGGTCTCTCCGATGCCGAGCTTCTGGAAACGGATATCCTTTGCCGCTTGGTTGACAAGATGTGATGCCTTGTCCATGTCATTGTTCTCTACGGCTTCGTTGTAATCCGCGCTCACCTTCTGGAACTGCTGATTTTTTGATAGTTCGCAAACTCTGCCGGCGTAACAATCTGGGCATCGTTAAACACCATTACGGTATAACGATCGCCTTCGTGGTAATCAAAGATAAATCCGTCGTAAGGATTGCTTGCCGCTGGTAGCCATGCATTGGGAGCACCGGCTGAACCATATGGTCAAGCGCTACAACGATATCTACCGGGTCCAAATGCCTAACATCACCCCGCACGTCTGCCGCCATACCTACTGCAGCAATCAGGCCAAAGCCGGGATGAATCCGAAGACGCTGCAGTACCTTATGGGCCACAGCGACATCGGCGTAACGCTCAACACCTACACTCACCTGGGTCTGGAAGACGCCGCCGAGGAACTTCACCGCATGGAGGAAGCCGAGGCCGCCCGCCGGGAGCAGGAAAAACTCGCCGGGAAGGAACAGCCCACGCAGAAATTGTTCAGAGCAGTTTAACCCCAAAACCCACAAGGCACTCTGCCGCAGCAGAGTGCCGATTTTATTGTGTGGAAAATTCGTCATATAATATGCCGTTTTGTCCTATAGGACATATTGTCCTTGACTATCGCTCCCTGTAAGCTTATACTCTAAACCATAGATACTCTATATTATAGAGTATCTGCAATGCAGAGTGTCCGGAGGGGGATATTTTATGGATGAACAGCATCGCGATCCGTGGGAAGAGATATCTTATATTAAAAGCATTCTGGAAAAAACCGCTGACGGCATGAAGGCCGTTGCACCGTGGTTTATACGGTTTGGGATTCTTTGGATGGTTTACGGGACTCTGGAGACGATAATGAGACTGTTGTCTGTTTCTGCTTCTGTTTCCACCATACAGGCTGTCAGCAGAGTTCTCGGTGTTATCGGCTGGGTTTTCTACATTTCTCTGGCTGTGAGCTTTTTCATGGGGCGCCGTAATCTGTCGGAAAAGGGTGGCAATACGCTCGGGCTAAAACTGATGGATATCTGGGGTCTGTGTATTCTGCTCTTCCTTTTCCTGACTGTTGTTTTAACCGTTATTCTTTCGCTTTTAGCGACACACGCATTTTCCTTTTCCGCAGAATTCATGAACCGCTTCGGTACTGCACTTACCATCTCTCACAACTTTCTCATTTTCGTGCTGCCTCTGCTGCCTCTGCTCATAACTGCGGTTTTCCTGGATAATCGGCGTATGCTATGGGCAGGGATCGTTCTGGGCGTGCTGGCGACAGTCATTCTGAGCACTCACATCTTTTTTGTCGCAGGCACCGGCATTGCTGAGATCCCAGTCTCGAATGCCATGGTCACGGCTTACACGGTTGTGATCTGCCTTTTAGATATTGCCCCGGGTATGATGCTCCTGTATTGCGGGCAGGCGCTGAAGCGGGGTTAATCCATGGAACTTCACGAGATACCCGTCGCGTTTCAATCCCGTCTGCGGCTGGCAGTGGTCGCGGCGCTGATGACAGGCCCGAAGGATTTTACCACTCTTGTAAAACTAACAGAGGCAACTTCGGGAAATCTGGGGAAACAGCTGGAATTGTTGGAAATCGACAACTTTCTCTGTTGCCGGCGGGAAATACTTGGACGAAGGCAAAGGTCAACCTACTGGCTGACAGAGACCGGTCGGGAGACCTTTCTGGCCTATGTCCGTATGCTTGAAAAGATTGCCGGAGGCGGGATATGAAGCTCAGAATCCGGCAACTCCGGGAGGCTCGGGGGCTAACGCAGGCTGAGGTTGCGGACGAGCTGATGTGCGATCAGTCCCTGTACTCCAAGTACGAGCGAAGCGTTCGCCCTCTGCCACTGGAATCTGCTGTCAGGCTCGCAGGGTACTATGGCGTCAGTCTGGATTATTTGACGGGCTTGGCAGGGGTGAAGGAGCCCGGAGATAATTCTCCATAAAAAATTTAGACGAACGTGTGGCACTCTGCGAGCTGCAGAGTGCCGATTTTTTTGTATGGAAAAATTCGTCGTGATGGTGTATAATGAACTACTTAATTCTTGACTTGTCATTTTGTGCTCCTGCTTTCGACGGTAGTAAGAACCCCTCAGTTTTACTACCATTTGACTACCATTGACGGCATTGACTTGCCGCATTTTGCCGTATTTTGCTTTTTCCGTGACAGAGTCACAGTTTATTAACAACTTTTTCTGCCCGGCAAATCGCGGTAAAACGGAGCAGAATACGGCTTTTCAGGAGGCTGATCGCACTTGACGAAGATACTTTTTGTGTGCCACTGCCGATAGTGATATATGACCGTTGATACTGCACGCCCTTCCCGGCGGATATTTTTTTGCCCGTCACATTCTCGGCCGCCTTGTTCTCGTTGGCCGTGACAAGCAACTTGTTCCACCGCTCGCGGATCTCGTTCTCCGACCGCTGGAAGATACGCGCCGCCTCGTACACGCCGATGTCGTCCGAAAGGTCGATCTCGTCGTAGGCGTCGTTTATGCGGCCGGTGATCTCGTTGACCTTGTCGGCGACCCAGCCGAACAGTCCGCGGTTCTTCTCCGCGAGCGCGGATCGGCCCGGCGTCCGTCGGTATTTGCCGCCGCAGAGACCGTACAGGGACGACGGAACATAAAACAGACCGTTTTCAACATGAAAACGGTCTGTTTTATTCCTTTTTCTGCGGCAATCAGCGCCCTGTGATCTCTCCGGCATAGGCCAGCAGCGAGGTCTCGTCGGTCCACAGCTCCGCGCGGAGCGCGCCGGAGGCGGTCAGCGCGGCCGCGCAGCTTCCGTCCTCGGCAAAGCCGAAGTCCGTGAAGCGTTCCGGCGAACGCATGGAAAAAAGCAACTCGTCTGCCGCCAGATCGTAGACGTCGATCACACCGTCCTCGCGCAGTGCCATCAGTTTATCATGCTCTGCGTTGAAGGAAAAACCCGTACAGGGCGAAACGCCGCTGCGGATGTTGACGACCGCGCCGCCGTCCAGATCATAGATCATCAGACGCCCGCTGCTGTCAGAGACCACGAGGCGGCTCTCCGACATGGCCAGGGCGCTGATCGGCTGCAAAAGCTGGCTGAGCATGGTGCTGACCCGGCCGCCGTCCTCTGCGTTGAAGATTTCGATCACGCCGTCGGCATAGCTCAGCGCTGCCCTGTGCCCGTCCGTCGAAAACCAGAGCTTCGGCACAAGCTGATCGGGCGATAGCGCCGTGGTGTTGAGAAAAGCCTCCGTCAGCTCGTGCTCGGCGCTGAGGTTTGCGAAGAGGTTCCCCGCCGGAGGGCTGTGCGGATCGTATCGCTCGCAGAGAGCGGGGATCCCGTCGCCGTCCACGCTGCGGATCGAGGCGGCGGAAGGCGTGCAGCAGACGTAGGCCGTGCCGTCGCCCTTCGTGATCAGCATCCGCTCGCCCAGCTGCACTACGTTGTTATAGGGCGCGGCGGCGTCGGTGTCCAGCATCTGGAAAAGCCGCCCCGCGGCGTCCACAATATACAATGCCTGATCCGTAATGAAAAGATAGCCTCCGTCAGAGCTGTAGGCCAGCTCCGGGGTGTAGTTCGTCGACGCCATCCCGCCTTTTACCAGCATGGCGCCCGTGCGGGCGTCGGTAATAAAAAGCGTATCGCTTATCACATAGCTCAGATAGTCTCCGTCCGGCGAAAAAACCGGCGTGCTGACGGAGTAGGTGCCGCTGTAGCTGCTGTCGACCTCGGGTGCGTAGAGGTAGATCAGCTCGCCGGTTTTGCCGTCCCAGCCTGCCACAAAGCCGAAGGCGGAAATGCAGGCCACCGTCGCCCCGTCGTCGCTGATCGCATATTTTTCCCAGATGGTACCCGGCATGAGCTTGAGCGGGGTGACAAGCTGCCCTTCCCCGTCGAGCAGGATCATGCCGGTCTCTCCGACAAGGCCGCCCACAAGCATCCGGGAGCGGTCCGGCGTACAGCAGATCAGCGTGCCGGTATAGTCGTCGCTGTGGATGGTGAACACGTCCTCCAGCGAGCGCTCGAAGAGCAGCGTCAGAAGGTTGTACTCCGGGTCGTACCAGTCCTGATGGTCTCCCAACGTGTAGAAGAGCTTCTTCGTCCCGTCGGAGGAAACGAGATAGAAGTGCTCCATGTCCTGCACCAGCAGCGTGTCCGCATCCGTCCAGAAGAAAGCGTTGGCGATCTGATAGCGTTGGTTGGCCTCGCTTGTGTAGCTGAAGGCCACCGATCCGTCCGCCGTGTTCCAGACCGTAACAAGACGCCCCATGTCGCACAGGGCGGTGAAGCGCGATCCGTCCGGGGAAAAGCGCAGCTCGCTGATTTGTCCGTTATCCACGGAGACCTTGAAGCGCAGTTTGTTCTCCTCCAGATCGATGAGCGCGGCGGTGTTGCTGTTCTCGATGCCTACGGCCAGGCGTCCGTCCGGCGAAGGAACGATGTCCAGCAGACGGGTGTTCTGATTGGAAAAGCCGGCGATCGGCGCGAAGGGTTCGATGTACATGGTCCTGCGCAGCGCGGCGATGATCTCGTCGCGCCGCAGATCGCCGTTTGACTCGCTGAGACTCAGCGCGTCAAGAAGCGAATTCGCGGCGCTGACGCGCTCCTGTCCGCCGAGCTGTGCGGCGGCGCGCTCGAGGTATTCACCGATACTGTTCTCCGCGGCCCGCAGGCTCTCCTGCTTTGCCAGACGCTCCTGTTCCTCCGCCAGAAGCCGCTGTTCCTGCGCCGCGAGACGCAGGCGTTCGTTTTTGGC